>NZ_JBJIAB010000052.1:0-37199 GCF_045310795.1 Candidatus Clostridium helianthi
ATCTATAAATATGGTTCCTACTCAGACAATAGACAGGCTATGCGTCCGAATGTAGAAACCAATTTGCAACATATATACTATAATAAAGCTGCCCAGTCTGATAAATATTTTCCGACTAGAGCAGCTTCATAATATACTATAAAAATTTATGCTAGCTTGATATCAACTTCTAAGGGAGATATTCCAACAAGCTGAATGCTTCTACTATCTGGTTGTGATATACCAACAAATAATTTGAACCTTTTGCTATCTAATATCCTTTCTCCATCATCATTTACCACTTCAAATGATGATTTCTTGATTTTCATTTTTACAATTTTGCTTTCTCCTATTTTCAATCCAACACGTTTAAATCCTGCTAGACTATGATTCCTAACAGCATATTTAGATTCAAGATCTTTTATATAACATTGTACAACTTCTTCTATATCAAAATTTCCTGTGTTAGTTATCTTTATGCTTACCTCTACCTCATCGAAATCACTTTCTACATCTGGTACATGCAATTCTGATAATTTTACAGTAGAATAAGTTAATCCATAACCAAATGGATATAAGCTTTCACAAGACATATAGCGATATGTCCTATCTTTCATTGAATAATCTATAAATTCTGGTAAATCCTTAGTATTTCTATAAAATGTAATAGGTAATTTTCCACTTGGTGAACACTTTCCAAATATTAAGTCAGCCACCGCTCTGCCACCTCTGCTTCCAGGATACCAAGCATCTAATATAGCTGAACACTTATCCTCTGCATTATTAAATGTCAATGCACTTCCTGCACCAATAACTAATATAACAGGTGTACCTGTTTCTATTATTTTCTCTAATAATTCTTGCTGCCTTCCTGGTAAATTTAAGCTTGCTTTATCACCAGCTCCTTCACTATTACCTGCGTCTCCTTGCTCACCTTCAATTGTAGAATCTAGTCCAAGGCATAGAATTGCGACATCTGATCTTTCTGCTATTGATATTGCTTCTTTTAATCTGTCATTAGGTTCTGCTAGTTCTTCAACTCTGTCTCTAAATAAATGACAACCTTCGGAATAATATACTCTTACATCTTCTCCTACGGCTTCATGTATTCCCTCCAACACAGTTATATATCTAGATGCAGTTCCTGAATAATTACCTTTAAGCATGATCTGACTATCAGCATTAGGGCCAATAACAGCAATTGATTTTAAGTTATCTTTATTTAATGGTAATATTCCATTATTCTTTAATAAAACCATTGAATTTCTAGCTGCTTTTAATGATAATTCATTATGTTCTTTGCAATCATTTAACTCATATGGTATTTTGTTATATTCACACTCTTCATCAAACATTCCCAATCTTATTCTTGTTGCCATTAATCTTTCTGCTGCTGTTGTTATATCTTCTTCTGTTACTAATCCCTCTTTATAGGCAAGCAATAATTGAAGATACACATTGCCACAATTTAGATCACATCCATTTTTCATAGCTAATGCCGCTGATTCTGTTGCAGTGCTTGTCACTCTATGATGCAAATGAAAATCAGCAATTGCCCAACAATCGGATACTACATGACCTTTAAAGTTCCATTTTCCTCTTAATATGTCTCTTAATAAAGTTTTACTTCCACAACAAGGCTCACCATTTGTACGATTATACGCCCCCATTACTGCCTCTACATCACCTTCTTTGACACAAGCTTCAAAAGCAGGGAGGTAAGTCTCATATAAATCCTTTTTACTTACAACTGCATCAAATTCATGCCTTAATCCTTCTGGTCCACTATGAACAGCGAAATGTTTTGCACATGCTGCCGCCTTTAAATATTTGCCTTCTCCTTGAAGTCCTTTTACAAAGGCCACTCCTAATCTAGATGTTAAATATGGATCTTCACCATAGGTTTCATGACCACGGCCCCATCTAGGATCTCTAAAAATATTAACATTTGGTGACCAAAAAGTTATTCCCTTATAGATGTCTCTATCATCTTTTTTACTGCTTTCATTATACTTTGCTCTGCCTTCTGTTGAGATAACCTTTGCAATGTCATTCAATAACTCATCATCAAACATAGCAGCTAATCCTATAGCTTGTGGAAATACTGTTGCTATACCTGCTCTGGCTACTCCATGCAATCCCTCATTCCACCAATTATATCTAGGTATATTTAATCTTTTTACAGCTGATGATTTATAAGTTAATTGTTCTGCTTTTTCTTCTAGCGTCATTTTTCCTACTAATTCTTTTGCTTTTTCTAACGCATATTCATGAGTAATTCTTTTTTCTTCGACCATATTACACATCTCCTAAAATAATCATAATATTTATTCTAACTTTTTTTAATTATAAGACTAAACAACCAATGTATTAAAAGAATGAGGCTGAATATTAAAGCTATAATCTTCACCATTAACACTAAATGTGACTTCTTGTAATTCATCAAATGGATTTAATACTTCTAATACAACACTTCCATCTGGATTCTCAAAAGCCAAAGCATTTCCTGCAAAGTCCCCTTTTAGACCTTTCATTGTCGCTCCTTGTTTTATATATTTTGAAAAATGTCTCATTAGATAATACTCCGGATTATATTTAACATCATTATCTTTTGTAACCGTAATAAGTGAATTTTGTTTCCATCCCCAAGTGCTTATTCCCTCTTCTTCAAGTACCATATTCCAATAGGTATAGGCGCTTACTCCATTTATAAAGTATGTCCACATTAAATTAAATACATATTCAGCATATTCCCAGCTATTTTTTCCTTCTCCACATTCATTTTCTGTCTGTATCAATTTCATTTCTGGATAAGCAATTCTTGTCTGTAGCAAAGCATGCTTTCCTCCCCACTGATACCCAACGCCATTTATATATCTTTTTGCATCTTTATCACTTAGTACAGTGTTAGCAAAATTATTATACTGACCAAATTGCCAATTTTCATCTCCATAATCATCATAAGGAGAATTTAATGTTCCAAGCCATATCTCAGCATCAAGTTTATTCTCTTCAAATAATGGCCCGATGTATTCTTTTATAAAATCACGTAATTGTTTTCCTGACCAAACACATGATGGAAACTTCTGATCTGCTATAGGTTCATTTTGTATGTGTACCTGATTAATTTTAATACCCTCTTTTTGGTATTCTTCAATGAATTTCTTAAAGTAAAGAGCATATGCTTTTAGATTTTTCTCCTCCCATATTAATGTTCCGAAATTGTATACTTCCGGGAACTTCATCCAAGTTGGGGGGCTCCATGGAGAAGCAAATAAATTAAGCTCTCCACTATATTTTTCTGCTTCTTTAATGTACGGAATCAAGCATTCTTTATCTCTTTCAATGCTAAAATTCTTCATTTCATAATCGCCCTTAGTTTCATTTAGACTGTACCAGCTTTCTGCATAATCATTTGCTCCAATTGGCAATCTACAATAAGTAAAATTACACTCCTCTGGATCAAATAGATTTCTAAATACCTCTTCTTTCTTATCATTTGGAATCTTTTTTAATGCTATATATCCTAACTCATTAAAACATCCACCAAATCCATCAATAGTTTGATAGGACTCCCCATTTAACTCTAATGTATGGTATGATTTATCTTTACTAATATCTATAGTACTACTTACTAAGCTATCAGTCCTTGTTGTTGAAATCAAAGTTGCTTTCCTCATTATAACTTCCTCCTTTTTCTCTAAATTCAGTTGGTGACATTCCTGTCTGTTTTTTAAAAGCTAAAGAAAAATAATTTGTATCCTTATATCCCACTAAAGTTGCTATTTTACCCGTTTTCATACTGGTTGTTTCTAATAGGGACTTAGCCTTCTGTATTCGTTTACGTATAATGTAGTTATTACAGCCTTCTCCTGTACTATGTTTGAATAGCTTTGAAAAATAGGTTGGAGTTAAATAAAGCATTTCCGCTATACTATATACTGAAATGTCTTCATTTAAATGATCATTAATATATTGTTTTGCTTTTCTTATAATTTCATGGCTTTCTCCAATATCAGTCTGAAGTATTTGTATTATGAAATCTCGTGTAATTCTCAAGGCATCACTTCTACTACAATTTTTTAATGAAATTAATAAAGAATTTAACTTATTATCTGATATATCTCCTTTTTCCATTGCGTAGGAAAAATATATTCCTCCTCCAATATCAAAACATGTTTTCTTAACTAATGATGTCGATAAATTATAAAACTCTATGGCCTCTGAATAAGCCTCATAAATACTCATTACTTTCTCAAGGTCATCTATATTATCTATCATATTCTTCTTAAATTCCTGAACTCTCTCGTTAAATAAAGTCAAACGTATTTCTCTAGGTTCTTTCGTTATGATTTTCCCATAGGTGCTCTTATTATTTAATAAAACACATGCGTCGTTATATGAAATATTGATTTTATTAAATCCGCCTACAACGCTTCCAAGAATTACTTTAGGATTAATATCATACTCATTTTTCAAATACTCAATTAAATGTTGTACTCTTAATGTTACTTCTTCTAACTCTTCTCTTATAAATATGGCGATTACTATATTTCTATTTTTGTCCTCAAATGTAATCCCTTGTTTCTTAGAATCAAATAATTCAATGCAAATATTTTTAATAGATAAATTTAATAATTCAAAATGTTGTTTCCAAGCTAAATTATCATCTATAATTGGACATACCAAAGCAATTTGAAGCATCTCTTCCTTATCGTAAGAATACTCCTTCAATACTTTTTTAAATTCACTTGTCTTCACTCGTTCATAAAGTAAATTTTGCATAATCTGTTCAAGCTTTAATTGTTCTGTTACACCTTGTATCCTGCTATTTATCTTTTGCTCATGGCTTAAAGTTTTCTCATGCTCTAAATCCTCTATTAATCTTCCGATAGCATTCTCAAGTTCTATCTCATCTACTGGTTTTAGGAGATAATCCTCCACCTGCATCTTGCAGCATTTTTGAGCATATTCAAAATTATCATATCCTGTTAAAACAATAATTTTTAACCTAGGATTTAGATAATTCATCTTTTCTACTAAAGATAATCCATTCATCTCAGTCATACATATATCTGTAATCATGATATCAAATGCTTCTTCTTCCATGATTTTTAAAGCTTCAATTCCTGAGGATGCCATTTTAACAGTATCTATCTTGAGTTTCTCCCAAGGAATCACACTACATATTCCTTTTCTAATCATTTCCTCATCATCTACAACTATAGCTTTATACATTAATTATTCTCTCCTTTAGGTAATATAATATCTACCGTAGTTCCACCATGTTCATTTTTCTTGTAGTATAATCCATACCCACTACCAAATAATATTTCAATTCGCTTATGAACATTCCTTAAACCATATCCAGTTTTTTCATCAAATACTGATATAGAGCTATTTATTTCATCAATTTGTTCTTGTCTCATTCCAACTCCATTATCAGCAACTGATATAACTATCTTGTTATTTATTTCTCTTGCGGTAACTAATATCTTACCTTTATACCCATCTTTGACCCTTATTCCATGATAAATGGAATTTTCTATTAAAGGTTGAAGTGTAAGCTTGGGTATTAGTACATTTTTGAAATTCTCATCTACATTTATTTCACACTCAGCAATTCCACTATATCTCATATTTTGTATGATCAAATAATTTTCTACATTTTCTAGTTCTTGCGAAATAGGAATAACATCTTTCCCTCTACTTAGACATAATCTATAATAATTAGCTAACGCTTTTACCATTTTTGATACATCTTTATTTCCATCAGATAAAGCCTGCCAATGTATACACTCTAGTGTGTTATATAAAAAATGTGGTTTAATTTGAGATTGCAGTCTGTTTAATTCGATTTGCTTAATCTCAGATTGCTCTTTTTTTATCCTATACATAAGTATATTAATTTCTTCAATCATGATATTAAAGCCACTTGCTAGTTGCCTAAAATCTTTGCCATCATAATCTTGTTCCATTCTAACTTCCAGATTTCCCATCGAAACCTCTCTCATCTTTCTTACAATGTCATCCATCGGCTTATATAAGTTATTGCTTAGTTTATAGCAAGCTATACTAATTAATACTCCAGCACCTATTACTAAAGCTATTATTAAAATTATTACTGCATTGGTATCTCTTAACATTGATCTTGTTGGTATCTCCCCCACCATATACCAATCCCAATTATCAAGCTTCTCATAAATAACCATCTTATCTTCAACTTTTTGTTGGCCACTTTTTCCTTGTAATACGCTTTTATAAGGACTTTCTGTTCCAATCAGAGATTTATCCTCATTAGATATAATAACTCCATCTTTATCTGTTAAATATGTTTGTACTTTTAGCCCTTTATCTAAATTAGAGTAAAATTCTTTTATACTTTTTTCTCCAATTCCTATTACTAAAAATCCAGTATATTTATTAAAATTGTATTTATCATTGATCGGTTGATATATATTTAGTACATACTGATCTGGATAAAATACTTTTTTCTTCATGCTTATCTTACAGTTACCAAACTTTGTGCCTACAGCATCTTGATAGTCCTTTAAAGTTTGAGTCCTGAAATCGCTACTTGTCCAAGACTCTCCAACATATATTAACTCTGGGCCATCAAATTTCACCAATCCAATATAATCTATATAACTGTTTGTATTTAAGAGATATCTTACTGACGAATATGCATCACTTGTATCTTTGTTATAATTCTTTGAAGTCAGCCTATTATTCATTAAGAATTCTTTAACTCTACTGTCCCCTGTGATCATATTTGATGTCTCAATAATATTCTTTAATGTTATATTTAAAATATCCGTTATTGTTTCAAACTGTCCTTGCACTAATCCACTGGATTTTTCAGTAATTTGCTTTCCTGCTAATTGATAAACAGCAAAAATTACAAAACTATTAGTAATTAAGACTGCCAATATAAAAAATGTAGTAATCTTCTGATTAAATTTCATTTTAGATAGCTTATTTATAACTTTTCTCAATTCCTTATACATACCTGTATCCCTTTTTGTAATTCTTATATATAAGAGTTACCTACCATAAGTATATTATTAACCTTTGACAGCTCCTGCCATCATGCCCTTTATTAATTTATCTTGTCCAAAAATAAATGCTATGATCATTGGTAACATAGAAATAGTTAATACCGACATAATCATTGGAACATTCATTGTATATTGACCTTGATATTCCCAAATAGCAAGTGGTAATGTTCTATTAGGTAATGTTTGAGTTAAAACTAATGCAAAACTGAATTCATTCCATATAGCAACACCATTATAAATTGCTAAAGTTGCTAGCCCTGGCTTCACTAATGGAAGCATAACATTTGAAAAAATTTTATATTTATTGCACCCATCTATCTCAGCCGCTTCTTCTAATTCCCTAGGAATTGCCTGCATAAATGTAACTAATATAAATACTGAGATTGGTAAATTAAAAGCCACATATGGACCTATTAATGCCCAAGGACTATCATACAAACCCATCTTAGTAGTCATCAAAAATATTGGAAGTAATGTTACATGAATTGGCACTGACATACATGCTACTATTATAGCATATATTGGCTTATTTAACTTAAATTTGAATCTAGATAATGGATAAGATGCACATGCACTTAAGAATAGTAAAATTACTAGCGACACTATAAGTACTAATATACTGTTTTTAAAATAAATAAATATGTTTCCTTTGAATACGTCAATGAAATTCTTTAAATATAAACTTTTTGGTAAATCGAATACACTTCCCATAAGCATCTCAAATTGCTGTTTGAATCCTGCTAATAACATAAATATAAAAGGAACTATTGTAATTAAAAGCCATGCTATTGCTAGTATTCCAACGATAGCTTTTATAGATAATTTTTTTATTAATGAATTCTGCTTCATAATAGTCAATCTTCCTTTCTATTTAATGTTTTAATTGTGATTAATGATATTATTGTTATAAGAATAAACATCCCTGAAGCAATTGCTGAACCATATCCCATTCTTTGAGATAAAAACGCATTTTTGTACATATAAGTTGCCATAAGTTCTGACGCGTTACCTGGTCCTCCACCTGTCATAACATATATGAGATCAAAATATTTTAATGATCCAACCATTGATAATACAATTGCACTTTTAATAGCTGGTTTCATAAGTGGAAGTGCTATTTTCCAAAAATACTGACTTTTTTTTGCTCCATCAATTATTGCTGCTTCATATAAATCTGATGGTATTCCACTATATGCAGCCAAAAAATACACCATATAGAAGGGAATAAATTGCCAGCAAATAGCTATTGTGATGGTTAATAGTGCTGTCTTAGGGTTACCTAATAAGTCTACTGAATGCCCACCTAATAACTTTGATATTCCTGATACTATACCAGAATTTGCATCTAATGCATACTTAAATAAATAACCAATTGCAACAGATGACATTAACATTGGTATAAACCAAATTACTTTAAATATATTAAATTTTTTCCCACCAAAATCTAAAAATGTTGCAAGAGCAAGACCTATTGGTAATTGGACAGCTATAGATAGAACCATAATAACAATATTATTTAGAAACGCTTTTCTAAAAATTTGGTCAGCAATAAGTTCTTTCCAGTTATTTAATCCTACAAATACCTTATTTGATGCAAATCCATTCCAATTATAGCAACTTAAATTAAAAGAGTAGACAATTGGATATGCTATATATATTATTAAGAATAAAAATGCTGGCACAAGAAATATAATTGCTGCATTTCTCGTTGACGCGGCACGTCTTTTAGCTAAACTATTAGTTTGTGATTGCACTTTTTCTCTCTCTCCTTTATATAATTATTGAGCTGTTACAAAATTAATTCCACCGCATAAGTTCAACTTCTGCATTTGACTTATAATATAAACATATTTACATCTCTGATATATCATATTTGTACTCCTTTTTCAGAAATCATAAATGCTTTGCACATTCTCATTCAAAGATAAGCTATAATTCAAATCTAAATTTGCAATTGTTTATATATAATAGAATTTTTATTTTGCAACAGCTTTTACATTATTTTTTAATGCTGCTATAATTATTTATTTTTTGCCTTATATGAATCCATAGCAGATTGTAGTTCCTTATCTGCATCTTGTGGAGTCTTAGTTAGCCCAAATATTTCTTGGCAAGTTGATTTGTGTACTTCTGCAACTTCTGCTGGTAAGTATTGGTCATACCATAATTGAACTCCTTTTGCTTGGTTAACTGTGTCTAAGATTTTTTGTGTTAATGCATCGTCTGGTTTGAAATCTTTAAGTGGAATAATCTTACCTAATTTCTTACGATCTTGTAATGCTTGATCATCTAATAAAGATTGAATTAATTTAAAAGCACCTTCTTTATCTTTACATGTTTCTGAAATTGAATATAAGTTATCTCCAACTGTTCCTGCACAAAGTGATTGATCTTCTTTTGAACCGTCTAATGCTGGGAATGGGAAGAATCCTAATTTACTCATAAAGTCTGGATTTTCACCAAGTACTGTACCTGTGAACCATGAACCCATTAAATCCATAGCTGCATCACCTTTGTATAATGCTTGTCTAGCTTGACCACTATCATCATCCATACCATTGAATCCATCTATAAAGTAACCTTTTTTAACCCAATCTTGAATTTTGCTTCCAGCAAATTCAAATGCAGGGTTTTCAAATTTTCCTTTTCCTGATGCTGCATCTGCGAATGCATTTAACCCACCAAAACGAGTTGCTAAGTACATATAATACATAGATCCTGTCCATTTTGTAGCATTAGCTAAAGCAAATGGCGCCACTCCGTTTGCTTTTAACTTATCACATGCAGCTTCTAATTCAGAAATAGTTTTTGGCTCTTGTATTCCATATTTAGCAAAAACATCTTTGTTATAGAAGAAACCTGCTACGGATACGTTTTCAACCGGAACGGCATAAATTTTTCCATTGTATGAACATTGATTAATTCCAGCATCTATAAATTTATCTTTGTAGTTATCTTTGTTCATGAATTCTGTAAGATCAGCAATTTTATTTGAATTTACATAATCAATTAATCCTGATCCTCCCCATTGAATAAATACATCTGGAGTCTGATTTGAACTCATTGCCATAGATAATTTCTGTTTGTAGGAATCATTAACCTGATCAACAACTTCTACATCATATTGTGGGTTAGCTTCCATAAACCTTTTAACTGATGCTTTAATTGCATCTGCTGCTGTTGACGTTTGGATATGCCATAATGTCAATTTTGTCTTTCCTGAAGCAGATCCACCGCTTGTCTGTGAAGTGCTGTTTCCGCAGCCAATCATTGATGCAGAAACCATAGTTACTGTCATTATGATTGATGCTATCCTTTTCAAATTCTTATTCATATACCTTTCTACCCCCTAGAATTTTCATATATTTGATATACTTATATATTAGCATTGATAACGTTTAATAAAAATTGAATAATTTGTCTTTTAGATATAATTTTATATCCTATTGTAATTTTTCTTTATTAAACGCATAAATAACCTCCATTTTAAATAGTTCTCTAAAATACTATCTAAATAATGAAGGCATTTATATTTTTATTCACATATTAAATTTTTATAAATTGAGGCTGAAAGCTGGAGGGGAACCTGCCTTCAGCCTTTGAAATATATTACCTCAAAAACAAAGATAGATAAAAAAACTGCCAAGAATATTTATCTATAACCCTTTGATTCTGGTAAATATCCAATACTATTTGAAAGGATTTTCAGTTTTGTAAAGCATACCTTTTGGTTGATTGAATCCAACTTCTTTAACACCTAAATATCTAAATAAGTTGTAAACAGCTTTTCCAAAGTGTCCAAATGCAACTGCTCCATGATGAGGATATCTGCCTTCTACTAATACGTGACGATAGAATCTTCCCATTTCAGGAATTGCAAATACTCCTATAGCTCCAAATGAACGAGTTGCAACTGGTAATACTTCACCTTCTGCTACATAAGCTGTAAGTTCTGCATCTGCATTACTTTGTAATCTGAAGAATGTAATATCTCCTGGTACTATATCTCCTTCAAGTGTTCCTCTAGTTATATTTGGTTCTTGATTTGGTTCAAGAGCTCTTGCCATAATCATTTGGTTTTTCATTGTTCCACATGTTAATTTACAAGCTGCTGTATTACCACAGTGGAATGCCATGAATGTATCATTTAATGAATAATTAAATTTCCCTTTAACTTCTGATTCATACATATCAGCTGGAACTGTATTGTTTATATCAAGTAATGTTACAACATCTTGGCTTATGCAAGTTCCGATGTATTCACTTAATGCACCATAAATATCAACTTCACATGATACTGGGATTCCCATAGCTGTTAAACGGCTGTTTACATAACATGGTACAAATCCAAATTGTGTTTGGAATGAAGGCCAGCATTTATTTGCAAATACAATGTATTCTCTTGAACCTTTATGTTCTTCCATCCAGTCTAATAATGTAATTTCATATTGAGCAAGCTTTGGTAAGATACCAGGCATTTTATTTCCTTCACCTAATTCTTTTTCCATGCTAGCTATAACGTCTGCAATTCTTGGATCATCTTTATGATCATTAAATGCAGCAAATAAATCTAGTTCTGAGTTTTCTTCTATTTCAACACCTAAATTGTATAATTGTTTAATAGGTGCATTACAAGCTAAGAAATCTTGAGGTCTTGGACCAAAAGAAATTATTTTTAAGTTCTTTAATCCTAATAATGCAGTAGCAACTGGCACAAATTCAGAAATCATTCCTGCAACTTCTGGAGCTGTTCCTACTGGATATTCTGGAATGTATGCTTTAATGTTTCTTAGAGCTAAATTGTAGCTTGCATTTAACATTCCGCAATATGCATCTCCACGTCCGCCTATTAAATTATCTCCGCTCTCTTCTGAAGCAGCTGCAAACATAACTGGTCCATCAAATTCTTTAGCAAGTAAAGTTTCTGAAGTTTCAGGACCAAAGTTTCCTAAATATACAACTAATGCATTTACTCCAGCTTCTTTAACTTCAGCTAAAGCTTTTCTCATATCTTTTTCATTTTCAACAGTTGTTTGACATTCAAAAATTTCTCCATTAAAAGCTTCTACTACTGCTTTTCTTCTATTTTCTGATAATTCCATTGGGAAACAATCTCTACTTACTGCAACAATTCCTAATTTTACTTGTGGTATATTATTCATTTTTAACTCCTCCATTTTTTATGAATTTTAAATTCTTATAATCAGATCTTGACAAATTTTACGAAGTATATTATTCGATATTTTAATGCTACAAATTAGATTTATTAAGTTAGATATTAATTAATATCCTATTCCTAAATAATTGAATCTAGCTATTATTTTACATAGCCTGTCCGAGTTTTAAATTTAGCTTTAGTACTTGTTAATGTTTCACTTTAAATATATTTTAAAATAACTTTTTAAATGTTGTTTGATAAGTCTATAATAAAGCTTTTATATTAATTAGTCAATACCTTTTTGTATACATTTTCATAATTAATTTTTCTAATAGTTATATACTGTAAAATGCATAAATTTTTATCTATTTATTCAATTGCTGTAATATGTAAACTTTGATATAATAATATATGTTAATGTTTTCACTTTGAATTTAGTAGGAGTGATTCGGTATGAATAAAATTAAAAAAGCTTTTAATAAAGATAAACAATCCTTCATAAGTAAATCATTCAAATTAAACGAAAAATTCAAAAACTATTCTATAAGTAAAAAAATAGATACAACCTTTAATTTTATACTTATATTTACATTATTGAGTATGGTTATATCTATAGGTGTACTACTATCATTATCTGCTAGAACTTTTTCTCTATATAATGGTCCTTATCATATTTCTCAAGCATTATCCGATATTAGGCTTGCATTTCAGGTTTCTGATACAAATATTTCTAGAGCTGTAATAGAAAATAGTCCTAAAAATAAGGAAGACTTTATAAGAAATTCCGATGAAGCCCTTGAAGAGCTCACTAGTAAGATAGATTTATTGAAGCAAAATACAAGTGATAAATCTGCCATAGATCAACTTACTAAAAATTTAAGTATTGCTGATACCTATAGAAAAGAACTATGCAATTCTATCAAAAATAATGATCCTAAAAGTACAATAACTTCTAAGTTGGATACATATAGCTTTCAAATAGATATTGTCGAAAATTATATTTCTCAATTATACGAATCTTCTAAAGGAAATGCACAAACATTTGTAAATGAATCCATTTTTTACAGGAATTTGGCTACCGTAATTCTTGTTTTAATAATTATATTTTTAATACTCATTCCAAGATTTCTAGGTAAAACTTTAAAATCTTCTATATTTGAAGGAATAAATAATGTAAAAAAAGTTTCTACAAATTTATCAAATGGAATATTAAACATAGACAATGAATATTCTTCAAAAGATGAAATGGGTGATATGTTCAATGATTTGAAGAAATCTATAGATATGCTAAAATTATATATTAAAGATATAACATATACATTAGAGGAATTATCAAATAGAAATTTAAATATTAACAAAATGGAATCCGTTCATTACATTGGGGATTTTGCGCCAATACAAAAATCTTTAGATGAAATTATAGCTAACTTAAATTCTAGCTTTTTAGATATAGATAAATCAATTGATTTTACTGCAAATAGCGCAAAAGAAATTTCTTCAATTACAAAAGTACTTTCCGAAGGAGCTTCTAATCAAGCTAGCGCAGTGCAAGAACTTCAGGGAAACTTTAATATAATACTTGATCAAGTAAAAAAGAATACAAATAACTCTGAAAAAGCTTATAATTATTACAATGAAACAACAAAGATTGTTGCTGATGGAAATAATAAAATGAAACAATTAATGGAATCTATAAACGAGATTGCTACTGCCTCCAATGAAATTTCAGCAATTATAAATACAATTCAGTCAATATCTGAACAAACTAACTTATTAGCTTTAAATGCAGCTATAGAAGCTGCCAGAGCAGGCGATGCCGGAAAGGGTTTCGCCGTTGTTGCTGATGAGGTACGAAAATTAGCTGAACAATCTTCTAATTCTGTTAAAAATATTACTCAAATAATAAAGAACTCATTAAACACTGTATCTAAAGGCGAATTGATAGCAAATGAAACTGGTATAGCCTTAAATAGCATTGTCGAAAATGTTGAATATACTTCAGAGTTAGTAAAGGAAATAGCTACTGCTTCTGAAGAGCAAACAAGTGCAATATCAAAAATGACTTTAAAAGTGGATATTATATCAGATATTGTCCAAACTAACCTAGCAACAGCAGAGGAAACATCAGCATCTATTGAAGAATTAGCATCTCACTCGCAAATTATGCATGAGCAAATTTCTGAATTCAAATTACAACATTGATATAAATAAGCCTCCATATAAATAGTCTTTGAAAATAACTATTTTATATAGAGGCTATTTATTATAGAAAAAGTAATAATAATTTATCTTTAATTAAATTACGACTACTAATTTTTAAAAATGTTCTTGATTTAATTTATATCAAATTTCAATTTTATGCATTTTTTGCTGCCTGTTCATTTTTAAAGTTTAAAGCATCTTGTTTCTTAAAGAATGGGTAGTAAATAACAAATGATACTCCCATAATTACTAATTGCAATAACGCCATTTTCCATCCACCTAAGATAAGTCCTGCTATTATTGGTGGTGTTGTCCATGGAACTAATACTCCAGTAAATAATGGAACTAACCCTGTATACATTGCAAAATAAGTAATTAACCCTGTAACCATTGGAGTAAGTATAAATGGTATTGCCATAAATGGATTCATTACTATTGGAGTTCCAAATGAAACTGGTTCATTTATATTGAAAAATCCTGGTACTATAGCTAATTTACCTAGTTCTTTACTTTGTGCTGATTTTGCAAACAATAACATACATATTACAAGTCCTATTGTTACACCTGAACCTGTCATACCAATCATATTGTCTAAAAATTGTTGTGTTACTATATGACCACCATTAGCTACTGTAAGTGCTTTTCCACTATTAACTATAGCTTGATTTTCCATTGCATTTGATGTTAGTATTCCTGTCATTATACCACTTATAATTGATGATCCATGTACTCCAAACCACCATAAAAATGGGATTATAAATGTCATAACAATAACTCCGCCTAAAGAATCTGTCATTCCTTGTAATGGTGTTTGTATTAACTTATATATTAGTTCTATAAATGTTGTATTCATTCCATATTTAAGAATACTATAAAGTATTGTTGCTCCAAGCACTATAACTGCTGCTGGTATTAATGATGCAAATGAGTTTGCAACCCCTTGTGGTACACCAGCTGGCATTTTAATTGTAATCTTCCTTTTCATGAACCATGAGTAAATTGCACCTACAACTAAACCAATAATAATTGCTGTAACCATTCCTTTTCCACCAGCAAATTCTTTACTAATAACATCGCTTACTTTTTCTCCTCCCTTAGTTATCACATAAGAATTAGTTGTTAATAAAAATACTACAAATGATATTATTCCTGCAGATAGAGGTTCATGTCCCTCGTTTTTCGCATAGGTATATGCTATACCTATTGCCGCAATAAATGCAATTATTGAGAATGTAGCTCCATAAGCTTGAAATAATGGCTCTGTCCATCCTGGTCCAAGCTGACTAGCCATCCAATCGTTAAATGGCTGATATGGTATTTGTGCAAGTAATAAAAATACTGATCCTACCATAATAAAAGGTAATGTAAATAAAATACCATCTTTTAATGCTATAACACCTTTTAGGTTAACAAACTTCATAACTACTGGTATAACCTTTTCATTTAGGGTATTTCCAATTGACATAATGATTCCTCCTTAATTAAATATAATATGATAGTCAGAATATATAATAATAAATATGTTAGGCTTAATATTATCTTTTATATTAAAGTTACAACCTTCCATATAGCCTGCTAATATCTTAAATGATTATATATAACTTTGTACAATAATTCAGTTTTATATTACATTTTTCTATATAAATTCAGTTCTTATTTATTAGCTAAATTTAGTGCAAATTCTAGCACTTTTGATCCATTCATCATTCCATAATCAACCATTGGTATTACATCCACTGGAATTCCAAGTGGTTCACACATCTTTTTTGCTTTTCCTAATGTATATCCAACTTGTGGCCCTAATAGTGCAACGTTTACATTATCTAGATGTTTATCCATTTGTCCTTCTGGAAAAGCTTCTATATCTACTTCTACACCTTTGACCTTAGCTGCATCCTTCATTTTACTAACTAAAAGACTTGTTGACATTCCTGCTGCGCAAAATAATCTAATTTTCATCATAGTTGATTCCTCCTTAAATATATATAGTTTATTAAAATAAGAATTATAGTTGTTGATTAATTAAATTTATATCTCTTTTATTGTTTTACTAATGTATTTATAATTTTCCTTAATTCCATTATTTGTTCAATTAAATTCTTTTCAGTTATTGCTGTCATTAAATGATCTTGTGCATGTACAAATAAAACCGATATATCAACTTTTTCTCCATTAGCTTCTTTATGAAGAAACATTGTCTGACCTTCATGAGCTTTAGCTAATGCATCATTTGCTAATTGCATTTCTTTTTCAGCTTCCTCATAATTTCCTTCGTTTACATTATTAAGAGCCATATAAGCATGATTTTTGCAGTCTCCAGCGTTTATTATAATATTCATGATTGCTAATTCTAATTCTTCCATTTTGCTCTCTCCTTTTAATACTTTTTGTTTTTATACTTTATATTAATTTTGTTTTGTTTTTCTTATGCTTATATATAAAGCAATAACCGTGCCAAGTTTCTGATGCAGAAATAAAAATGTGATTATGAGTTCAATCGTAGCATTTATGCACTTTTGAGGATAATAAAACACTTTAAAAACAATTATTATGTGTTTTACTTTTTCACAAATTTTTTAAAACAAATGGTCAATGTGTTTTATTTTGTGTATTTATTATATGTTTTATACCCAATTTTTTAGATATTATAGATTCAAGACAATATTTTGCACTAAATTATAAAACTTAGTCTATAAATTTAAACAAAAAAAATATAAATATCTATAAAGTAAGATTACTAGTTATCCTACAGAATAGATATTTATATATTTCTTATTTTTTCATGATTCATTTATTAAATGTTATTACTATCAAAGAATGTCATTAAATAACATATTTCATCATCTGAAACACTAATTGAATACTTTGTATTTATAGGTGCACATGCATTTTTCACAATTTTATATAGATTAAAATTATTTTTTATATAATCCTTTTTCCCTTCAAATTCTAAGGTAATTTTACCTTCCTTATATCTATCTATTACACACGCCATATGAAGTGTTATTCCAATTAGAATATTAATCTTTATATTAACCTTTAATTCTTCAGTAACAGTTCTATTGAATTTCTTTATGCTCTTTAGTACCATTATTCCATCAACATTTTTTAAATCACGCTCTAAAGTTTCCTCCATTTTTATATATGTTTCTTCTGCATCAATAAGGTTTTGTATATCCTTAGCACAATCTCCATCTATAATATCATCTAGCGAAAACTGCGGACTATTTACATCTAATTCAAAAGGTCCGACAAAACAAATAATTTCGTATTTATTCCTTAATTTTTCTATTCTTTCATATACATTTTCTTTGCCTATAAAATTTATAGGCACAATTTCTATTACATTTTTATCAAAAGTTAGATTTCGTTCCAATATTCCCTTAATAGTCTTAGCTCCACCTTCACCAGTTGTACACACTGTTACTATTGCTAATCTTTTATCTTTCTCGTTTTCCTTATAATCTATATCTGCAACATTATCATCATATAAACTATTAACATCTAGTGTTTCTCTATATATTTCGTCCAAAGAATATCCCATCATAGATTTTCTTGTTGCTTCTAATGCATGCAAAGTGCTGACTAATGGTATGGTTCTAGTTTTTATATTAGATATATTTTCTACTTCTTTTCCAAAAGTCGTAAGTGATCCCATATCTACTAAAAATAATATATCCGATTTAATTTTTTGTTCTCTAATATATTCTATAGTTTTCTCTAATATATTCTCAGGTTTTTCTTCTATGGGTGCATTAATACCCGCAGTATTTTCTGTTCCAAGCAGACTATTAACTGCCTCAGCCATTGATGTCGCAGTACTAATACCGTGGGCAATTATTATTATCTTTACATCATTTTGTATATATCTTACGTTTCTATAATTATAACTTAAGAACATAGCTATAAATCCGGCTTCATCAATTGGCATACTTATATCAATTGATCTCTCTATCATCTTCAAAGCATCTAAAGCCACACTAAATTCTTTTTTATTTTCTTCTCTAATACTACTTAATTTAGGATTAACAATTTTTTTATTTCTCCTTATTCTATCTATTGAATTACTAATATGAACTGCTAACCCATAACTTATTTTTTTGTCTAGCTTTATTCCCAGTTCTTCTTCGCAGAATAAAATAATCTCCTCGATTATATCCATAACATCTTTCTCTACGATGTTTTTTATATTGGTCATATCAACTTTAGTACTAAAATCGTTAATATATTTTTTAAAATAATCTTCAATATCTTTTTCTATTTCTTCCTCTAGATGTTCTCCTTTTATTCCCTTTGCTTTAAGTTCATTTGTCCTTAAATCTAACATCTCATAGATATTGCTATCATTAGTACCTTCTTCAAATATCTCCCTATCTTCATCCTTATCAAATATTAGATATCTCTTATTTATATCAATCAATTTGTTCCATAACTGTGTATGTTCTATCTCTTTATATAAACCTTCCCTTATATATAGCGGTAAATCTATACTATTTATCTTTATTACATCTTTTCTATTCGACAGAAAATCAGCATATGCTTTAGCACAAGCTAATTGTATATCAGATCTTAACTGCCCTACATTGTTCTCACAGTTATATGATAAAAAAGCTTTTATTGAGTTTACTGACACCTTAATACTTTTTCCAAGTCTTCCTGACTCTTCAATCATAAATTGTTTTATTAGATTGAATCGTTCTTCCATTCCTCTATTCTTTAATGATGGTATTGTTATAACCATAGGAATTCTTCGAGTAAATGTTTTTAGCAATGTAGTATTTGGATCCTCTGTAGTAGCCGTTATTATAAGAACATTTGCACTTCTTTCACTTTCTGTTTCTCCAAGCCTTCTATATACCCCTCTATCCATAAATGTAAAGAACATCTCCTGCCCTTCTGCAGGCAATCTATGAACCTCATCAAGAAATAAAATTCCTCCATTAGCTTTCTCTAGCAAACCGACCTTGTCAAAATCCGCCCCTGTATAAGAACCTTTTCTTACTCCGAATAATTGCCCAAGTAATAACTGAGGATTATTTGCATAATCTGCACAATTAAATGTTATAAAAGGACTATCTTTAGATTTCACATTCATTTCAATGGCATATTTATAAATCAGTCCTGCAAAAGTCGATTTACCAACTCCTGTTTCCCCAAGTAATAATATATTCATTCCATTTGGTGGATACAATATTGCGGCTTTTGCTTGCTCTACTGCTGAATATAGACTAGGGTTAGCTTCCGAAAACTTATTTATGACTGATAAATTTGAGGTAACGTTTTCCTCATCTATTGCAATAAATAGTGTCGGCTTCCCCTTTATCTTTATTGCCTTCCCATCACTTACTAATTTATTCAAATCATTACTTACATTTGCTCTGCTAAGGTTTAACTCCTCCGCAATTTCTAATGCAGAAATTCCATTTGGAAACAAATCTTTTATTTCTCTTAACTTTGCAAGAATTAATTCAATTCTTTTCATCTCATTAATCCCCCCCTATTAACTTAAAATATTTTTACATACACTACTTAACTTAAAATATATAAAGCGAGACTCTATACATAGTAATATAATAACATACTATTTATTAGTCTCGCCTACTTTATCAATGACAATAATGATATTTGTTTGTAATAGTCCAATTACAAATTATATCATTGCTTTTTTACTTTCTTGTAAATACCTACCTTAAGCAATTAAAT
The DNA here is from genome assembly GCF_045310795.1 of Candidatus Clostridium helianthi. Classification (NCBI taxonomy): domain Bacteria; kingdom Bacillati; phylum Bacillota; class Clostridia; order Eubacteriales; family Clostridiaceae; genus Clostridium; species Candidatus Clostridium helianthi. The sequence goes on from NZ_JBJIAB010000052.1 coordinate 20,101, forward strand.
TAGGCTCATACATTTACATAAAATGAACATAATTTAATTAGCGTTTATCTTCACTCTCCTACTAATCCACTTTCTCTCATCCTATTAACAAATTTTTCTGACTTCTTATTCATCTTTTCTTTTAAAAATACAGCAATAATTATTGATATGAAAAAATATATAGATAAAATTCCAATATTGTAATATAAGGAACTCCAGATGATCCCACCCTCTGCCTCTCTCATTCCTCCTATTGCATATGTAAAAGGAAGCATTGGACTTATATTTTGAAAAAATTTAGGCGTAAGCTGTATTGGGAAAGTTCCTCCTGATGCTGAAACCTGAAGTACCATTATAATTAAAGCTAAAGCTTTACCCACATTCCCAAATACTGATACCAAGGTGTATATAATCATTATAAAAATTATACTTACATACATAGAAAATATTAAAAGTATTACTGGACTTACAGAATAAGTCTTAATAAAAAATAAATTTCCTAAAACAATGATAATAGCTTGGAGTAGTGAAAGGGTTGCAAGAGTTAAGAACCTGCCAAAAAACATTTTTGTAGTTCCTAAATTCTTAACATCATCCAGCGCTTCTACATGGACAGATAGTATAGAAAGTAATGTAAATCCACCTACCCATATAGCAAGAGTACTGTAAAATGGAGCCATAGCTGATCCATAATTAGGTATAGGAAATACCCTGTTTTGAACTGGCTCAATTGGATTTGCCAGAAAATCACTTACATCCTTTGTATTTTTCTGTAGAAGACCTGTGAGTTCGTTGAATTTTTCATCATTACTCAAACTTTTAAATTTTTCAACATTACTGTGGATAGTCTCCTCAGTTTTTGGAAATTTATCTTTAATATTTTTAATCTGTTCTGCCCCTAAATCAGTACCAATATTAGCATCTTTTAGCAGACTATTTATTAAAGGTATATTATTTTTTGCACTTTCTAAAAGTGTTAATGAGTTGTTTGCCATATTTGTTGTATTGTTCACAAGACTATTTATTGCTGGCGAAATAGCGCTGTCAAAATTATTTATTGAATCATCAATAAGTTGTGATGTTTTATCTATCCCTTGTATTAGAGATTCTACTGCATCGGAAGAAATTTTATTACCATTACTTAATGTAGTTATCAAAGCATCTAAATTTAATTTATTTTGAACTAATTGATCCCTAATATTTTGCATTTTATTTATAAAATTAGATATTGCACTACTATGTAAAATATTATTTACAGATTGAAGTATATTTATATCATTATTAACGGCAGATAGTGCATTATTCATTTTAGTTGAAGCTAATCTTAGAATATCCTGCTGCCCCTTAACATCTGTATCAACGGAATTATTAATACTGTTAAGTGCATCTCTTGTTGCAGTAGAATTAGCCTTTACTGTAGCTAAATCTGTTCTAACATACGGAGATATATTTTTTATTGTGTCATTAACCTTAATAAAAAAGTCATTACTGGATTGAACAGCATTTTGAGCGTTGTTCAGTGAATTTGTTATATTAGGTATATTCCCTTGAATATTTTGTATAAAGTTATTTAGATCTACTGCCCCATTATAAGCATTATTTATTCCTTCACCAATTTGAGGTAGGTTATTATCTATGTCATTTATAATATTCATAAGTTCTTCTAGCTGAGGCTTAATTTTCTCAAGTTCAATACCATAAGCATTCATATAATTAAGCACAGTACTACTTACTTCTTCTGTAACAGAACTAGTTATTTCATTTTGTAAACTTGTTAATCCGCTTTTTGTAATTTTAGGTGCTATAGCATTAATTTTTTCGTTAACAGAATAAATAAGTTTAGCTTTTTTAGGCTCACCACTTGCTGCAACTGAGAGAAGATTACTCGAAAAATCTTCAGGTATAGTTATACTAGCATAATACTTACCATATTTTACTCCACTTTCTGCTTCATCCTCGTTAACAAAAGTCCATCCAATACTTTCATTACCTTTCAGCTTATCTATTACCTCTCTACCTATATTAATTTCTAGGTTTTGAAATTGAGCGCCTTCATCATTATTTACTACTGCTACTAAAAGTCCTTTGGTGTTTCCATATGGATCCCAAGAAGCTATTATATTAATCCATGCATATAAAGCAGGTACGAAAAGTAACCCTACTATTATAATCATGAGAGGAATATTAGTTGTTATTTTTCTTATATCCCTTTTGTAAATTTTAAATATTGTACTCATAACTTTTGCATACCTTCCTTCTTGAACTTAATGTTAAGGCACAATTAAACAATACAAGTATAACAATGCTAAGTTTATGTTCTCCATTAAAGTATTAAATAATTCAAAAGCACTTTTATGATTTTACTACGACAACTCAACAATAGATTCTAATCAAAAATAATACTGATGAGAGCTATCCCATCAGTATTATCTTATTATTCGTATAATTAATTTTCTTCAAAAATGCAATAATTATTTTTACCTTTACTTTTTGCTAAGTAGACTGCTTTATCCGCATTTGTAAAAAGTTCCTTAAAACTCTTACCATGCTCTGGATATTTTGCTATTCCTATGCTTCCAGAAACTTTTTGACTTAAAACTTCATCGGTATTATTACTCCTAAAACCATTCATTAGATCTTTTGCTTTTTCAATTAATAACTCTTCCGATGTAATATTTTTAAGGAATATCACAAATTCATCTCCACCTATTCGTCCTACAATAGAATCTTCTTTGAATATCTCTGAAAACATTAGTGAAATGTCAGTTAAAACAAAATCTCCTGCTAGATGACCTAAATTATCATTTACAGCTTTAAAATTATCAAGATCTACAACAAATAGCGCTCCACTATCGCCTTTCTTAGCACTTTTCATATATTCTTCAATCATATTTTGTACTGTTCCTTTATTATATAAGCTAGTTAAACTATCTCTTTGTGCTTTAAATAAAAGTTTTTCATTCTCTCTCTTTTCTTCATCAATATCAATAATTATCCCTATGGCCTTAAATATATCTCCATTTCCATCAAACATGGCAGTTATTCTTATTTTGCACCAAATATATTCATTAGTATTTTTCTTTATTCTAATTTCAGCTTCTTTATATGTATCCCCATATATAATACCATTAAGCAATTTTCCAAAATTCTTTATATCATCATTATAAATATAATCTGTTTTATATATAATCTCACTAACATTGTTTACAACTGATTTATAGCTAAACTTATTTTCCCAATTTCCAGAAAAATAAACAGTATCTTTGGGGATATTCCATTCAAAAATTGCGTCTTCTGTTTGAGACATAATTATACGATAGCGCTCCTCACTCATTCTAAGCTCTTCTTGAGTTATTTTGGATTCAGTTATATTTATTACTACACTGTAGCTAAATAATTTACCATAGCTATTTTCTACTATTTGACCGTTATCTAATAACCATACATTGACTCCATCACTCCTTTTAACCCTGTATTCTACAGTGTACTTACCATATTTACTTATTTGTTCTCTTATATCCCTCATTACTCTTTCTCTATCAGCCTCGCAAATTAATTCAATTAATTTTTTACGCCTTTGATTTTCAGTAAATTCATCTTCTTTGTAACCTAAAATGCTTAGACACCCACTACTTACAAAATCTAAAATATATTCTCCATTTTCTATTTTGCACGTATATACTCCTCCTGGTATATTGGATGTTAGAGATTGTAGCCTTCTATTTTTTTCTTCTATATGCTTTTTATTCTTTTCTATAGTATCCATCAATCCATTAAATGCTGTTGCTATTTCTCCGAATTCATCCTCCTTATTATATATAAATCGATCATCCATATTACCTTGTTTTATCTTTCTAATTACCTCCAATAATTTATATATAGGCTTAGAGAAATAATTAACTATAAATAAATATGATACTGTTATTAATAGTGAAATAATTATAAAAAATGCCACAGTATTCTTTATAGTTCTCTCAGTTGGCGTCTTAAATTCTGATAATTCAATTGCACTTAATACTATCCAGCCAGTATTACTAATCCTCGAATAATATCCTATCTTTTCAGTGTTATTAATTTTATATTCGATTATTCCATTAGGTGTACTATCAAAATCTATCTTTTCCCACTGCTCGTACAAATTATTAGGAACATTTATCTTTTTTATATTTTCTTTTATATTATTGCTAGTTCCAGCTGCAACAGCGCCATTTGGGTCCATTATCAGTATTCTTCCAGTATCAAAAAAGCTAACATCGTTTACAAGTTTTTCAAAATAATTCATATTCATTATATTAGCTATAAAACCTTGGTATTTGCCTCCTACAAATATAGGGCTTGCAATTATCGCACTTTTGGCTCCATCATTAAAATCTTCTCTTTCTATAATGTTTGTTACAACAACTTCGTTTTGCTTAAGCTTCTCAACTTCATTATTAGGAATCATAGCCTTCTTATTTATGAACTCACTATTATCACATGCAATAATTACACCCTCCTTGTCAACAAGTACCTCTCTACTTAAAAAAAATTCTTCTTGCATTCTACCAGCCAAGATTTCATTTAAAACTTGTATATCATGCCTTTTATCTTCTAAATCTTCTTTATTATTTAATGCAGTTAATATTTTTTTTACTATTGGTATATTGGTATCATTATTAAGATTACTAATATTCTCATCAAAAAAAGCTTTTAAGTGTATAGATTGATCCTTAGAAAAAGTTTCTACATTCTGCTTAGTTAATTCTAAGTTTCTAGTATTAAAATTTGAAATACATATGCTTGTCGAAATAATTGCAGGAATTATTCCCCATAATATAGATAAAACTATAAACTTTCTTCTTATATTCATCTTTCACCTCATTAATATATCATTAATAGACAAATTATATATTAATTTTATCAGATTTTATAATTATTTTATACATATTATATTAATTATTGTGTTTTTTTGTAGTTATAAACAAATTAATATCAATATTTCATTCTTCTTTATCATTTAATCATTATTTCGAAACGTTCTATATCAGAATTTTGCAACTTAGACTATTGTTCTATAGCAAAAAAAAATACACACCTCATATTTCATGATTAGAGATTTTGGTTTCAATAAAACCTTAAGCACAATAAAAGTTTATGTGCCTTATTCCTAACCACTCAGTATGAGTTGTGCATTTCATATATTTAAACTTTAAAATATATTATTGTCTTTTATTCTACGATTACACCAGTATTATTCATTTTTTTATTAATACAAATATATAATCATTAGTCTCTAATATATTTATTAATTGTAGCTGCTCCTTCTTCATTTGCATGATAATAAACTCTTAAATTGCCTGCCTCATCCATATCAAACCTTGTTTCTTCTAAAAGTCCATTAGCTTCTGCTGTCATTAGAGCTGAAATTACAGCATCTCTTTTAAGGGCCTTAAATTTACCATACTCACCTTTTAGAGCTTCAATAACGTCTTCTGCACAAGCTTCAGGTACTTTCGTAAAGTATTTTAAAATAGCATAATTAAGTGGTTTCATACTATCTTACCTCCTTTTTTCTGAATAAATCAAGCGGATTCATTGCAATTACTAATATACCAACTATCATTAGTACTGCTGCTCCCCAAGCGATTGGAGGTAGAGACCATCCATCTATTCCAAAGATTACACCAAGTAATATCCAACAGCAAAATGGTCCCCAGAATGAATATGTACCATTACAAGCCATACCAAGTGCAGCACCACACATACTATTGCCTTTATACCATGTCATAAATGAAATAAATGCACAAAGGCCACTTGCAGCAAACCAAATCATAGCAGAACCACTTGTAAATGCTTGAGCCACAAGCCCTGCTGAAATATTAACTCCACCTGCTATCATCCCTAAAATAGGAATGAATATAATTAAATTTGAAAGACCTGCTGTTGCCTGACGAATGGTAATACCTATCTCTGAATCAATCATAGATGTACCATAGCCAGCTACACAACCTTCAAAACCCCATCCAAGAGCCGCGATGAAAGCAATGCAAATACCTAATAGCATACCTTTTGGTGCATCCCCTGTAATACCTGTACTTCCAATCATAAAGCTTGCACAAACACAGATAGCAATACCCAATATCATACGTTTATTTAATTCCTGCTTGAATAAAATTCTACCTAAAATAGCACCAATAGCTGGACAAAGGGCAGTAATAGGAATAACTATTGACCCTGCCATCTGAAGCCCAATAACATAAGCCGTGCTAGCAATAGGTCCTCCTATAAGAGCTGCTAACATCATTACACGCCCTGGGGTAGTATTAATACATCTTAAGAAATCTCCAAACTTACCTTTAATAATTGCATAAATCACTGCCCATACAGCGCTGCAAACATCATTTACTGCACTTCCAAGTGCCCCTAATAAATACGTAATAACAAAAGCTGATAAACCAGCTGAATTTACTCCTGTCCAATCTCCCCAAACTCCTTTAGTCATCCCCAAAGTTAGAAATGCTGAGTAGAATCCATACATGAGACCTGAAAATAAAGCTATTGTAATACCCTTTTTAAAAAATTGTGCCGATAATTTCCTTTTTGCAATAACTGCAGCTTCATTAACTTTGGTATTTTTTATAATATTTTGCATCAAAAATCTCCCCCTTAAATATAACTTCTTATTCGTATAATTTTAACTTTTTCTACCTTACAATAATCTTCTTAAACTAAATTATTTCCTTATACTATATAATAAACAAAATGAATATATATTAAACTTAATTATGCCTTAGCCTTAAGTTCATTTTGTGAACAAAATTATATTATCATTGTTCACTGTTCAAATCAACATGTTCACATAAAAAAATATTATAAATTTTCATAAAAAGCTTTAAATTGATTTATTCCCATTCATATTTAAATACTTAATAAAAAATCATGCCTTTGAAAGCGCTATATCTTTAACATTTTACATGTCAATTCCCAACAGCACTAACAAACGCATGATTCTAACTTAAGAGCTATATAAAATAATATCCTCTTAATTTCTTATTCAATTCTAATTATCTTTTAAGCTTGAATTTCAAAAGTAATTTGTCTGCCAGCTCAAAAAATACCTGATCCTTAGTAAATATGAGAATTCCAGCATATATTAAGCCACATGCAAAAACCTCCACTACACATCCAAAAAGTATGTTATGTATAACAAGCTTTATTCCAAACGTTATAGGAATGAATATCAAAGAATAATAGAAATACTTTATATTCTCGTAAGCGAACAAATGTATATCTAATTTTATAACTTTCTTAACCAGCCTATATTCTAAACCTATTACAATAAGATTTGCTAAAAGAGTTGTACTTATAGCAGTAACCATATTAAATGTTCCTGTTAGAAATAATGTTGTATTAAAAATTAAATTAAGTATTCCTCCAATTAATACTAACATTGCATCATACTTTTCTTTTCCGTGAAGATATATTATTTGATTTGCTATTACCCCTTCAACTCCAACACTTAACATATGTATTGAAAATATAACCATAACCGGAACTGCCGCTAAAAATTCTGGTCCTCCAAAGATATATATAGCCTCTTTAGAAAGGCACAAAAGACCTATAGATGCTGGAAATAAAATCAGAAAATATATCTTTATAACCCTTTTTAGTAGGACCAAATACTCACCTTTAGATTCATTTCCCAAGTAGTTAGAGAGCCTTGGCATAGTAACTTGGATAACTGTTAATAGTAGTGTACTTACTATAGTAGTTACCCTCTGAGCCATATAATAATATCCAACATCGGTAGTCCCTCCAATACTGTCTTTTAGCATAATCTTATCAAGCTGAGTATATAAAACTCCTGTATTAGAAAGAATTACAACGTAAAACATAGGTTTTAAATGTCTAAAAAATTCAAGATTAGAAAAATCAAGCCTTACTTTTCTTTTTACGTATACGAAACTTATTATATTATTTATAAAGTTAAATCCTATAACTAAATATAAATAAAACAAATAATCTTCTTGTTTTCTAACAAATAGCAAAATCAATGCAGAATATACTATTCTAACTATCATTGTTTTAATAGCAATGAAATCATAATTTTCTAATGCTTCATTAACCCATTCCACGTAAAAAAGATTAAATACCAAATTAAATCCCATAACTATACATGTATAAAAATATGGTTCATTTTTATAAAAAATAGCTACAAATATCATGTATGCAGCTGAAGCTAGGATATTAGTAACACTTGCAAAAAGAAACAAGCTCGTAAACGTTTGTCTAAGTTTAGCCTTGTCATCACGAACTTTACTTATTTCTCTTAGTCCATACTGGTAAATTCCAAAGCTTGCGAATATTAAAAAATAAGCAGTTAGAGAATCTCCATATCCCATATAACCATATAATTCTTTACCAACTGATCTAGTAACTAATGGGATTACCAAAATCGGCAATATTATGTTAAATAAGTTAAGCATTGCTTTGAATATCGCATTTTTTGAAATAGATTTAGCCATTTGTTTGTCCTCCATATACGTATTCTAATCAACAATGCACATTTAATGACTTTTAAGCACACTGTGATAAATTAGAAATTATTTTATTAAAATGCACAGTTCCAATTGAATTTATTTCTACTTAACAAGTTATTGACTTCGCTTCGCACTTTTTATATCAGTTTTTAGCACTTCCTGCTTTTTTATAAGTTCTTAGTTGCGCTTCGCGCTTTTTTTATATGTGTATATTTTTCGCTTTTTCAATTGTACATTCTAGTTTATTCATTGTCAATTCATATACAAATTATATGGAAAGTGTTGAAAATTTATGGACTTTTTTCTTACTTTGAGTTATAATCAAACTAACAACTGTTAGTTTTAAATTATAAGATAATAGTAGTGGAATATTATGCTTATTTCTCAAACTCTAATTATAGTTTATATGTATTTGTGTTTGATATATATTAATATAAATTAAGCACTTTAAAGTTATGCAATAATATTTTTGTGAGGAGTTTTTATGAATACAAGAGAAAAAATTATATCTGAATCATTAAATCTTTTTTCAAGGAAAGGTTTTGATGCAATATCTGTTAGAGATATCGCCAAAGCAGTTGGCATAAAAGCAAGTTCTCTTTATAATCACTTCAAAAATAAGCAAGATATTTTTGATACTATAATCCAAAAATATTCAGATTTAGTAAATAAATTTTTGAACAGTATAAAAATTAGGGATAATTCTGATGAGAATCTTCCTAATAAAACAAATTGGTTATCTGACGAATACTTTTTCAAAAAAAGTTCATACATTTTTAATTTCTACTTAGAAGACGAGAATATGATTAAATTCAGAAAATTGCTGACAATAGAGCAATGTAACAACTCTAAACTTTCAGATTTATATAATAAGATATTTATTGATGATATATTAGATTTTCAAGCTGACGTATTTTCAAAATTAATAAGTTCAAACGTATTTATAAAAAAAGACCCTTATACATTAGCACTTCAATTCTACTCCCCAGTTTTCTTACTATTTTATAAGCACGAAAACTTAACTGATAAAGAACGTAGATTCTTAGAAAATCATATTTCAGAATTTAAAGACACATATATAGTGAAAGGATGATCACTTGTGAATGTAATTGTCATTTATGATAACTCAAGCGAGACAAATACATATAATTGTGTGCAACTCTTGCTAAATGCTCTTAAACTTAATATTGAATTAAAAGTCACGGAATTTTTCTTATCAAAAGATTATATTTACAATGGACGTCTTTCTTATCCCGATATTGATTCAAAAACTGTTAATGGTATGGAGTACATCATAAATTCATTAGATAGCTCTGATTTACTTATAATAGCTTCTCCAGTATCAAAATGTGATATTAGCAATGAAATGAAACTGTTTTTGCACAGACTATCTTGTTGTTACCTATTAAGTAGCTCAAGATCCCAAATAAATGATAAAATAGGATTGTCCATGTCAACAACTTCTGGTGCTGGTCTTTTTTATACATCTAAAATTCTAAAGAGAAATCTTAATTCATTGGGAATAAAGAACACTTTAAAGTTTTGTAGAACTCTTTATGAGATAAGTTGGGAAGATGTGAGTTTAAAAACTAAAATGAGAATACATAAGGATATTTTCAAACTTTCCTACAAAATATTAGGCCTACATAATCGTACATACAATAAGAAAAGATTAATTTTAAGAAAAGTGATTTTTTCAAAAGATAATAACGCTCTTATAGATAGCAGCCCAAATATTATACAATTAAGTTCCTGGAAATATCAATCTCACTTGCATAATAGACATATTCAGTAGCCTTTTAAACATATATTTTTACATAAAAAACTACACAAAAATATACCTTCATCAAAATAAGTATATTTTAGTGTAGTTTTTCATATTTCCATATTATATTTTGCTTTTATATCATTAAATTATAATTTAAGTGCGTTTTTCAGATATGCTAGATCCTCCAATGAATCTATTTCAAATATATCATTTGATTGTATCTTTTCGATATGCACTTCCATGTCCTTAAGATTATCTACAGCAATACTATCCCAATATAAATCTCTAAAGTCCCCTTTGTTTATTGCTTCTTCAACTTTATTAGAAATAAATTCGCCATCTTTAGCAGTCCAAAAAGATGCTCCTGACATTATAAAATCAGGTTTATCTCCTTCTTTTCCAATTTCAACACTATGTATTCTGCCATCTTCATCATATTTCAAAATCCACTCACCTATTATATTTTCTTTACAAGCTGAATAATATAATGATGTTTTTGGTTTACTTTTAGGTAAGAAGTTCCTTGTAATATAGTTATCTGCATCAATTACAAATGCATCCCTAAGGTATTGCCTAACTAAATACATAGTATATATATTATTATAGATATCGTATTTATCATTAACCACTTTGATTAAATTATATTTCTTAACTATATCATCAAACTTTTCATGGAGATATCCAGTTAATACTATAATCTCGTTAATCCCAATCTCCTTTAAATTTATTATTTGTCTTTCAAGTAAAGACATCCCATTGACTTCTATTAAAGATTTTGGAGTATTTTCAGTTAATGGTCTTAATCTTGTTCCCATGCCTGCTGCCATTAAAATTGCTCTCATATCTACCTTCTCCTCAGCTAATTAAAAATATATAAATCATCTTAAATTTCAATACATATAAATAAACAAGTTATATCCTAAGCTTATGTGATATCTAACCAGAATTATAAATTTGATTTATAATTAAAGTTTATTTAAATATTCCTTAGCTCTATTATATCTATCTAATCCATAAGTACCAAAATCGTCTCCTTCTGCTTCCTTAATTAGTGTCCAAACAGCCCATAAGAAATCTTGGCATATTTGATGAATTAATAATCTTCTTCTTGAATCTTTATCAGCATCTTTTCCTTTAAAATATAGTCTAAACATTAACTCTATATCATCTTCTGAAAATTCATTTTCTAAAGAAAGAGCTGCCAAATCCCACATATCATCGTTGATCCCACTGTATTCCCAGTCGATTAAATAAATTCTGCCTGCAGTATCCTTAACAAAGTTTTCCGAAACCAAATCATTATGAGATGGTACATAGACTCTGTTGCATCTATTTAATTCTTCTTCAAGAGCCATAACCTTTTCTCTTACTTCAGCATAATCCTCAAAAAAGTTTCCATTATCTTTTGTTAAAATCCCTTCATATTTTTCAAGTTCCCTAAACATACTGAACTCATTATCCATATGAAAATCAGTACATTCATGCAAGTCTCTTAAGATAGCTGTAACTTGCTTTAAGTTTTCTTCTTTCTTAATACTTCTATGAGTTAAAGTTTCAGCATTTTCTATAAACTTAGATATTTTAACTCCAGTTTCAAGATTGAAATAAGGTACTTCTACATTATAGCCTTTCTCAGAAGCAATCGCCGAATTAAACATTTCTGTGTTTCTATTAATCATTTGTTCCGTTCCAACACCTGCGACTCTTAATATGTATCTATCACCTTTAACACATATTTTATAATTTTTGTTTGTCATACCACCTGCTGGCTCAACTTCTGTAATATCTTCATCTGTTACTTTTAATGATTCTCTAACAATAGCTTTTATGTTACTTATCTCATAACTTAGCTCTCTTCTTCTTATAGTTGGATAAAGATAATTCTTGATTTTTTCATATTCCTTAGAACTATCTGCATCCCCCCATGCAAGATCATCTATTTTAACAAAACCAATATTATAATTTCTAGCAACATCTAAAAGTACATATTCATAATTTAAATACGGATTTACATTCCCTTTAAATTCTTCAAGCATCATTGTATATAATTTATGTGATATCTTAGTAAGTCCTATCATTTCTCCATCAATTCTATTAAATTGATGAATATCTTTGGACATTTTAAATAAATGATTATCCCTTATTTCAACAAATGCTTCATCACCTGATCCACTTTCATTTGTAAAAAGAATACAATCACGATTTGGACTTTCTGCTAATTCCTTAATAGCTCTTTTTTCGAAAATCAAATCATTTTCAATAAGTAAAAAATCATCATCTATATAATCTTTAGCTAAAGATAATGAATGCATTGTTCCTGTCCACTTATAAGTATCGCTCTTTACTAATATTATATTTTTACTATTTTTAAAAGCTTCTTCATAGTACTGACTTTCATATCCAGTTACTATAACGGTCTTAGTTATTCCATTTTCTTTTAAAATATTTAGAGTTCTATCAATAAGCCTAAAGTCTTCAATATCCAACATTCCTACAGGTTTCCCAAATTCCTCTGCCTTACCTGCTGCAAGTATTACAGCTTGTTTAACTATTTTTTTCTCTTCTTCATGAATCTTTAATCTAGTACTTTTTGCAGAAGCAATATTTTCTTCTAAAAACTTCATGCCCTTTTCAGTTACTTTATATAAAGTTCCTCTATTATTTGTTATTCTGTCAATAAATCCATCCATGGTAAATTCTTTTAAAACTGCATTAACCTTCCCAAGGGATATATTAGTTCTTTTAGCCAATTCTCTTTGATTAATATTAAAATTATCATTCAGCGTTTTTAAAATTTCTATCCTATCTTCTAACATATTACACCTAACTCCCCTTTAATTAAACATAGTATTTATTGTTCGAATTTTGAACTATAATTATTATATTCCCTAAAATTCCAGTTGTCAATAAAAACTCCCTTGTATATTTCTGCCCCAAAGTTCGCCTCTATATGATACTTGTTTAAAATCAAATACATTTGTTTTAATTTGAACTCTTAATATTTTTAAAAAACACTAAGAGGAAAGCTAAACTCACTTTTCGCTTGCCTAAATCTTTAATCAGACAAGCGAAAGTTGAAAAACCTCCCTCTTAGTGCCTTTTTGTATAGAAATTTCTAAATCCCTGTTATACACGTACGTATTTGATTTGTAAATATAATCTTACATCCACCAATCATAATTCCTTTAAAACTGTAGAAATAGCATAATCTTTATTTCTATGAGCTATATGTAATTAAAAGTCATAGCTTAACAAAACTATAAATATTTTTAGTACATAGCTCCATCCTGTCCAAATTTATATACACCATCATCAATATACATACTTTGATTCACAACCATTTGTCCATTAGGAGTAAAGTAATACCATTTTCCATTTAAATTTAACCAGCCTTTTTTCATTACTCCATTTAACCCCAAGTAATACCAGCTATTATTTAAATTCATCCATCCTTTTCTCATCTCTCCGTTTGTTGGATCTAGGTAATATGTTTGACCAGTCTTATCATCAACCTTCCAACCTGATGCTCTGTATCCTAAATTATTTAGGTAGTAGTACTTTCCGCCAGTAGATACCCATGCATTTTTAACTTGTCTGCTTTTTTTATCAAAGTATACTGGTTTCCCATTTACTGTTCCCCATTCATCATACTTAGTTAAATCTACCCAACAATCATTGTAATCATCATAAAATTGATCATCATCACTGCTACTATCATTATTATTATCATCGTTATTCCAATCAGAAGAGTCAACCCTATAAACTTCTAAAGTATAAGTTTTAGTCTCCTTGCCATCTTCAGATATAACCTCTATATCAATCTCCGTTTTCTGAGCTCCTTTAAGGCTAACACTTATTGCAGAATCTGAATATTCCTCTCCATTAACACTAATTGTTGATTTAGAATCTTCTGCTATTGGAGTTACATTAATCTTAGATACATTCTGATCAACTCGAACTTTAGTTATATCTTCTTTAGGATCAAATGCATAATCTCCTTGGCTAAGAATAACATTTTTTAAATTAGCATTACTACCTTTTGAATTATTTTTAATTACAATACTATATGTCTTACTAGTTTTTCCATCCTGCGCTGTAACAACTATAGTTATAGTTGTATTACCATTTGTATTTAAAGGAATTTCATTTGCTTCTCCAGAAGTCAAGTCATAAGTTGCATCACTTCCATTAATACTCGCAATAATTGACTTAACATTATCATCTTGTGCTATCGCTGTTATTTTTTCTGTTGTATCTTCTTTTGCCACAGTAGTTTTATAATCTAATTTATCACTTGAAAATCCAGAATTCCCATCACTATCAGTTAAAGTATACCCTGAAATCTTTAATGAATTTAATGAAGCATTGCTTGAACTTGCGCCTGGATCTGGTGTCACTTCACCTGTAAAATTTTCCGGAAGATAAAACACATAACTATCTCCTACAGTATACGTGCCAGTTTTGACTTTTACATTCTGACCATTCTCATCTTTCTTTATTTCAACCTTATCATAATAGGCTTGAACAACCATTTTCTTTCTACTATGAGCAATATTCACATTAAGGCTAGTACTTCTTAAAAGATCCTTATCAGGTAGATTATTCACTGATTCAGTGGCCTCCTCAAGATTAGTACTATTTACATCATCCGCAAAAAATACTTTTATATATTCATGTTTATCACTTTGATGACCTGTAAAAGAAACTATAACTGAATTTGCATTAGGTGACCCATAATACAAATCATAACTACGCCTAGATGAAGCAAAACTAACTTCCCCATTATTCGCTTTAGTTACTCCTGGTTGTGTTAACACTACATCACTATTGCTATCTGTAGTTTTGCTAAATTCTAAATTCATTGTAAAGTTATTATCATTATTTATAACAACAACATCTAATAGATATCTCGCTAATATCTTTGACGAATTAGTTATATTTCCATCTTTTCCTTCATAGGCATCTATCTGTATTTGATTATAATCTGAGCTTGTATCAAAATTAACATATTGTTTTCCATTCTTGAGCTGTGATTGTTCAGTTTTAGTCTTACCTGATGAATCCTTATAATTATTGGTAACAGTATATGCTACATTGTTACTAGATTGGGATCTTATTAACGTAGGATTTATACTTATCATTCCAGCTCTTGAATCCACATATATTTTTCCTTTATATTCTGAAAATCCAGACGTAGTTTTTGTAACAGTAAACGCCTTTCCAATATATGCTTTAACATCATCATCATCATTAAAATCAAGCTTTGTTATTCCTGCATTTTTTAAACTATAATCTTTTTCTGCATCTAATTTGTTGTATCTAATTTCTACTGAATATGCTTTTGCAATTTTTACAGTGGAACTACTATCGTTGGTAACTGAGTTTACCTTAATTACTATTAAATCTGACTTACTTCGATTTGATAAATCTCCAGATAATTTCTGTCCGTTAAGACTGAAGCTTCCATCAACAGCACGTATACCATTTTTATACAATTCAACTCCTTTATCTAAATTAATCATATCTCCAAAAGTCATAATATATTTTAATGCTGAAAGTGAATCTGGCACATCAAAATTATATCTTAATTTCATATTAGGATCTGGCGTCACCGTAGTTGAATACAAAAATGGCACTGTATTATTTTCATTTTTTGCGGCATCTGAAATCTCATCTTTATCATTAAATGCATCTGCATCACCAACATAAGCTTTAAATGTCATTTCACTTATTTGGTTTGTTGCATAATCTTTACCATTTTCTATTGTTATTGTTTTTTCATATTTTGTAACTGTCTTCTCTCCAGCTGGATCCGGAGTTGCATCTTGCGTCACAGTATCATCAGAATTTTTAGTTTCTTTATATATTATTGACAATGTTGTTATTTTAACTGCATATTTAATTTTATTAACACCTGCTGGCAAACCTGTTATCTTTACCCCTATTCTTTCTGAATCATTTTCTACAGGAGTCGGCCCACCATTTCCAGTACTGTTACTATAACTTAAAGTTATTCCCATCCCTGCCACAGCATTTTGTCCGTCTGTATTAGCAGTTCCATCATCATTGATTAGTATAGCTTCATTTATAGCCTTAACAACTATTTCCTGCTTTGTTACTCCAGTAATTGATGATTTTGAATCTTTCGCCTGTTGTATCAATTCAGCTTGAGTCTTTTGAATATTTTTAAGAGATATATCAAAATTATCCTCAAGAGAATTAGCAGTATGTATCTCTTCTTGAGTAGTGCTATCTATTCTACTTGGAAGAGGTGTCATAGTTCCATCTAAATTTACTCTGCTGGCTGTAGCTTCTGCAGGTATATCATCCGCTTTTGCTACTTCTGAATTAAACCCAAGTGGTATAAGTGATATTATACTTGTAAATACCACTATTAGCGCTATAAACCTTTTTTTAATCTTGCTCATCATTCTCGTCCTCCTTAAATTGTGCTTTAAATTCAAAATTTAGTTTATATATAGCCGCTCGCCTATTTATCTCATCATATTAAGACATATCTGCGAATTATATTAAATAAAAAAATATCTAAATTTATATAAATCCCTTATGTGTTAATATGTTATAATAAATTACTATTATTTTACTAATTTTAAATACATTCCATTATTTATTATCGAATCATTTCCCTGTGCCTTTAGACATTTATATCCTTTATATGAATGTATTAATGCGTATTCATTAAATTTACCTAAAAATCATATAATATAAAATAATGACTAATATTATATTAATATCTGAGGATATTTCATAATTAAAATATCCGAATCTGTGGATAACTTTTAGAAATTTTTAAAAAAAGCCGATAGCGAAGC
>NZ_JBJIAB010000053.1:0-35527 GCF_045310795.1 Candidatus Clostridium helianthi
TATCAACTGCTAAAGATGTAATAGATTTTATTGCTTCGCATGACGGAGTCAGTTAATTTTATTGTAAAGTAGTGTAACTTGTATTGTTCTTTCTTTATATTATTTTCAGTATAGCTTAAACATTATATAATGTTATTGTCATATAAAAACTCACTATCGTTCATTATCTCATCATAATCACCATCTCTAATAATTGAATGATTACTTGAAAAAACAATTGCTCTTTTAAATACCCCTTTTACATATTCAAAGTCATGGGTAGAACATAAAATAGTTTTTCCTGCATTATTTATAGCTATCATGAATTCTTTTAAAAATCTCTTAGTTTTAGGATCAAGTCCGTTCATTGGTTCATCAAATATATAAACGTCTGGATTTAAAACTACTACGGTAGCTATAGAAACCTTTTTCTTTTCTCCACCGCTCAAATGATATGGCTGTCTATCTCTTAATTCTTCAATTTTTAGTAATTTTAGAGTATCTTCTACCCTTTTTCTAACTTCTTCTTCATCCATTCCCATCTGTCTTGGCCCAAATGCGATTTCATCATATACATTTGAACAAAATAGCTGTACATCTGAATTTTGAAAAACAAAACCTATTTTTTTATGAAAAGCCTTCGAGAACTCTTCATTTTGCATTTTTTTATTATTAATTTCTTCACCTTCAAATAAATAACTTCCACTATCAGCAATTATTAATCCATTGATTAATTTCATTAATGTAGACTTCCCACTTCCATTTACACCTATTAAGGCAATGGCTTCACCTGCATCAATATGTAAGTTTACATTTTTTAGTGCGGTAACTTCAGCATCATATGAATAATTCGCATCTTTTATATCAATCATTAAATCACAACCTATCAAAATAAAAATATGTTAACACAAAAATTATGGTAATAATAAAACAAATATAATCAAATAGCTTAAATTTAAATTTCGTATATACTTTATATGTTCCTGTAAATCCTCTAGATTCCATTGCTCCATACATCTCTTCTGCCATCTCTTTAGACTTTATAAACATAGTTCCCACGACTCCAGAAAGTGCAGTGCTTTTATGATTGTTTTTACCTACTGATCTTAATTTAAGAGCATAAACCATATTTAATGAAAATTCGCCTAAAATTATAATATATTTTATAGTAATATCAAGTACCAAAATAAATATATCTGGTATTCTAAATATTTTTAAAGTAATTATTAGTTCATTCCACTGAGTAGTGCAAGTTAATATACTGACAGAAGCAACTGAAACTAATACTTTTAATGTGATCATTAAGGTATTATTGCTATAACCTAAAAAAATAGCTGGTAACAAAATAATAAACGTAAAAATTGCCGCCGCCATACTTGCTTTGACAACATATTTTATTTCTTTTATACTTAAAAGATTTATTATCACAAGCATAAACACAGTTGTAATTACAATAAAGTGAAGATTTCTGCTTAAGGAAACAAAAATAATTAGTATGAGCGTTGATATTAATTTAGTTAATGGGTTAATTCCAAATTTAGAGTTTCTTATTTTAGTTTGCTGCCTAAACATAGCAAGCACATTAAATATTGACAGAATGCTCTTATCTATAAAAGAATTCTTGTCTTTTAGCGGTGTATAATTGTCTTTTTTTAAAAGCCATTCTGGCATTAATAACTTCCTTTCTTTTAACATATATTAGGCACATTTAAAAGAGAACCCAAATATAAAATTTGGACTCTCACTTTTGTTTCACTACATATTGCTGAATTGATGGAGCACATATAAGTTAAACTAAGATTCAGATTTAAATCACCTCACCTGAATCAAGTTTCACTTTATACTTTTGTTGTCTTTTTCATACTTGCTATTATTCTAAATACTAACAATAGTATTGCAACCCCTGCAACTGCAGATAAAATATATCCAAAATTATCTGGAAGACCTGCAACAGAATAATCTGGCATTAATGCATTAAAGCTAAATCCATTTTCCATACCTTTAGGTATAAATCCTAACGCATTACCACCTGTTACTACAGAACTTATTTCATCAGTTCCCCATTCTCCCCAAGCTGTACCTGTAGCTAATAACCCTAATGGTGAGAGGCATATTAGTGCTATTATTAATCCATATACAGGCTTTGATTTTGTAGTAGCTCCCTCATAAATAATTCCTGGTGAAACCTTTTTTATAAAGCTTAATACGCCAACAGTTATAATTCCTTCTAATACTCCTGCAACTACAAGATGTGGAATAAGCATTGAAGGTATAGTAATTGATAAAGGATAAGGACAATATAGCGGTATACCTGCTGCATCTTTAAAAAGTAATGGCTGTACTCCGAATTCTATTGCTGCACATAAAGCGGCCAAATTTATTCCAATATACGATGCAATAAATGTCCCAATATATTCTCCTTTCTCTGTCTTAAATTTCTCTTTTAAAAACTTATAAATATAATAACCTACAAATGGTATGACGAATGCCATATTAAAGCAATTGGCTCCAAAGGCTAAAATACCTCCATCATTAAATAGTAATGCTTGAAGCAAAAGTGCTATCGTCACTGAAATACATGCCGCCTCAGGGCCTAAAAGAATTGCAATTAAAGTTCCTCCTACAGCATGTCCAGTGGTTCCGCCTGGTAACGGAACATTGAACATCATTGTTAAAAATGATAGTGATGCACCTACTCCCATAAGCGGCAATTTCTTTTTAGTTACCTCTTTATTTACTTTTTTTACAGCTCTTGTCCAAACTGGAATCATTGCCGCACCCATAACTGCGCAGGTAGCTGGGCTTAGATAATTGTCTGGAATATGCATTTTAATTCCTCCTTTAAAGCATGTTAAAATAATTAGACTTGCTATTTCCTCAATATACCCAATTTTTAATAAAAACAAAACCACAAAAACTGATTACAAATAAAGCAATCAACCTTCGTGGTTATTAATAATCCAAATTAATCTATTAATTTATATATGTTGCAATTCACAATGTACATTTCACAATTACAGCTAAAATTCTTTTAATATTTTTAGAATTACGCTGAAGAATTATTTTTGCCATATATATTGTGTAAAAACTGTATACCCTCGTAGTATACAATTTTATGATACTATACAATTCCAAAATTGTAAATATTAAATTACCTTTGAATTCTTGTTTTTATTTTTTCTTCAATATATGTAACAAACGAATTTAATCCTTGTCCAGTTCTCGATGATATTCTAAAGGTGGCTGCCAATGGATTTAATTCTTTAACATTTTCTTCTACCTTATTGTCATCAAAGTCAAAGTATTCCATCATATCATACTTACTTAATACAACTGCATCAGCTTTAGAAAATAGTAATGGATATTTTTCAACCTTATCATCACCTTCTGGAATACTTAAAACAGCAATTTTAAAATCTTCACCAAGTTCAAACTCAGCGGGACAGACAAGATTACCAATATTCTCAATAAAAATCAAATCAATTTCATCTAAATCAAAGTATCCTAAGATATTATAAATTGCCTTTGATTCTATATGGCACTCTCCTTCTGTATTAAGCTGAATGACAGAAATTCCAAGTGAATCAATTTTTTCAGCATCTACTTGTCCCGCAATATCGCCTTCAACTACAGCAATATTAAATTTATCCTTTAATTGTTTTATTAACTCTATAATCAAACTTGTTTTGCCTGTCCCTGGTGAACCCATCACATTTACTAAGTATACATTTTTACTTCTTAAAATTTCTTTAATATCATTGTTGAAATTTTCGTTTAATTCTAGCAGCTGTTTTACAACTTTAATTTTCATTTATTCACCTCATATCTGCAATTTTTTAATAACTTTATTATTTTGTGTTTCCAATAATCATATGAAATCTCTTTTCTTTATTCTATAATAATATATGTTAAGAATAAAATCACAGATTAATTTCGGTCAATTTAAAATTATATAGTCTTTTTATGAAATATGTGACCACCAATCACTTAATATTACTAAAAAGCACTTGACTTGTAGTTAACTTCAAGGTATAGAATAATATCAGAAACTATAAATAAAAATCTTATTTATAGTTTAGCACTACTTTATTTATACATTAACCACTTTTATTAAATTATATCTCTTAATCATAGCGAAAGGAATGATCATTAATATGAAAATTGCAGTAATAGATGCACAAGGTGCAGGCCTTGGTCAAAACATCATAAAGAGGATTCGTAAAGAAATAGATAATGATGTTTATATTATTGCACTTGGTACCAACTCATTTGCTACCTCAAAAATGGTACAAGCTGGTGCAAATGTTGGTATAAGCGGTGAAAGGGCGATCAGTTCATTTTGCAAGACAACTAAAATAGACGGTATAATAGGACCAATCGGAATAATCTGTAGTGGAGGTATAAACGGAGAAATTACTACTATGATTTCCAATGCAATATTTAATATGGATTGTACTAAATATATACTCCCATTACAAAAACATGGCATTTATATTCCTGGAACTAGAAATCTACAAATTAAAGATATAATTGAAGAAATTGTACTTGATATAAAAAATAATATAGAAAAATTCTAATCTAGTATTAATAGATTAAGATTAATTTATTAACACGCCTATAATTAATATCCAATAAATATATTCTTGCTTTTATATCATTAAACTATATTTTCACCAAATAAATGGAATAATCCTTTTAGTATTCTTCTTATACTCTTTATAATGTGTCCTGAAGTTATTTTCTAATATCTTTTCTTCAATCTTAATTCTATATCTATAAATGACAGCAATAATTGTTATAGTTACAATTATGCTTCTGAGAGCTAATGCTATTCCAATTAAAGATAGTATACTTCCGCTATATGCAGGGTGCCTAATGTATCTATATGGACCTGTTTGAATTATTTTTTGGTCTAAATCCACTTGCACTGATACGGTGAAAGATCTTTCAAGTGTCAATACTGAATACAACCTCAATATAATTCCAACAATGATAACTGCACAGCCTATCCAAAACATTATTTCAGGTAATATCATTAAATAACTTTTTCTACAAAAAAGATTCAAAAATATTATAGTTATAGTACCAATTACTAGTACTAAGCAATATCCCCTATTCCTTTTTTCTTATTCAAGTCCTTTCTGTTTATAATGAAGTATGACTGAAAACAAATAGACAGTATATTGACTATATTGGAATAATATGCTATTGTAACTTTAGACAGTATATTGTCCAACTAAGGAGGAGATATTTTATGGATAACTATAAAGCGCTTTTTTTGATACAACAAATATACGCAACTCTGTTTTCTCTTACTAATAAAATTCAAATTAAAGGCGATGAATATTGTGAGCCTTTAACTAGCAGACAGCTTATGGCGATGGTTGCTATTATTCATTTACCTGAAAATGAAACAACTCTAAATAATATTGCTAAAAAATTAGGTACAACAAAACAGAGTGTAAAACAATTGATTACTAATTTAGAGAACAAAGGATATGTCCTTACTATGCCAAGCCAATATGATAAACGTGCAGTTAATGTGAAAATAACTGAAGCTGGAACAAATGCCATGATGATAGGTGCCGAAAAATCGATGGAGTTCTTTGGGATGCTTTCTAAAGGCTTTTCCATTGAAGAAATGGAAATCTTATGGACGTTATTAAAGAAATTATATAGATTTGATGGCGAAGAACAAGACGGTTTTGAAGAAGAAGCTGAATTTGACATGGGTGAAGATACACTTGAAATACAAAAGAGAGCATTAAATGAATTTGATAGGGCTAGAAATGAAGGAAAATAAAAAATAAATAAAGGCGGTACAATATTATGAATGATATTCTATCTAATAACTCTCAAGATCTTAATGACTTTTTATCTGAGTATATGAATAAGTGGAAAATTCCTGGAATAACTGTAGGTATTATTAAAGATGATGAAATAATATATTGCAATGGGTTAGGGCTGCGCGATGTTAACAAAAATTTGAATGTTACAAAAGATACTTTATTTGCTATAGGTTCTGCAAGTAAATCTTTTACATCACTATCAATAGGTATATTAGTAGATGAAGGTAAGCTAGATCTTGATACTCCTATAAAAAAATACATGCCTAGTTTTGAAATGCAAAATAAATATGCTGAAGAACATCTTACATTAAGGGACATGCTTTGTCATCGTTCTGGATTACCTAGACATGATATTTTATGGTATACAAATCCTTCTTTAAGCAGAAAAGAACTGGTAGATAGAATTAAATACTTGGAATTTAGTAAGGATTTCAGAGAAACATGGCAATATAATAATTTGATGTATGCCACAGCTGGCTACCTTGTTGAACTAGTTACAGGAATGACCTGGGAAGAATTCGTAAAATCAAGAATTCTTGAACCTCTTGGTATGAACAGCACAAATTTCTCAGTAGATGCTTTAAAAGAGTCTTCTGATTACAGTAAGCCCTATGCGCAAAAAGGCGAAGAAATTAATCAAATAGACTTTAGAAAACTAGATTCTGTTGCTCCTGCTGGTTCTATGAATTCAAGTTTGACTGATATGTTAAAATGGCTTAGCCTTCATTTAAATAAAGGTAAAGTAAACGGAAAACAGATTATATCTGAAAGAACTATAAGTGAGTTACATTCACCTCAACTACCTTGTGAGCTAATCCCTTTAAAGTTTGATGAATTACAATTTTCATCTTATGCCTTAGGCTGGTTTGTTGAAGCCTATAGAGGAAGAAAACATGTTAACCATGGTGGAAATATAGATGGATTTTGCTCCTATACAAGCTTTCTTCCAGATGAGGATATTGGCGTAGTTATTCTTACTAATTTAAATAATCCTGTCTGTGCAATGCCTATAGCATACCATATATACGACAAGCTTTTAGGCTATGAACATAGTGATTTTTGTGAAAAACTAGAGGATGAAGCTGAAAAGATGATGAAAGCAATGGAAGCTGCTACTAAACCTACAATAGAATCAAAAAAAGATAACTCAACTCCATCTCACTCCCTTGAAGAGTATACTGGCATATATGAAAATCCAGCATATGGTTCTTTACAAATCGAAATAAAGGATAATAGCTTAAAATTAATTTATAATAATATAGACTATACACTTAATCATAAATGCTATGACATTTTTACCATGACAATAATGGAATATTACTTGGTTGATGTGACCTTTAATTATGATAGTACAGGAAATATTAAAAATGTTTCAATACCTTTTGAGGAGACTGTAAAAGAAATTTTGTTCATGAAATGTAAATAATAATAATATATATATTACAAAAATAATTCTTAATCATAATTCTAAAAATATTGCAAGAATTTTATCCGTAATTGTAAATTGTGAAATGTGAAATGTGAATTGCAACATATATAATAATAATAATAATAATAATAATAATACAGAATTGCATTTATAGGGAATGTAGCTAGATTTGTGTAAAACAAATCTACTACATTCTTTTTTTGTATTGTTTGATGGTAGATTTGGAATAATATACTTTAAAATGACAAGGGAGGATTCCAAATGAAAGTACCAGATATTAATTATCAAGAAGAAATCAAAAAATGTAAAAGTATGGATGATGTTGTAGGCAAGAATGGATTGATGCAAAAGCTATTAAAGGATGTTATGCAACAATTGCTTGAAGCCGAAATGGATGAACATTTAAGCAGAGAGAAGTATGAAAGAGCCGATAACGAAAGCGAAAAGAACTATAGAAATGGATATTCTAAAAAAGATGTTAGAAGTAGTTACGGGGAGGTGCCTATAGATATTCCACGAGATAGAAAATCAGAGTTTGAGCCAAGAGCAATTCGAAAGTATGAAACAGAATGCAGTGAGCTAGATAAGAAAATAATTGGTTTGTATGCACGAGGAATGTCTACAAGAGACATTCAATCCGAACTCGAAGAGCTCTATGGAATAGATATCTCTCCATCAATGATATCGAAAATAACAGATAAAGTGATGGATGCAGCAGCAGAATGGCAAAACAGAATGTTAGACCCAGTATATCCTATAGTATATATGAATGCGGTTCATTTTAAGGTAAGAGACGAACATAGAATTGTTTCTAAAGCAGCATACATTTGTATGGGAGTTGATATGAATGGCTATAAAGATATTTTAGGAATTTGGATAGGCGAAGCTGAAGGCGCAAAATTTTGGTTAAGTGTATGCAATGATTTAAATAATCGTGGTGTTAAAGACATCTTAATTGCATGTATGGATGGATTAAGAGGCTTACCAGACGCAATAAGAGCTGTTTTTCCAAAGGTATGTATTCAAAATTGTATAATACATCAAATAAGAAATTCGATAAAATATGTCTCTTATAAAAACAGAAAGGAATTTATGAAAGATTTGAAGCTTGTTTATAAGGCAGATACAGAGGAAATTGCGCTAGCGCAGCTCGATGAATTGAAGAAAAAATGGGATAATCTTTATGATTCTGTAATTGATTCATGGTATGAAAACTGGGATAAATTATCTACGTATTTTTCTTATACCAAAGAAATTAGAAAGATGATTTATACTACAAATACACTTGAAGGTTTTAATAGACAACTAAGAAAATTCACTAAGATTAGAACTGTATTTCCAACTGATGATTCATTACGAAAGTCATTGTATTTAGCAACAGACCAGGTTATGAAAAAATGGACTTCACCTCTTCCAAACTGGGGTATTACACTTTTAAAGTTTGAAATAATGTTTAAAGAAAGAATCAACGAAGCGTTAGCAGTATAGTTTGTCCATTTTATTAAACTATGTATATATTGTCTCTTTTGACACAAACTAAAAATATAATAATATCCAGTTTTAGTATTTCAAAAGAAAGACAAAAATATAACTGGAAATGAAATTTCCAGTTATATAAAATATCAAATATTTAATTTACACAAGTTATTCTACATTCTCCATTTATAGATCTTCTTTATTTGCAATTCTCTTTATAAGTTCAGTACCCTTCTTCTACAACAATAATATCTGCTCTAAAATCTACTAAAAAACATTATGAAACTCTATTTTTTAACAGTGCAATTTTCCACTTGCAGATGCTCTTATTAATAAATAAACACTGATCATGTGCTTTTAATATTTACAAAACTCTAATTATTCCTAATACCAGACCAACGCAAAACCACAAATAGCACCATTTATCCTTATCCACTGCAAGTCATCGCCTACACGCTCTTCAATCAATTTTATAAGAGTTTCAGTATCTAATCTTTCAATATTATCTCTAACTAACCTGCCTATATTTTCATGATTGGAATTTATGTAACCTGATACACGTTCCTGTATCTGCTGCTCTAATTTATTTATTAAGTCAATATCTTCTGATATATTGTCTATTAAATTATTTAGCATTGGGAGTATATTATCCCTTATGTAATCTTCTTTAACATAGCCCAATATTGTATTTTTTAATTCATCTAATATCTTTATTGTAAAGTTATTTAGTTCAACATTACTGCCTAATATCATTTTATACTCATCTATTTTTTGTATAACTTCTTCATTGTTACCTATGTTTCTTATATTGCTCTGCATTAATTCAATCAGTGTAATTCTGCTGGTATTATCATGTTTTTTTAAATCTTTTAATATTACAACCACTAAATCTTGAGCTATTTTTCCTACTTTATCTTTTCCTAAAACATTTAAGATTGTATTTAATGAATATTGCATTATTCCACTTATCTTTAGTTTATTTATAGAATTGAATACTATATTTCCAAGCTCATTCTTCACTTTTTCTTGCTTTACTATCTCTTCAAGCTTAATAAGTAAATTATCTAAAATTTTCTCTTCATAATTATTTATTAAGAATATGCTAATTAATTTTTCAATAAAGTATTTAGAATCTAATTTATCCAAATATTTTTGAATTAGTTTAAGCAAAGATGAAGAAGCTTTTTCTATAGGAATATGCTCTATAGCACGTTTAATAATATACATTCCTGCTTCTATTCCTTGCTTAGAACATATAATTTTTTTGCATATATTTAATATTTTTTTCACTACTTCTAATTCATGTACTTTATTTATAATACTTGATTTATTGAGCAAGTTGTTTTCAACTATTGATACTAAACCGTCTGTTATTCTTTTACGATTCCTAGGCAGAAGTGCAGTATGTGGAATTGGAATTCCTAAGGGATACCGAAAAAGTGCTACTACTGCAAACCAATCTGAAAATCCACCTACCACTCCAGCTTCAAATCCACTTTGCAATATAGTTATTATAGGTGTATTTTGTGGAAACAAAGTAATTATAAAACCTATAAACATAATGACTAATAAAATTAAGGCTCTTTGATTAGTTTTCATTTTCATATTATAGCCTCCTATATTGTCAGTATGTAAACATATTGTAAAATTTATACTAGCCTGAGGCATAATAAAAAAATTAATTGGCAAATTTAAATTCTGGATCTAATTTATCTAATTTTATATTCCAATTTGAAGATTTGTAAATATTATAATCAGAAGTTATTGCCATGCACGAAACACCTTGCAAACTGTCTATAAATTTCAAACCATTATCTACACCTGCTATGAAAACAGTTTTGGTTAAAATATCAGCAAGCATATTACTATCAGGAATACTGCTGTCTACAACTATAGTTACACTCATTACACCATTATCTGTTGGATACCCTGTGCTTGGGTTTAATATATGATGATACCTCTTACCATCCTTTATAAAATATCTTTCATAATCCCCAGAAGTAGAAAGTGCTTGTTCTGATAAATTAATTATTCCCACATAATCTTGATCGCTGTCTTTTCTAGGATGCTTAACTCCAACATTCCATGGTGTTCCATCTGGCTTTTGACCAACTGTATATATAGAACTACCTCCAAGGCTTATGATCCCGCCTTTAATATCGTAATTTTTATAAATTTTTAACACTTCATCTGCGGCAAATCCTTTAGCTATTCCACCTAAATCTATTGCCATGCCTTCTTTTAGTAACTTAATACTATTATTCTCTTCATTTATACTGATATCATTATATCCAACTAGCGGTAGTTTTGATTTAATCTCTTCATCTGTAGGTATTCTTTCGTTATCAGTTCCTATTCCCCAAAGATTTACAAGTGGGCCTACAGTTATGTCAAATACACCATTACTCAATTTAGAATACTTAACTGCGGTTTCAAGCATTTTAATAATCTCAGGATGTACTTGTACATATTCTTTACCTGCAGCTTGATTAATTTTACTTATATCACTGCTATCTATAGTCACACTTGCCATTTGCTCAATCTCATCTAATCTTGAAAGAGATGCTTCTATAGCTTCATTAGCTTTTGGACCATATGCTTTAAGCTGAAAAACTGTATCCATTTTCAATGCTGTTTTAGTAATAATCTCCTGATTCTTTGAACACCCTGAAAAAATCAGAATACATAGTATGCATGTTATTAACATAGATATTTTTTTAATCACTTTAATCGCCCTCGTAATTCATTTTAATAAATTTATTAACCTACCAAACATTTTACATCATTTTAGAGTCATTTTATAGAATTTTTTCCAATAAAGTAATATTTTTATTTAGCATTTTATAGATAAACAGTATATAACTCAGACTTATGCGATAATCCACCGAAAATAGAAACATTGTTATTTCACAGGACTATGAAAATTTCACTGAAAGCACTAAATTGCAGGTTTCACCACTAATGCTTGCTCCCAATTTCATTGTGACAAGCATTAATGGAACAACCTACAATTAAGGGCTTTTAACAGCTCATTTTCAATGCCTGTTGCATAAAAATGTTTCTACTTTCTAGTACGGTATTTATTTCAAAGTATAAATAAGATTCTTAAATTGTTTATCGATATGGATACCTAACTTTAAAACTAAATTTATGTGATAACTTACCGAAATCATAAATATTTTGTTCCGAAAAGCTATGAAAATATCGCTGAAGGTTCTAAGCGGCAGGTTGTATACACTTTAGCATGCTCCAACTTTCCTAGGGAAGCTCGACTCACGTTCGTTCACTGAGTAAGCGATTCTCACCAAATCAAAGATTTGGGTTCTCTGCTTAAGAACCTTTAACAGCTCATTTTCAAATGTTTTCTCCACAAATATATTTATGATTTCCAGCTAAAGATAATAATTTATATATAGTAAATGTGGAAATATGTTCTCATAATAAATCTAATTAATAATTTAGATATCTATATAGATAACGCAATCATAAATTATGAAATATCTCCCAACCAGAAATGAGTAATATACTTTTGTGGAATGTTTCATTGGTAATTTTGATGGATGTGATTCCTTGGCTATAAGTTGTTCCAAATGTGCTAGTTCAAAGCTTGTTCTTTGATGCTAGCACTTTGGGTGCAACTTTATAGCCTTAGAATCACCCATCAGAATTACCTAGAAACTGGAACAAAAGTATATTATTCATTTCGGTGAGTTATACGCCTAAGTATAGATTATAGTTGGTTTATTGCTAAAACTTACTATGAATAGTATAATCTTTTTATGTCAAATACTTTAATTATAATAAATGCAAACTATAGTCTGCATTTAAGTAATAAGGGAATGGAGTGAAATTCTTCAACTACCCCAGTAACCGTGAAACTGACGAAATCAAAGGCATAATCAAAATTAACAAGTCCAATCTGTTATTTTTTGATTATGTCTAACGTGCCACTGAGAAATTGGGAAGGCTTGAAATTAGGATGAAGTTAAGTCGGGATACCTTGTTTTATACACCGATAATATCCTCTGAGGGTGGGATATTAGGCACATGAAAATAAATTTTAAGTGCAACACTACCATGAATATTTTTCATCACTCAAGAAGGTAAATTGATCTCATCATATCAAGTCTATTAGGTCAGTCTACTTCCGAAGGATAGGTGAAAATAAGCTGGTAAATGAACTTGTTATTTTTTGAATGTGACTTAATAAGTAATCATGCGTTTTATGAAAATAAGACTTATAAGTTTTATTATGATTTTTATAGGCATGTTTATTATGCGTCTATGCATACTCTCGATGGGTATGCTTTTTTTGTTACCCTTAAATACAATATATTTTAGGAGGGCATTATGAAACTAAAACATAAATTTTTATCACTTTTTCTAATAGTTATATTAGCTATGAGTACACTTTTCAGTTGTAGTAATAAGACTACAACAATGACAGATAGAGAAGGTAACAGCTTTAAGCTTCCCGAAAAAGTAAACACTATAATATCTACAGCACCATCAAATACCGAAATATTAGTTGGGCTGGGACTTTCAGATAAGCTAGTAGCTATAGACAAATATTCTTCAGATGTGGATGGTATCAATAAAGATTTACCTAAAATTGACTTTAAAAATCCAGATGCTGAAACTCTTGTGAGTTTAAAGCCTGACATAATAATAGCTTCAGGACATAATAAAACTGGGAGTGAAGACCCCTTTGCAGCTGTTAAAGAAGCTGGAATCCCTGTTGTATACATACCTACTAGTTCAAGCATAGAAGACCTTTATAAAGATATTGACTTTATATCAAAAATCACTGGTACTGAAAAAAAAGGTGATGAGATGACAGCTAATTTAAAGGATGAAATAAGTTCAATAAAGAAAATTGGAGATACTATTACTAATAAGAAAAATGTATATTTTGAAATAGGGTCAACTTCAGGTTTATATAGTTTTGGTAATAATACATTTTTAAATGAAATGATTGAAATTGTAGGTGCAAAAAATATCTTTGCAAATGAAAATTCGTGGATATCTCCAAGTCCTGAAGCTGTAGTAAAAGCTAATCCTAATGTAATACTTACAAATGAACCTACAAGTAATGCTATCGATAATATAAAGACTCGTGAGGGTTTTCAAGAAGTTACCGCAATTAAAAACAACAAGGTCTTTGCTATTGATAATAATTCCTCTTCGAGGCCATCACAAAATATACTGAAAGCACTTAAACAAATAGCAAAAGCTATTTATCCTGAGGAATATGCAAATGTATAAAAAAATTATTATATTATTAATACCCTTAACATTTTTAATTTTATGTATCGGGACTTCTATTGGAAGTTCTGATACTAGCTTAATCCATATTGCATCAATAATTGGATATAAAGTTTTAGGAATTCCACTACTTAAAGAGATTAACCCTAATGATGTGGCGATAATTTGGAATTTAAGATTGCCTAGAGTTTTTTTAGCCTTTCTTGTAGGTAGTTCCTTATCAGTTAGTGGTGCTGTGGTTCAATCATTACTTAGAAATCCACTTGCTTCACCATATACCTTAGGAGTATCTTCTGGAGCTTCTCTTGGAGTTGGATTTCTTATAATATCTGGTTTTTCAATCCCTGTGCTCGGCAGGCTTACTCTTCCTTTAACAGGCTTTTTATGTGGGCTTTTGACTGTATTTATTATCATAAAATTTGCCTACAATGTTGATAAAAGCATGTCAACTTCAACTATAATTTTATCTGGTATGGTTTTTTCTTTATTTTGCAGCGCAATACTTACAACAGTAACAGCCTTATATAGTGAAGATATAAAAAGCATAGCTCTTTGGGAAATGGGTTCCTTTTCTATGAAGGGATGGTCATATGTACAAATGGGAGTTCCCTTTTTTATAATTGGAATAATAGGTGTTATGAGCTACTGCACTGAAATGGATATATTATCTTTTGGTGAAGATCAAGCAAAATCAGTTGGAGTAGATGTTAATACCATAAAGACTAGACTTCTTATTTTCTCTGCTATATTAACGGGTTCTGCTGTAGCCTTAAGTGGAATTATTGGTTTTGTGGATTTAATAATTCCTCACTTAGTAAGAAGAATCATTGGAGCAAAGCATAAATATGTAATTCCAGTCTGTATAATTTTAGGCGGCTGTTTTATGGTGATTACTGATCTAGTAGCAAGAATAATTATAATACCATCAGAATTGCCAGTTGGTGCTATTACTGCTCTGATTGGAGCTCCATTTTTTGCATACATATATTTTAATAAGGCACATGAAAGAAAATAATAAATCAAAGTAGGTGATGATTTTGTTAGAACTTAAGAATTTTTCTTGTGGATATGGCAAAATAGATATCATAAAAAATATAACCTTTAAAGCTAAAAGAGGAGAAATTCTTTGTATAGTTGGTCCAAATGGATGTGGAAAAAGTACGCTTTTAAAAGCTATAGGCAGACTCATTGAATATAAAGGAACACTAACATTTGATTCAAAGGATATAAAAAATTTACCTGTGAAGGAATTTGCAAAACACATTGCACTTATGACTCAAAGTAACAATGTTTATTTTCCTTACACAGTTTATGAAACTGTTGCTTTAGGAAGATATGCTTATTTAAAAGGGGCTTTATCCTCTTTAAGTAAGAAAGATGATTTAATCATAACGGAGGCTATAAAAAGTGTTGGCCTTATAGATTCAAAAGATAAACTTATAAGTGAATTATCTGGCGGCCAGCTTCAACGGGTCTTCATAGCAAAAGCCTTTGCACAAGATCCAGAAATCATTTTATTAGATGAACCAACAAATCATCTTGATTTAAAATATCAAATAGAGATCCTAGAATATTTAAACCTTTGGGCAAAAGAAAATAATAAAATTGTAATAGCTGTATTACATGATTTAAATTTATCTAATTTATTTGGTGAGAAAATTATATTACTAAGCCATGGCGAAATAGTCAGCCAAGGTACACCTAAAGAAGTATTTCTAGAAGATAACTTAAAAAATGTATATAATATAGACGTGAAAAATTTCATGATTAGTGCTTTAAAGCAGTGGCAATAACATATATCGATAAAAGAAGTGACTTAATTGAATACTTATTTTCTAATTAGAGCGAATATAATTAGACCAGTACTCCATTTTCGATCCATTTAATGTTGGAATATGATATTTCCATTGCGTATTATTTAAGATGTTTAACATATAATATAAATATCCTGAAAATATTAATTATCACATACATATACGCCCCTTTATTGGGGCATTTTTATGCTAAATATTAGTATTGAGGATTTAAAGCTACTTCAAGTGTTCCGTATAAGATTCGAAACGTTTCTGGTGGTATGGCTTTTATCACCATACTTAATGAATACCTTATAATGAAACAATCTATCCGCTTTCAATCAAACTCATTACAATATGTTTTAAATCCAATTCAATATTGTTATAAAACTATAATTCTACAAATCCAATTTTTTTATAAAGATTTGCAGCATCTACATTTTCAGGGTGCACATATAAAATTAAATCATCGTATCCTAAATTCATTAATACATTTATACTTTTTTTCAAAAGATTACTTGCCATCCCCTGTTTCAAATATTTCTTAACTGTAAATAATTCTGAAACAAATGGTTTCCCTTTAAATAAACTAATAAGAACTACAGCAGCAATTTCTCCATTTTGTTTAATTTGAAATGAAGCATCTGGAATAAATCTGCCAAAAGTACTTTCAACAATACTACAAATCTCCTTATTTAACTCTTCTATTGTTTCACCATTGAAGTCTACTGTATCTTTAAATGCGTCTAACATAGAAACTGATAATCCATCTATATCATCAGAATCTATCTTATCAAATGTATAATTTCCTTTTAGTTCTTGTGGTGCAAGTTTGCAAATCATGCCTATTCTTTCACTCATATACTATTCTCCTAATTCTTTTCTTATTTTGTCCTATATGAAACTTATACTGTAAATTATAATATATTTTCTAATATTACATTATTGAATTTTCAAAGAACTTTTTTTATAATTACTTATCCAAATCTACATATTATAGTTTAAATTTGCCACCATCCTGACACATTGGGCTATTATAATAATATTATAAAGATAATAAAAACTTTTTTTCATAAATTTTTCCCCCTATAAATATATACAACAAAGAGCAACATTCATATCCCCGTTATGACATGTTGCTCTTTATTTGGTTCAAACAAATTATCAATTTGAGTTATCGTATTAGGATACGATGCTATTCCTATTGAAATTGTAATTTTTATAAATTTATACTTGCTCATCCAACAAATTTGATATTTCTAAAATCCCCTATTATTCAATTCGCAAAGTGTATTTTTATAATTTTCTAAGTTAATTCTATAGATATTTACTAAAAATTAGCTGACACATGTATACGCCCCTTTATTGAGGCATTTTTACGCTAAATATTAGAATTGTACATAAAGAAATATCACAAAATTCATTTCTGAAATAATGTGATATTTCCACTTACTTATTTATTTTTATCTATCTATGACTAGTGCTTTTTTACAACCGGTATCCAAATTTCACTTTTAAATGTTGGTGAAGTTACATCTTTATTTTCATTCCATAAAATTTCTGGTCCTTGTGTTTGTTCATAGTTTGAAGATGGAAACCATTCAGAATAAATGCGTCCCCAAACGTTTTGCAATGTATCTGGAAATGGTCCTACAGCTTCAAATACTGCCCATGTTGATGCAGCAACTTCAAGTTTTGATAAATTATTGGGACACTCCTTTGTTGTTGCAACACCTATATAATGGTCAAGTTCTCCTTTCTCCTCCATTCGTCCTTCTGAAAAATTTAAAGATGCACTTATTAATCCTCTTGGTTCTGTATTAGATAACTCTTTCAATTCATTAATACTTTCAACAGTTAGGCTTTGCCACATCTTAGCAATCTCTGGATTTACTCCATTAAAAATTATAGGCACCCTTTTTTCTATTCCAATTATATAAAATGCTTCTTTCTCCTCAATTCTATAGTTCATTTCATTTCCTCCTTCAATTGATAATCGAAAAGTCATTCGCGGATAGGCTTTTAATGATTTTCCATTATATCGAGCCTCTGATGGTGTTATCCCATGTAAATTTTGAAACGCTCTTGTGAACGAATCTGCTGACTTGTATCCATATTTAACAGCTAAATCAATTATTCTCACATTTCTATCATTAAGTTCAAAAGCTGCTAAGGTAAGACGTCTTCTACGAATGTACTCTGATAACGAAACACCAGCAAGAAAAGAAAACATTCTTTGAAAATGATATTCTGAACAAAATGCCAGTCTTGCTACTTTTTTAAAATCAATTATTCCATCAAGATTTTCTTCAATATAATTTAATGCTTCATTCATTTTTTTTAACGAATCCATTTAGTAACTCTCCTTTCATCAATAGAATATCAGAAATTACATTTATCCATCCGACTATTCTTGCACAATTATGTAGGATTAATTAATTACATAACCCCTCTACTTCTTTAACAATGCTTGATAATTCATCAATAATCTTCTTCATATTTTCAGCATTCGGTGCCAATGAATAGAATATATCTTCTATTTTTTTCTTGAACTCTTTTGGTATAATTCTAAATGTATCTATATTATCTAAAGAACCTTTTTCATTCATAATGTACGTTTCATTCAACGCATATATAACCTGAATAAGACAAGATATGACACGATAAATACACCCAGTAGTATATACAATATCATCTTTTAACATTCCTTTGTGTGCAAGTGCAATAGAAAAACCTGCTTCCCATAAAAACTTATTTACAATGCTCGTTTTTATAGATACAGGGTATGGAGTAATTTTATCTTTAAGATTCACTAGACTATTCTTGGAACTCCAAAGTATTTTACAGTAATAAGTCTCTGCTACATAAATGGTATTCACAAATCCATGAGGATGACCAGGCTGATAATCTATTGTTATTATCTCATTCAAACAATTATCTATAACATTAGATACTTTATTTAAATCCCTCAATAAAAAATCTGTTGACAATCCGTCTATATACAGCCATCCTCCACCATTTATCCATGGACCCCATTCTCCAATTTTAGTTATGAGATTAGAACGGTGCATATCATCTAATTCGGTTGCTATCCGATTTAATCCTTCTAAATCTAATTTTGAACCATCACTATAATATATACCAATATCTATATCCGATTTTGACGAATGATTACCTTTCGCTCTTGATCCTCCAAGAACAACGGCTTCAATACCTTTAACTGTTTTTAATGAGGTTAGTATTTTTTCTATAATCAAGTTAATCTCCATAATAAATTTCTCCTTCTAAATAAAGTTCCGTAGCTTATACCACAATAACATTGCGAATTATTCTAGATACAAACACTATTGTATTCGTACTATATCAATTCGTATTTATATTCTATTATTTCGCTATATTGAGTTCAATATAAAGTTTAATTCTATATCGTTTTATAAAAAGAGGGTTACCTATTGGCAACCCTCTTAATCATTTTTATAAATAATTTGCTTTATGGAATGTATAGAAAGACAATATTCATTTGCTAAATCTAGCATCTCATATCCATCTTTATATTTTCTTATAATCTCTTTATTTCTATTAGATAAAATCTTACGAATTCCAGATTTTTCTCCCCACTTTTTATAGCTAGATTGCTGTGCAGGGATATAAATATATTCTCCTTGAATATATTTCTGTATTTCAACTAGTAAATGTTCTGGTAATACATTACTCGCATTTTTATATTTCATACATGCTTCACTCCTAAATATTAAAATAAATAGGATACAAAGTCGTATGTATAAAACTTTTATTAGTGGCTTAATACTCCCATACTGACTTTGTATGGAGTAAATTTTGACCTATAATCATATTTTCACCTCCTAATATAAACAAGAATATAACATTTAATTCGGTTTTATAACTATTCTGAAGTAACTATAACATAAATTGTAAATATCACATTATTTAATTTTCATATAACATTGCAAATTAACTTATATATTTATTTATATAACTTTAAATTGTCTCCTTGATTTTCAACCCACAAGCTTAAAAGTTCTTTTAGCTCCTCAACCATTTCCTTATCTGTAGTATCTTCATTAGATTTAAGTTTTTCAACAACTTTAAACTCGAAGGCACTTTCTCCATAAGCTGCCCAATCTTCTTTTAGTTTTTTAGATTTAGCTCTCCCTAAATTCAGCTGAAATTTGATTGATTCAAATGGTTTATATAAATTAGTACATATATCTACGAAAGAATATCCATTAACTGTATTATATATTTGAATTATTCCCATTTCTATTTCTTGTTGTTTATAATTATTTATTATCTCTTTTTTACTCATTTTATCCATAATAACTTCCTCACATTTCTTATAATATTTACTTCCATCATCATTTCTTCCCAAGTACCCATAGTCTACTAAGTATCGTCGTATTATCGCATCATCTTCGTAAATAGGCTTGATAATTCTCTTTACTTCAGCTTCCGTATACTCTTTATTGGGTTCAAACAAGTTAGCAAACCTTGGTAATAATGCTTTTCTTTTCTCCTCTTTGGCTGGGAAGTTTCTAAGTTTTGGATTGGCCATTTTACTATTCCCATCGTCAGCTAACTCTATAGCTGCTAAAAAAGCTCTTGCTTGTCTTGCCCTTTCTCTTAGCGCAAATCTCATATTTCTTACTGTTGATTCTGCACATCCAAGCTTAATTCCAATTTCTTTATTACTATACTTGTTTGACACCATTTCCAAAAGCTCTTTCTGAATTTCAGTAAGTCCAGTATATTTCTTATCAAGCATCAGTATTCTGTCCATAGGGCTCCCATGCTCTGCTGTATGAGTGCTTATGTCACTACTATTTTTACCTGTATATTTCCCGCATATCAAACAAAGAAATTCTGCTTTTTTGCTATCCCATATGTAACCCCTTTTAAAGTCGTCAATAGTTGCATCGCGAATAAACTCTTTCATTTTCTTCTCCTTGTCTATTAATTCAATAGACATTTTATCATTTTAATATATATGTGTCAATTTTACTACTTAAAATTGGCTAATAAAATATCTTATAAATATTTCATTAACCAACTTTCAAAGAATATTCTATAGTTTAACTACATCATGCTAACTCATAGTCAGCACTCTTATATTAAAAATTATATATTTAAAGAATTTATTGTAACTGTTATTATTAAATTTCAAATGCATAGAAGTTTGTAAAGAGAGATATGATGAACCTTGCATAAAGAAGCTTATAGTGCCAGTGTTGTAGTGACTTAACATCAAATAAATAAAAAAAGAGCTGACTATCTATTATCTATCAGCTCTTCCTTAGGTATTTTTTATATTTTATGTTCTTCATTATTAAATAAAACCACTTTATTTCTTCCAGTATTTTTGGCTTGATATAGCGCTGTGTCAGCCATTTCAAGCAAATTATCAACTTGAGTTGTCGTATTAGGATATGATGCTATTCCGATTGAAATTGTAATTTTTATAAATTTGTTATCTGAAATGTAAAAATCATTATCTTCAACCTTCTCCCTTAGTCTTTCTGCAATCTTGACAGCTTTAGAGTCTGAACAATCTAATAATATTATAGAAAACTCTTCCCCTCCCATTCTAGATACAACATCATAAGCCCTGCATGTATCAAGAAGGATTAAGGCTAAACTCTTTAAAATAGTGTCTCCTGCATTATGCCCATAAGTATCATTTATTTTCTTAAAAAAATCAATATCTATAAATAACATAGATAACTCTTCTTTTTTTCGTACAGCCCTCTGAGAAATATTATTGAAACTATTGTCAAATTCTCTTACATTATTTAAGCCAGTCAAATAATCTTTTGTTGCCTCATTTCTTAACTTTTGATAAATTCTAACTGTTTCAAATATGTAGTCTGCGTATTTAATTGAAATATACGATACTATTAAATATCCAGAAAAGTATAGACTCACTGCTTGAAAGACGAATTTAACATTTTGAGGCATTGTAAATGATGAAATAACTGATGCTATAACAAAGAAGATCATGGAATAAATATATTTACGTTTTTTTGATATTTTCAATAAAGAAATAATTCCAAATCCGATCCCCATAACTAAAGCAATTGCTGATCCAATTAGTGATATATCAGACACTCCCAAAATTAAAGATCTAAAAATAGCTATCAGAATGGAAGCAATAATTGAAGAGAAAAATCCACTATAAATGGCGGAAAATAAAATTGGTATGTACCTAAAATCAATAAAGGTATCTGGTGTAATATGTACACTGTTTATCATCAGTATCACACCTAATATCCCGCTATAAAGTCCCCATAAAAACTTACTTTTTAGCGACAGATCTTCAAAAATTCTTTTATTTCTAAGAATATGCTGAGCAATACTCATAAACGCTATTAAAATACATGCATTTTGAAAAAACTCAAGAACCATAATTTATAACCCCTTTTTCATAAATTTATACTTGCTTATCCAACAAATTTAATATTTCTAAAATCCCCTATTATCTAATTACACATTGATAATTTATATATCAATCCCACAAAAGTTAATATTTGCAGAACAAAGCTTGTCCGTTTGTGCTAGTAACAAGTTAATTATTTCTTCTTACCCCTGTATATTAATCCCAGCGAACATACTTTAGTATTATAGCATATTTTACAAATATCACATTATACGATTTTCAAAGAGTATTTCTTATTTACTATGCCAAGTCTTCCATATAAAGGTTTCTATCTCTAATGTCATAGTAGCTGAGCATCAAATAAATTAATAAAAGAGCTGACTATTATTATTTATCAGCTCTTACTTAGGTATTTTTTATATTTTATGTTTCTAATGGTTTGATCTAGCTTATAGTGGAGAAAAAGGACACCAATATATTCCACAGAATATATTCTAATGGATGAAAGAAATATTACTTTTTCTTATCCTTTTCTATTTTGTGTCTTTCTACTAATCTTCCCATTATGAAAGCAATTACGCCAACTCCAATACCTGTCTGTACGCAGAAAAGCAGACTTTCCACCTCACCTGGCAATTCTCCACCTATCCAAGTTTCCATAACTGGCTTAAACCACGGCTTGT
Source organism: Candidatus Clostridium helianthi (assembly GCF_045310795.1). Classification (NCBI taxonomy): domain Bacteria; kingdom Bacillati; phylum Bacillota; class Clostridia; order Eubacteriales; family Clostridiaceae; genus Clostridium; species Candidatus Clostridium helianthi. The sequence goes on from NZ_JBJIAB010000053.1 coordinate 22,866, forward strand.
ACTCAGTACCTGTAATTTCTGAAACCACTTTACTTCCAGCATCATCAGAACCACCAAATTCAGCTCCTCTTAATGTGAATAATGGAATAACAGCAATTAATGCCGCAGTAATTAGCAGAATTATAACTGTTTTCTTAGTCTTTGACATTAATTTTCTCCTCCCTTCACTAATCCAAGACCTGTCAATTCAGATTTTGCATATGTTTCAAGGCCAATTATAATAACAACTGTCAAAATACCTTCTATAACTGCAAGTGGAACTTGAGTTGGTGCAAATACTGCAAGGAATTTAGCTGCCGATACCATAAAACCGCCGTTTTCAGATGGGTATGCAAGTGCAAGCTGGATACTTGTTACACAATAAGTGAATAAATCTCCAATTGATGCAGCCAAGAAAATACCTACATATTTATTAACTTTTAAAGCCTTACATAATCTATATATTCCATAGGAAACAAATGGCCCTGCAATAGCCATAGAAAATGTATTAGCACCAAGAGTAGTAATTCCCCCATGAGCAAGCAGTATCGCCTGGAAAATAAGTACAATGATTCCCAAAATACTAACAGCGCTTGGCCCAAATAATATTGCACCAAGTCCAGTACCAGTCATATGTGAACAACTTCCTGTTACTGATGGTATCTTTAAAGATGAAAGTACAAAAACAAATGCTCCCGCCATAGCCAAAATGGTAATTGATCTACGATTTTCAGCCAATGTCTTCTTAATTGATAAATAGCCTATGGCTATGAATGGAATGCAAATAACACCCCATATAATGCAAAATTGTGGTGGAAGATAACCTTCCATAATGTGCATTGCATTTGCTGCTGGAGCTACTCCAAAAATCAAAGCAAATGCTGCCGCTAGAGCGACAATTCTTTTTTCTTTCTTATTCATTTTTCTCCCCCTCAATAAAACTTTAATATTTCTAATATTAAAGTCTAAATAAAAAAATAATATAAATTCCTATTTGTAATATGGCTGCTTTTTTTATATGCAAAATGATCTTATTTGCAAGAAAGCTCCGTATTGTAGCATAGCTACTCTTTGTAAGTGCATAGCTGCTTTTCTTATATACGAAATAATCTTATTTGCAGGAAAGCTCCGTATTGTAGCATAGCTACTCTTTTCGTAAGTGCATAGCTGCTTTTTTTATAAGTGAAATGATCTTATTTGCAGGAAAGTTCTGTATTGCAGCATAGCTGCTCTTTTTGTAAGTGCATAGCTGCTTTACATATATGTGTGGAAATTTCTATTTTTGCAGCATTTCTTTAAATTCTTTTATACTTTTAGGATAAGACTTTATGTCCTTTAAAATATTTTTTTCTATAAGTGATTCGTAAACTTCTAACAACATTGGTTGCTTTAAATTTGCTTGTTTTAAAATTTCCTTGTTTTGAAAAATCTCTATAGGTAACCCATCTGCAATGATTTTCCCCTCATTAAAAACAAGAACTCTTTCAGCCCATCTATATGTAAAATCCACATCATGTGTAGATATCAACATTGTCTTTCCCTCTGCCCCAAGTTTTAATAGAACTTCTTCTAACATCATCGCATTCAATGGATCTAGTGCTGCTGTTGGTTCATCAAAAATTATAATTTCCGACTTCATCGCAATAATGTCAGCAATACTTACACGCTTCTTTTCACCACCACTTAAATAATGAGGTGGACGATCCTTTAAATGAGAAATATTCATATATTCTAGTGCTTCATCCACTCGTTTTAATACTTCTTCTTTTGGAAGCTTTAAATTCATAGGCCCAAATCCAACTTCTGCTCTAACTGTAGATGCAATAATTTGATTATCAGCATCCTGAAACACTATCCCTATATTTTTTCTAAGTTCCTTTAAATTCTTTTTATTTATAACAGTATCTCTATAAATGATTTTTCCTTGTTCTGGGGTAAGTACCCCATCTACATTTAAGAAAAATGTGGATTTTCCTGATCCATTAGAACCAATGACAGCAATTTTCTCACCTTCATAAATATCCACACTTACTCCATTTAATGCAGACTTCCCATTTCCGTAAGAATAATGGAGATCTTCAATTTTTAGTATCAATTTTCTCATAATCGTTCCTTTCTAAGCACATGAAAATACATAGCAAATTTAAAACTCTTATTGTATGCAACATAACCTATCTTTCTAACAAAATATTTTTATATACAACATAACTACGCTTTCTAGATAAATGATCTTATGTGTAATATAGCTATCTTTTTTAAGAAAATGATTCTATTTGTGGCATAGCTACCTTTTTTTAAAAAATGTTCTTATATGCAGCATCGCTACTTTTTTTTAAAATGTTCTTATATGTAGCATAGCTACTTTTTCTAAGAAAATGATCTTATATGTAGCATAGCTACTTTTTCTAAGGTGTATATTTTTCATTGAGCTAGGCAAGGATGCAAGTGGATTTATTATTTTTTGAATGTGCATCACCTTGTATAATACCAAAGTAAAACCAAAAAGATTACGAATACTGCTGAGAAGACAATCTGCATTACTTCTACATTTTTATCTTCCTCTAAAAATACAAGGTCCCCATCATAACACCGTGATTCCATTGCATCATAATAAGCATTTGCTTTCCTAAGTGAAATGATAAGCATATTACTTGCAATACTCCCAAATGTATAGCATGAAGTTTTAAAATCACAATAACCTTGACGTGATTTTGCTGAGCTTTTCATTTTTGTAAATACATCCATTAAGATAAATATATAACGATAAATAAGACTCATTAATTCTACAATAAGCTTTGGTACATGCGCCTTTCTAAGTACATAAATAATCTCAGAAGTTGGGGTAGATAAGGTCATCATCTGTAGAGCACTGATTGCTGCAAAAATTTTCAAAATTAGAAATATCATTTTTTTAAGCTGAACAGTTGAAGTAAAAACGTAGCAAAACCCAAGATATAAATTGTACTGCCCTATTGGCTGTTTTGAAAAATCAATAGCAATAGTAAAAGTGCTAAGTAAAATAAAAGTAATTGGAATTGCTAATATTGACAGGTATTCAGCTGCCGGAATTTTTCCTTTAATAACTGTAATATAAGCCATTGCAATTATCACTGTAGCAGATACATATGGATTGTTAAATACGATGCAAAGAACAAGCGTCAAAACTGATAAATACACTTTAAATTCAGCATTCCAATGTCTGATCTTTGAAGCATAAGCATAAAAATCAATTGAATATCCTTCTCCATGTTTATGTCCAATTTTATGATTATGATGATGAACTCTCTCCCTATGAGCATTCATATTTTGATGTTTCCATATAAATACGAATAAAAAGACAACCACCAGAAACACAGCACATAAAATAATTATTTTTTCCATACCTCATCTCCTTCCATTTTCTATCTATATTTACTTATATACAAATTGACAATTAAAGTTTGCTAGTTATATATGCGTACTATGCCATAATATGTGCTTTATTATAGCTTGTCTTTAATTCTTATATAGTTTTTATGCAAAATAAAAAGCCCTTCTAACATAAGTGTTAAAAAGACATAATAATAAAACATATTTATTCATATAAAATATGTAAATAAATTTTCATTAAAACGCCCCCTCTATCACTCGTAGAGTTTAGTCACATTAAAAAGATAACAACTCAATATGATAGCTTATTTACTATCATACTTTATCGTCACATGCACATAATAATCCTCTATGAGATGCATCTATCTCGTCATCTGACGAAAAGTTAAAATATGCATCGCATCTTAGACTTGCTATTTTCTTTAATGTGCCTTTTGGTGCAAAACATAGGCAGGTCTTCTGACTTAAGAATCATCATTTAAATACGCCTTCCCTATCTTTAAGTGGCATCCAATGTATTTAAACTCCTCTAATACAGCTACGGGATAGTTTAGGAATTTCACCTAATTCCCTTTTAATTAATCAAAAATCACTTAAAAAATTTAATTAAGTAATTTTAGTTAAACCTATATTTTATTTATAAAACTTTGCTAATTTGCATTTATATTCTTAACCATAACATTTTTAGTAACAAAAATCAATCCAATTTTCTACTCTATAGATAACCCAGCTATAATATATACTTATGCTTATAACTCACTGAAATCATAAATATTTTGATTCTGAAAAACTATGAAAATATGAACTTAAAGACTGGCTCGCCAAAATAGGAATATATGTAGAATGGTTATCTACTATTATTAAACTTTTGTATACACTCATAACAGAAATGCATATATTTTTGTAACCTAAATAGCCATAATATTCAGAAAATGTTTGAAGATGCATCTTCTATATAAAGCATAAAATAAAAATTTTATCAAATAATATTATAGAAATTAAATTAAGGGGTGATTAATATGAAACATAACGAAAGCATTGGATGTTCTGTAACAGAGTGCAAATATCATTGTAAAGATGACGATTACTGTACTTTAGACCAAATTAAAGTAGGTACTCATGAATCTAGAGCTAAAACTGTAGAATGTACTGATTGTCAGTCTTTCGAATTACACTAATAAAGAATCTATATTTTGACTAAAACTTTCTTTTTAATTTAAGAGAATAATATTATTATTAAATTCTTACTGAAAATAGAGATAGTATTTCTGGGTGTTCTGCTATCTCTATTTTTTGATATGTAATTTTTTTGCAATGAATTTCTATTATTTTATCATACTACTATAAAAAGTTCTATATTATCTATCAATCAATTCTTTCTTAACATATTCATTAATAGTATATTCTTCACCTTCAAATATCTCTGTTAAATGCAATATTATTTCCTGTTCTTCTTCTGGAAGGTCTCTTATTGTATCTTTGATTGTATCTATCGTTACATCTTTCATAAAATAAAATCACCACCTTGATGTTATTATGAGATATTATATTACATAAATCCCAAATAATCCATAGTATAAATATTGGAAACTTACTAATGCTATAAATGCTAATCTTTTATAGCTTGGCAGGTTGCCAAAAGACAGTGAATTAATTACTAGTTTACTGTCTTTTGTTCTTTTTTTAGGCCTTATTTAATATAATGATAATAGCTGGATATCTTTTGTGTCATATATACCTAAGGGATTATATATCATATTGTATAGTCCCTCCTCATAAAAGACTTATTAAACATAGATTTGTTAATTACATATACTGCCATAATAAATTAAGCTTCCTATATTAATTTATTATCTTTTATATTTTGTAACATCTCTCATACTCTACAATATATTAATTAATATAATCAACATTTTCTCAATGCACATTATTTCTTAAAAGAAATAAACAGAAAATATTATCACCTTTCATGTTTATTTTTTATATAAAATGCAGTAGTTGGTGACCTCCTGACTACTGCTTTTGTAAATAGAAAACAGAATTTATAAGTAAACTATATACAAGATCAGCAAATGCAAACTACGTCTACTCACTACAATATTATATTTATATCTAAGTAACGCCCATTACATATCATTTAATTTGCTATCACAACAATAGAGTTGTACTTCCCATCCTTCTAAAGGCAGGTCTACTACATAATTTTCGTCAACATAACTTCTTATAAATTGCGCTGCTCTCTTCTCGGCATATTTTGCATTTAACACATTACCGTTATCATCCATTTCAATTACGTTAGCAAAGATTGCATATGCTTGTTCCATAGCACTTGGTTCTTCAAATATACACGAATAATCAATCCCCTCCAATAACGGATAACCTACAGTTCCATTTGCAATCCAAAATGAGAAAGTTCTTAATGCACCACTAAATGAATGACTTAATTTTTTCAAACAAATACCTCCTTCCTTATACATCCTCAGCCTTTGCCATCAATATCAGGCAATATTATATTGGCGTAAAAGCCATTGTCCACTATTTTTATATTTGCATTGTATTTTTCCCAGATTCTTTTAGAAGCAATATTTTCTTCGTTAATTTTAGCACTTAAATATCTTATTCCTTTTCCTTTAGCATAGTCTAATATTTTAGAGAAAACCTTGCTTGTATATCCATTTTTCCAATAATAACTTCCAATCCAGTACCCCACTTGAGCCTTGCTTTCTTTTAGATTTTGATGACTCAATGAAATTGTTCCTATAGCTCTGCCATTTAGTACTATCGTAAATATTTCTAAATTGGTACTTGTAGCCCATTTATTATTATGATTAATAAATTCTTCTTTAGATATATTATGATCATTTGTTCCTAGCTCAGCCTGTAGTTTTTCATCATTATTTAATATTTCTAAAAGCTGAATTGCAAAATCATCATCTATTTTTTTAAATACTATATTATCTGTCATAATCTAATATCTGCCTGCTTTCATTGTATTGTTCTAATTTAAACCTTTCAGAGAATTAATTCAGGTAAATCAAACTCTTAATTGAAATAAAAATGTTGAAGCTTAATGCAACACATATAATTTATTTTTTAGCAAGAACATAAAACTATGCTAACACCAATAACATTCCACCACTTACCATCCATATTTGATATTGTGGCTATTATTCTTAGTTTATCACCTAAGAATTTAAAGTGAACATAAAACCATACCAGCCTCGAACCCGCATTTTTCAAGCATATTCTGAAGAATATATATTCTTCTATGGTAATATTCTAAAGAATGTATATTCTTTAGAATAAATATGGTAAAGAATATTAGAATATTCTCTTCCTAAAAACTTAATATCAATTAAAATATTTTGCTTCAAAATTAATTCCTAATATCACATAAGCGATGATGAATCATACTATTTCTTATTTAAAATCCTTACTCATTTTTTCTCGATTTTTCTTTCGATAAAAGATATATATTGAATAAAATTCCTAGAGCTCCAATAACTCCTGATAGAATATAAATCAAACCGCTTGTTTTTTCCCATATGATAACCGAACTAATTATTATACATATAAATACAAGCCATAAAACTGAAACGACTATGTTTATAATACTATTGTTCAAAGAATTTTTGTTAGACACAATAAGTCATCCTCTCCAAAATAATAGGATTGTCTAAAATTATTATGGTGCCAATATATAGATAAGCCAATTATAAGTTAGATTTATACTATGAAATATATCCCAACTAGAAATGGGTAATATACTTTTGTGGAATGTTTCATTGGTAATTTTGATGGATGTGATTCTTTGGCTATAAGTTGTTCCAAATGTGCTAGTTCAAAGCTTGTTCTTTGAGGCTAGCACTTTGGGTGCAACTTTATAGACTTAGAATCACCCATCAGAATTACCTAGAAACTGGAACAAAAGTATATTATTCATTTCGGCGAGTTATATGCATAAGTTCAGGTCTTAGTTGGGTTATCTATACCAAAATCATTAATATAAGTGTGACATTGTTTATAGGGCCAGCAATGAGAACCGAACTTATGCTACTTTCCGCCAAAATTTCATAGTCCTATTTGCTCCATCTGACTTATGAAATTTTCACTGTAATGATTTAAATTAGAGCATGCCAGTATTTTTGCATGCCCTAAATATCTGGTTGCTTTTTCATATTTCAAATCCCGTCTTGTCCTCTTCTGTAATTTCTCTGATTACTTTACATGGTACACCTGCAGCAATTACATTGGCTGGAATGCTTTTTGTAATAACACTGCCAGATCCTATAATTGTATTATCTCCAATTGTTACCCCTTGATTTATATTAACGCCTGCCCCAATCCATACATTATTGCCTATCTTTACAGGTTTTGCATAACAACCTCCTGCTACTCGTTCTTTTGCATACGTTGCATGATTAGATGTATAAATTCCAACTCTTGGACCAAACAAAACATTATCGCCTATGTTTATCCCTCCACCATCTAACATTACACAATCGAAATTGGCATAAAAATTATCTCCAATTGTAATATTAAAACCAAATTCACATCGAAATGTTGGTTCAAAGTGAACTCCTCTCCCAATACCTTTCAGCAACCTTTTTAATATTTCTTCTCTTTCATGCTGAGGCTTACCAAAACTATTATTATATTCATTTGTAAGAAATACAGTTTTTTCTCTTGCCTCAATCAATTCTGTCGTTAAATCATTATACATTTTACCAGATAAAATTAATTGTCTCTGTTCTTCTAAATTCATAATACCCTCCAACATACTTTATATATAAATAATCTTTGCTTGCCAATGCATTACCATTATAATCAAATTATATCATATATTGTTTATTTTTTATCATCCCTTGACGTTAATAATCAATTTGAGCTATACTAATTATGCAAAATGGACTGGTGGCAGCTAAAGCTGCTGCCTTTTTATTCTTTAAGAAATTATAATAGTATCAATTTTTTTGATATTGTGCCATTTGTGAATATAACTTATATAGCCATCTCTTCATATGAGTTTGAAAAGAACTAAAAAAATAAAAGGTAAACTAAGTATTTCTACTTAACCTACCTTTATTGGTATTTTCTTATAATATATAGATATGAGTATAACTTCATCAATAATTTAATATTTTTCAATTATATAATCTATATATGTTGCGATTAAATTTCTACCTTCTAGTCTTAATTAAATGATTGGCTTACTAGAGTTTAAAATTTAAATTTATTATTGCAACATATATATTGTAAATATTATTTTAAATATTATTTTCTGACCTTAACATTTTTTATCTTCTGGTACATTAGTAGGATCTTCAATTAGAGTGGTGAAAAAATAATCATGCTGATGTCCATCTGCAACAGTTGTTCTGCCCTTTACTAAATGGATGTGTTTTCCACCTGGAAGATAAATAGCTGGGCCGGTAGTGTCACAAATCTCATGAAAATGATCTCCAAAAGTATCTGTAAGCTCGGCTACTTTATGAATATGAGTTTTCCCATATTTAATTGGAGGACCAGTAACGCCAGCAACACGATGATTGTGCAATTCACCTTCATCATCTTCTTCATAATCTGTACTTGATTCAAATTCATGATTATGATTTTTTATCTTATAATACTTTTCATCATATTCTTTTTTATCGTTATAATCACATTTATTTTTATCGTAATTATAATAATTGTTTCCCATTTTCTTTTCTCCTTCGTTATTCATCATGATTTATTAAATTAATAGTTTCCTAATTTTATATTATGCTAATTCACATAATTTGCTATTAATTTTACAAAAAAATAAAAGGTAAACTAAGTATTTCTACTTAATCTACCTTTAAACTAATTAAATGAGGCTATCACCTATATTATTTCCAGCTTGTCTATTTTTTTAGTAGATGTATTACTACAGCCTCATTATAAATAAAACTCATCAAGCCTCTCTTGAATTATATCTCAAATGTTATTCTTAATTATCAAATAATAAGCTAGCTAAATGCTTTGCTTGCTTCTCACCAAGCTTAAGCCCTTTGACACAATACAGACATTAAGCGACCACTTTATCAGTAGTAATATTTTAGCAATGTTCACGCATCAACATCTCTTGCTCTTCACTTGTGGTAGGAATAAATTTTCCATCTGCATTTTCAACAAATCGTTTCGGTGCTAACTTCAAATTTCGTTTTGGCGCTGGTGCATACAAAGATACTCCGCAAAACTGCGTTTTTTCATAGTTCTCATCTTGCTCCACAATGTTTACATTCATTTTCTTCAATAACCCACGGACAGCATCTTGCTCTGAACGGTTATCATAAGAGCGCCAACAATCTTGTAATGTCATTTTTTCATGTGAATAATCTAGGAACTTAAATTCTTCATCATTCAAAATAAGTTCCCAAAGTGAAATCATCTTCACTTCCTTCATAGTTTCCTGAAAAATATCTGCACAATTATGACAAACATATACCATTGTACTCTCCGCAGTAAACTTCTTATAATGTGGAGTAGCTCTCCAACGTGGCTGGATCTATAATAATATTTTCTTCACCTTCAAATATATCCATTCCATTAAAGAAATCTTGATAATATTTTTTATTATTCATGTATATTATTCCAAAATTATGTTAATAATTAAAATACGTTTCCTATTTTCAATAAATAAAGAGATAGCCTTATTATCATTCACATGATCTTCTGCTATCTCTTATTTTTGTTATTTAGTAAATTTACTAAACAATAAATATATTTTTTTAACGACAGTTAATATTTCTTATACAATCTAAAGCTTTTTGCTTTGTATTTTCGCATGCTTCCTTTGCTCCCTGCTCGTATCCTTTACAGTATCCATCTTCACGTCCAGCTTCTACACCATCACAATACCCTTTATTACGTCCTTGATTATACGCATCTTCCAATGCATCTTTTCCAGGGTAATCCATTCTTGGACAGCACTCGGCATCGTCGCTAAGAGTTCCTTCACAATTAATGGTATACATGATTCCAAGGTCATCACAGTCACAGCATTCTTTGTTACTCATTTTTTTCTCCTCCGTAATCAATAATAAAATTAAATATTTCTATTTAATGGTATTAATTCATTTATATATTTTTTTTCATAGCGCACATCATACTATCATTAAGTTATAGTACATAAGAATATCTTCACAATTCTATACTATGTATTAATTTAAGATTTGCCATAAAAGAAATAATGAAAATATCAATTATCTTACTAATTTTTATCACATTTTTATTGCCGGATAATATACTAATGGAGTGGATATATTTTCATTATTAATTCTTAATCTCATACTAATGTATGATAGAATATTGTGTTTCCTAAAAGACAAAAGCAGTAGTTAGGGCCTTCCTCTCTACTGCTTTACTAAGTTTTATCACGAGAAGTAATATATAAACATAAAAATAAGCAGTAGTCAGGTTGTTCCTTTCTACCGCTTATTTTATTAGAATTCTTCGTAAACTCTAGGGTCTTGATTAGTTGTACGACCATATTCACGAGAAAGTCCAGAAATGATTTTCATTTCATCTTCTGATAATTCAAAATCAAAAATATTTAGATTATCTAATTGATGCTCTTTTGATGATGCTTTTGGAAGTGGAATAGCCCCTAATTGTATATGCCAACGTAAAATTACTTGTGAAATAGATTTTTTATGTGTTTCAGCAATTCCAGCAATTTTCTCATCTTGTAGCATACTATTACCTCTTCCAAGAGGACTCCAAGATTCTGTAAGTATACCATGTTCTTTGTTACAAGCACGTTGCTCTTCTTGATTAAAATAAGGATGAAGCTCAATTTGATTAATACTAGGAGTTACTCCAGTTTCCTTTATTAAAGTTATTAAGTGTTCAGGCATAAAATTGCAAACACCTATTGATCTAATTAATCCTCTTTTCTTTAATTCAATCATTGCCTGCCAAGCTTCAACATATAAATTAATTCTTGGATTAGGCCAATGAATAAGATATAAATCATAATAATCTAATCCAGCTCTAAATAATGATTCTTCAACTGTATTAATAGCTTCTTTATATGAGTGATGACGACCAGGTAATTTAGAAGTAATTATAAGCTTTTCTCTTGAAACAGAGCATTTCCTTACTGCTTCTCCAACTGCGCCTTCATTTTCATAATTAAATGCTGAATCAATTAATCTGTACCCTAAATCAATTGCCTCTTTAATCCTATTAGCTCCGTCTATACCATTTAGACTGTATGTCCCAAAACCAATGCTTGGCACTTTAAGCCCATCATTTAATGAATATTCTGTAATGTTCTCTACCATAAATTATCAATCTCCTTTAAGTTTCCAATATTCTCATAAAATTTAATAATAACGTTTATTGTTCCTTTATTTTAACGTTTACTTTATTATAGCATATCTTTTCTTCTTTACAAAAAAATGGAGGGCACAAAATTATTTTCATGCCCTTAAAACTATTTTATATTATAGAAAATTAAAAACTAAACAGAATCAGGATAACTATATTTTAATTCTAAATTTGTATTATTAATAATAGTATCTAAAAACAGCTTCTTATCCTCCATTGAAGAAAGCGACGATAGAGGTATTACTAAACTTTCACCATTCATTGTAGGTATAAAAATATATTCTTCTAATAAATACAAACCTTTTATAGAATTCCAATTATGAATTTTCTCTGAAAATCTAGTATTAGTTTTTATTCCTTTTTCTATAAGGTTTAAATGTGTTGCTTCAAATGTATCTGTTAATTTATCTGTTCCATATATTCTTAGAAGTTTTCTTCTTAATGATCTGTCAAATATCTTTTTTCTAGAAAAGAAGAATATAATGTACATAATAATAATAGTTTCAATATATAAAATACTTCTAAGTAAAAGTATCAATCCAAGCAGTATAAAAGAAACAAGTCCAACATATGCACGAATTTGTTTTTTATAAATTTTTGTGTTAACAATATACTTCATATTAAAATTTATTAACTCATCCCTTGAAATTTTAAACTCTATCTCCATAATACCTCCTATTTTGTAGTTTATTCTAATCTTAAAGAGAAGCATTTATTGCTACTATTTAAAAATATGTTAATATCTAAGCAACTATAAACTTTTCTTCATTTTTATATAGGTTGCTTTACCGTATTTTCCACTTAATGTTCATATTATAAAAATATCACTTACACAAAATACATTAGCAATACATCATCTCAATTTTCATTAAGTACACATTTTGAGTTGTGTTGATTGCGATGTTGAGACCTAAAAATAGCACATAATTAAAATAAATCTATACTTAATTTTATAGCTG
>NZ_JBJIAB010000054.1:0-33450 GCF_045310795.1 Candidatus Clostridium helianthi
CAAAAGTTTCACGTACGGTGTGAAGCAGGGGAAAAGATGGAGATAATATCAAAGTCTTACCTATTGCTATAATTCATCTAAGTCTTTAGAATTTCTTGCTGTATGACCTGTCCTTTTTTGGGTGATGGATTAAGCGCCCAAATAATTCTTTATACTAAATGTAAAGTCTTGTACTATAAAAAATACGTATATAGGAGTACTTAATATACATGTAGTAATATATAGTTAATTTGATATATAGCTACTTAATAAAAATTATATACTTAATGATAAAATAAAACCTTATGGAGTGGCGTAGCCACAAAGGAGCACGCAGTGCTCCTAGTATATTTATTCCTTGCTGCCGCAGGCCATGAAAACAATAAGAAGTGCAAGCTATAAGACGATACTTTCAAGTAACATATAAAAGAATAATGTAACTTACTCAAAAATACTTAAATCTCTTACTACAGCTTGTACTTCTCTTCATTTGTCTGAGCATAAGCGAGTTAAATTTAATGTAATAGGCAAGCTTTAATTAAACAACTTGCAACTGGACCTATATGATATCAACATACTTTTCTATAAATATTTCAAATAATAATATAAGCTTGTCTATTACTTCCTTTGACTTGAAGGCGAAGCCTTGAAGTCTCTAGCTGCACTTAGAGAAATTGTAGAAGAAAGTAACAATGTAATAGCTTAAAGCGAAGCTTTATGGTATTGCGAATTGTTTCTTTCTGGACTTAAGTTTATTCTGTAAATTTAAGGTTAGAAGGATTGTATATAGAAACATTAGCTTTAAAAACTCTTGATTATCTAAAATAAAACAAAGAAAATGCCAACTCCTTTATTTCTAATTGGCACTTTCTTTTATTTATCTTTACCTACTAGTCACAATTTATTTTTACTAGTTCTTATTATTTAAATTTATTTCTTAATCTTTCTCTGCATTATAATAAGACTACTTGTGCATTTTAAATTTTTACTAGAGCATTCTAAAAACATAATTTTGTATTAATTCTATTAGTTATTACATGTATACTAGAGCATTTTGAATCTTTACTAGTACAAATTTAATTTCTATACTTACAAAATTTAAGCCCTTCCTCTTCTCTACTAGTGCATATTAATTTTTTGCTAGAACATTTGATTAATATACAATCCCATTCCCGATTTTATTAATAGTATTAATTTTGTTTTTCATTACTAATCTTATAATATTGCTTTGGATCATTTTTGGATGTACCATTCCATTCTAGTATCTTCTTATCTCTTAATGTATTTAAGATTTTTCTGGTAACCCTTATATCTCTTCCTAATTCATCCTCTAACATTTTAGTCGTAACTTTATTATGTTTATAAGCAAGTTCAATTGCTGTTATTTCATCTGATGATAGAGTATCCCATAATTCTGGAGTAAACTGCGCTGACATTTGCTCCATATTTCTAATCTTTCTCATGACTATATTATTTTTTAAAGTTAATTTTAAAGAATTCATATTTGGTTCAGAAAACTTAGGCTCATCTAAGAAATAATCACTCATTTCTTTATATATTCTCTTAACACCTTCATTTAATTCCTTAACCCATCCAAACTCAGATAATACACGAGCTATTTTAGGATTTCTTGAATATCTGGTATATTTTAAGTTCTTAATATTTACTATGTTAGGTAACTTTCCCGGACTTAAAATTTCAAGTCTGTCATCATACATTATTACTTTAATATGCTCTCCCTTAATGGAATAATCTCTATGAGTAACTGCGTTTACTATTCCTTCCTGCCATGCAAATTCAGGATATTCTGTTACTATATCAAATTTCCCTGTCTTAGGATTTAATGATTGAAAATCTCTCAACTGAGCAGCAATTACAGACTTTGCTTCCTCTAACATTTTGTGAAGAGGTCCATAAATGCTAATATCCTTAATAATATTCATTTCAGTTCCAACTTTACCTTCTAAACCATCATATCTTATAAACCTTATTCTACAGCTAGGAAAAAACTTTTCTGGATTTTTTGCAAACAATACTGCTCCTGCTACTGTTAATTTATCTTCATATATAAATCCTCTAGCATCTAATATTTCTTCATCAGTTAAAGTTGAAGCTTGTCCAAAAACTCATATAAGTCACTAGAATTTCTTGCTGATGAATAGACCTGTCCTTTTTTTTTGTGATGGTTAAAGCGCCAAAATAATTTCTCTTGTTAAAATCTTATACTCTCGCAATAACAGATATATTAATAATTAAAAACACTAATAGGTTGGATTACCAGCTCCAACAAATATATTTTCAATTGTTCCAGCCCTTTAGGGCTAGGACAATTTCCTTGCTGGCGCAGGCAATAAAATCACTGAAAAGTGCAAGCTATATACCTATGCTAACGATAATATATACTTATTAAATATACTTATAAATAAAACTATAGAGGCTCTATTTTGCTTGTACTTTTCTTCCCTTGTCTGAGCAAAGCGAGTTAATATTAAAGGAATAATCTTTATTTTTTTATAAACTTTACTATTTTTACACCTCTAATAATTTAGTTATTTCCTCGCAAATATTTATCAACTTTTGAGATGTGGTTCCTAATATTTTAATAATAATATCATTGTTTTGTAATGTTGATACTCCGCCTTGAACCTCATCACATTCGTCAATTATATTTCTTGCCTGCTCAATAAATGAATCCTCTTTGTTAAAGTTAACTATAATCATATTAGCAATGTGTGTATATCCTTCAAACATTCCTATGCTGCTCATATTAAATAAGTATTTATCATATACAGTATTGTCTCTGTAAATCAGCCTACATTTTTTTTTCACTTCTAAATAAGAGTTATAATGGTTAAATAAAAATTTTTCACCCATAGCGCTTCTACCGCAAGTAATTATCTCATTAAAAATTAATCTTGAACTATCGTCTTCTAAATTAATTTTAGTTATGCTATCAAAAGATGAATCTGCGAAAGGTATAGTAGGTAGTGGGTTATATTTCAAATAAGCATCTTTACCTACTGAAATATTACAGCATCTCGAAGCATTTCCGCTTTTCATTTTATGAATTTTTTCATATGATTGAGAAATAACTTCAACTTTGGTTTCATCACCTATTTTTATATCTATATTTTGAGTATCTCCTTCCATTATTCCAGCTGATACTGATAATAACATTACTTTAATATAATCATCACTTATATAAAATGGTGACATTATTTTAAAAGGTGCAGTGAAATAGATATTATCTAAAATAGTCTTATTTTCTTTCTTTATCGATGATATATTTAAAACTGATGTTTTTCCAAAGGAATTTTTTAGACTCATTTTAATTCCTCAAATAATACATTGCTTTTTATCCAGCTAATAACCTCATCCACACCTTTATTTCCTAAGATATTTGTAAATAAGAATGGTCGTGTTCCTCTCATTTTCTTCGAATCTCTTTCCATCACTTCAAGACTTGCTCCAACATATGGTGCCAAATCTATTTTATTTATAATTAATAAGTCAGAACGTGTAATTCCTGGCCCGCCTTTACGAGGAATTTTATCCCCTTCTGCTACATCTATTACAAATATTGTTGCATCTACAAGTTCTGGACTAAAAGTAGCCGAAAGGTTGTCCCCTCCACTTTCAATAAAGATAAGCTCTATATCTGGAAATCTCTCTACAATTTCATCTACGGCTTCTAAATTCATGGATGCATCTTCACGAATTGCAGTATGTGGACAGCCTCCAGTTTCTACTCCAATAATTCTCTCTCTTGGTAATACGCTGTTTTTACATAAAAATTCCGCATCTTCTTTTGTATAAATATCATTTGTTATAACACCTATACTATATTCCTTTGTTAATGTCCTTGTTAATACTTCTATTAACGCAGTTTTTCCAGACCCTACAGGACCTGCTATTCCTATCTTAGTATAAGACATTTTTATCTCTCCTTTTTTATGACATGTAAAGTCTTGAATATAATGATTCATGCTGCATACACCTTATATCAAATCCTGGTGTAGATAAACAAAGTTTTTCTATTGTAAGATTTTCAAGTTGACTTAATATTTCTTCAAATATACAGTAACTCCTATATAGAAGCTGTTGTCCTTGAGTTTGACTTAGTGGAACTAATTTTACACAGTTTGTTATGCATGCAGAAGTCTGTGAATATAAAAAGGCTTCTAAAGCCATCCCCTTATCTATTCCAACAGCTGCACAAAATACTCCATATGAAACTGCATAAGTCTGTGTCATATTTTTTACTGTAGATGAACTGGAATATTTATTAAAAATATCACTTTCATATTCTACGGTTATATTATTTAAAGTTTTTATAAATCTTGAACTTAACTTTAAGGATGCATTTCTTATTTCTAAAGGTGTTTTACTTGCAATAATTATTTCATCTAACTCTGACAATTTTTCCAAATCATTACTTTGAGCATATTCGAAAGCTAATTTAACTGCTAACAGCTCTGTATATAGAAAATTATATTTTATATTATTCTCTATGTATCTAAATGCAGTTTCCGCATCACAAATTATGTTCTTCTGCACATAGGTTTCAATGCCGTAAGAATGCGAGTATGCTCCAATTGGAAATAATCCATCATTTATCTGCAATAAAATAAATGTCTTCCTACTATCCATTCCTAATTTCCTTTCCGCTAAGGCAAATGGAAAGAAATAACAGACCAAATAAACGAGTTTACTGGTTTATTATTTTTTTCATTGTGCCCAATAATTTAAGCTTATTAAGTATATAAATTATTAATGGCTGTGGGAATTAATTGATGATGATATACTCCTGCTAAAATCCAATTTAATATCTCTCTTTTCCACTTTTAAACCTAATTTTTCTAGCATAACCTTCATTGGCTCATTATACGGTGTAATAAGCTCATGATGATTTTCTCCCCAAAATAACGTCGCATGTTTGTTCCCTATTTCATAGCATACTTTAGGAAGAAGATGATGATCTCCAACAGTTATTAATAATGCTTCACATGGTGGTATATTAACTGCAACAACATGTTCACCGTCAACTGCTAAAACATCATCTTGGTTTAAACCTTTAGTAAGAATTTCATTACCTAATTTCATACCGATTTCTCTGCCATTTTGTGAATTTTTTTTATGAAGTTTCTTAAAAGCTTCATGCCATTCTATATCAACATAATCTACTTTATATCCTTTAAATCTATCTTCACTTAATTTCCCTATTACTTCTTCAATAATCATTTATAAGTCCTCCAAACTAAATTCATAGATTAATAACATGTGAGTATAATTAAAATAAATTATACAACTGTGCTAAAGGAAGCTTTTTTGCTGGTTCACAACTCAATGTCTCCCCATCCGCTTTTACCTCATAAGTTTCTGGATCTACAGTAATATCAGGAGTTGCATCATTTAATTTCATGTCTTTCTTTCCAATATTTCTACAGTTTTCTACTGGTAATACTAGCTTTTGTAATCCTAGCTTTTCCTTTATATCATTATCAAAAGCTGCTTTTGAAACAAAAGTTATACAAGTATCATATTTCGCTTTTCCATGAGTCCCAAACATATGTCTATAAGTTATTGGCTGAGTAGTTGGAATGGATGCATTGGCATCTCCCATTTTTGCAGCGATAATCATTCCATTTTTTATTATTATGTCAGGTTTCACACCAAAGAAAGCTGGATTCCATATAACCAAATCTGCAAATTTACCCTCTTCTACAGATCCAACATACTTGGATATTCCATGAGTTATAGCCGGATTAATAGTATATTTTGCTATATATCTTTTAGCTCTAAAATTATCATTTTCTGCTCTATCTTCCGGTAATCTTCCTCTCTGTTCCTTCATTTTATGTGCTGTCTGCCAAGTTCTTGTAATGACTTCACCAACTCTTCCCATCGCCTGTGAATCTGAACTCATCATACTAAATACACCTAAATCATGAAGTATATCTTCTGCTGCAATAGTTTCTGGACGTATTCTAGAATCTGCAAAAGCGACATCTTCTGGAATTTTGTTATCTAAATGGTGACATACCATAAGCATATCTAAATGTTCATCAAGAGTATTTATTGTAAATGGCATAGTTGGATTAGTTGATGAAGGAAGTATGTTAGGAAATGCTGCTGCTTTTATAATGTCAGGCGCATGTCCACCTCCTGCTCCTTCTGTGTGATAAGTATGAATAGTTCTACCATTAATTGCTTCTATAGTATCTTCAACACATCCACCTTCATTTAAAGTATCAGTATGTATTGCCACTTGAACATCATATTTGTCAGCAACATTTAAACATCTATCTATTACTGCAGGTGTTGATCCCCAGTCTTCATGTATTTTAAGTCCTATGGCTCCAGCCTTAACTTGCTCTTCAAGTGGTTTTTCACTTGAACAATTTCCTTTTCCTAAAAAGCCTAAATTCATAGGATATTCTTCTGCTGCCCTTAGCATTCTAGACATATTCCAAGGTCCTGGAGTACATGTAGTAGCATTTGTTCCATCTGCTGGCCCCGTTCCTCCCCCAATCATAGTCGTAACTCCACTGAAAAGTGCAGTGTCTATCTGATCAGGACATATAAAATGGATATGTGTATCTATTCCTCCTGGAGTTATTATTAGCCCTTCTCCTGCAATTGCCTCTGTAGATGCACCAACTGTCATTCCTTCAGTTACTCCATCCATTATATCTGGGTTTCCTGCTTTTCCTATTGCTCTTATTTTTCCATCCTTTATTCCTATATCTGCTTTCAAAATGCCTTTATAGTCAAGTATAACTGCATTAGTTATTACTAAATCCAAGTCTCCATCTTCGCTAGTAGTATTTACAGACTGTCCCATTCCATCACGTATGGTTTTTCCTCCACCAAACTTAATCTCATCCCCATAAACTGTATAATCTTTTTCTATTTCAATTAGTAAATTTGTATCAGCCAACCTTATCTTATCTCCTGTTGTAGGACCAAACATCATGGCATAATCCTTTGATGACATCTTAAAACTCATTTTCCAAGCCCCCTTTATTCCTTTATGAATCCTCTCTTTTTAGCTTCTTCCAATGCTTTTTCCAGCACCTCTTCATTTATTTCTCCCTGGGTTAAAGCATTTAATCCATAAGATTGTTTCTTTCCGCCTAATTCAACTAAAGATACTTCCTTTTCCTCCCCTGGTTCAAATCGCACTGAAGTACCCGAAGGTATATTCAATCTCATTCCAAAGGCTTTTTCTCTATTGAAACTTAAAAGCTTGTTAACTTCAAAAAAATGAAAATGGGACCCAACCTGTATTGGTCTGTCACCAATATTCGCCACTTTCACATTTACTGTTCTCCTTCCTTCATTTATTGTAATTTCTCCGCCTTTACAAATAATTTCTCCGACTTTCATAAATACTTTGACACCACCTTTTACTTTATTGGATTATGCACTGTAACTAACTTTGTTCCATCTGGAAATGTTGCTTCAACTTGTACTTCATGTACCATATCTGCTACTCCATCCATTACATCTTCTTTGCTCAAAAGTGTTGTACCTATCTGCATTAATTCAACTACTTCTTTCCCATCTCTTGCAAGTTCCATAAGTTCTGCACTAATATATGCTACTGCCTCTACATAATTCAGCTTAAGTCCTCTATTCTTTCTTTTTGCCGCCAGCTCTCCTGCAAAATGTAACATTAATTTTTCTGTCTCTTTTGGTGTTAATCTCATTTTATATCACACTTCCATTTCATTTAAAATAAAACCTCTGTAATGCACAATTCACAATAATCAATGATTAATTCTCAACTTTTATAGGGACATAGTTGCTTGAAGTGCATCGTGATCTAAATTATCAGGCTCACCCTCAATTGTAATGCGCCCATTTTCCATTATATAGCAATAATCTGCTATTTCAAGCACAAATTCTAAATATTGTTCGACAATTAGAACTGCCATATCTGATTTTAATTTTGTAATAACACGTCCAATTTCTTGTATAATCGAAGGCTGAATTCCTTCAGTTGGCTCATCTAAAATTAGTACCTTAGGATTAGCTAAAATTGCTCTGGCTATAGCAAGCTGCTGCTGCTGACCTCCTGATAATGCATCACCTTTACGATGCAAGAATTCCTTAAGAATTGGAAATGTTTCATAAATAGAATCTGGTATCACGCCTTTGCCATTTTTAGCTTCTAACCCTAACAATAGATTTTCTTCTACTGTTAATTGCGGAAAAATTTCACGTCCCTGTGGCACATATCCAATTCCACATTTTACTCTTTCATAAGTAGGCAATTTAATAATGCTCTTATTATCTAATTTAATATTTCCATTTGGAGTACTTATGAGCCCCATAATAGCTCTCATTGTGGTCGTCTTTCCTGCACCATTACGGCCTACTAAGCAAGTAACCTTCCCTTTTAGTGCTTCTAGGTTTACTTTCCTAAGTATCATTCCCTCACCATAAGTAGCATTCAAATCTGTTAATTTAAGCATTATCTCTCACCTCCGCGTCCTAAATATACACTTATTACTTCTTCATTTGACTGAACAGAATCCATAGTCCCTTCATCAAGAACTTGTCCTTCATGAAATACAGTAACACTGTCAGATACATCCTTTGCAAACTTCATATCATGTTCCACTACAATAACTGATGATTCTTTTTTTATTTTGTGTAAAAGCTCTGCTGTTTTTTCAGTTTCTTTTCTTCCCATGCCTGCTACTGGTTCATCTAAAAGCATAAGCTTTGGTTTTGTAACCATAATCATTGCAATCTCCAGCCATTGTTTTTCCCCGTGGGATAATAATGTTGGATAATACGAACGTTTTTCTTCAAGTCCTACTGCTTGTAATACATAATCAATATATTCTAAACTTTCTTTAGATAATTTATCAAAAATCGCTGAACGTACAGAATGATTTTTTGCAGCTGCAAGCTCCATGTTTTCTTGTATGGTAATTCCGGTAAATACACTTGGTGCTTGAAATTTACGTCCAATTCCCAATTCCGCTATCTTATGCTCTTTCATCTTAGATACTTCGTATTCTCCTTTATATATAATTTTCCCATTTGAAATCTTATTTTTACCACAAATTGCATCTAATATTGTTGTTTTACCGGCACCATTAGGCCCAATAAAAAAGCGAACTTCTTTTTCTTGAACTTTTGTTGAAACATTTTTTATTGCCTTAAAATCTCCAAATTTAATACTGATATTTTCAATAGTTAAGATTGCTTTCTTAGTTTCATTCTGGCTTGACATATTACTTCCTCCTCTATACAGTAATAGGCTGCTCTTGTTCTTGTTTCTTTTTTCTTAACTTCTTTTTTAACTTTGTAGATACATCCTTTAAAGAAATAATTCCTCCTGGAAGCCAAAGAATTACAACTACAAATACGACTCCTATAAAATATGACCAAATATCAGGGAAATTCTCACTTACTATTGTTTTTATACCATTAATAGATAATGCTCCTATAATAGGTCCAACTAATGTTCCCTTTCCTCCAATAGCAACCCAGATAATCATTTCTACCGATGGAGTTACTCCTACTTCTGCTGGTGATATAATGCCAACCTGAGTAACATATAAAGCTCCGGCAATTCCAGCAATAAAAGCTGATAATGCATATACAAAAACTTTATAGTTAGCTGGATTATATCCTGTAAATCTCGCTCTATTCTCACCATCTCGAATTGCAATAAATATTTTACCTACTCTTCGGTTAATTAAAAACTTACAAAGAATAAAAATTGCAGCTAAAAATATTAATGTTATATAAAAGAGTACAAACTTTGTTAAATTTGAATTAATATTTCTTCCAAATATAGTTGAGAAATTTGTTAGACCATTTGATCCTCCTGTATAAGACTGCATTCCAATTAACAGCACAGATAATATCATTGCTAATGCTTGTGAAAGTATTGAAAAATATACACCTTTAATGCGGTTAACAAAAGTTAAATATCCGATTATAACAGCAAGAATCACAGGTACTACAGCTATAGCTGTCATACTAAATGCCGCATTTGAAAAAGGCTTCCAAAAGAAAGGTAATTTTTCTACTCCGCTCCATTGCATAAAATCAGGTAATCCTCCATGCGCTGCCTCTAATTTTAAGTACATTGCCATACAATATGCCCCAATTCCAAAATAAACACCATGTCCAAGACTTAGTATTCCTGTATATCCCCAAATCATATCAAGCCCTATAGCTACAATTGCAAAGCACATATATTTTCCTAATAAGTTAATACGAAACATTGTCATATATATGGGTGCTGTTGCTAGAAATATAAATATAATAATTGCTATGATTGTTTTCCAATCAAGTTTTTTGCTTAGTATCATATTCTTCACCTCCATTTTTAATCATCAAGAGCTCTAGTATTTACTGTAAAGATCCCTTTAGGTTTAAATTGAAGAACAATTATAACACAGATAAATACTATTACTTTTCCCATAGATGCATCTGTTAGAAACTCAAATGCTGTGCCCCCAATTCCAATAAAGGAAGAACCTATAATTGTTCCTATAATGCTTCCTACCCCGCCAACAACTACTGTCATAAATGTATCTACAATATAGTTTGTACCAAGTGTTGGTCCAATAGCTCCAATCCATGAAAGTGCACATCCTGCAATACCTGCAAGACCTGATCCAATAGCAAAAGTTCCTGCATCGATCAGTTTTGTATTAACCCCTAAACTTGCAGCCATATTTCTATTTTGCATAACTGCTCTGATATTTCTGCCTTGTCTTGTTTTATACATCCATAAGTAAACTCCTACTAAACATGTAATTGCAATTGCCAATATAAATAAGCGTTTATAAGGAAGTATTATGACACTAGTAATCTTTAAATTATTCTCAAGAAAAGTTGGTGCTTTAACTCCAACATTAGGAGATCCAAATATAGTTCTTGCAAGCTGTTGAAGAATTAAACTTATTCCCCAAGTTACTAATAAACTATCTGCAGCTTTACTATATAAATGACGAATAATTAATCTTTCTAATATTAATCCAAATGCTCCTGCAATAACAAATGAAGCAATAATTGCTACTAAACAATATAAATTAAAATAATTTTCTGATACGTATTTTTGAAATATAATTTGTACAACGTAAGTAGTATAGGCACCAATCATAATAAATTCACCATGTGCCATATTAATCACTCCCATGAGACCAAATGTGATAGCAAGTCCAATTGCCGCTAAGAGTAAAATTGAGCTTACACTTATACCATTAAATAATTGCATTATTAATATTTCCATTTTTACCACTCCTTCTACATGATGAATATTACTTACCTCACTTTTCTTACAAAATTCCTTAATTTATGTTGAAGTATTATTTTTTTACGATATATTTAATACATAATATTAGTGTTTATGGAGAGAGCTTCCTGGTTTTAGAAGCTCTCATAAGTTTAAGTATTATTTTGCATTAGCAGATAACCCTTGAGCCCAGTCATATCCTTTTAAATATGGATCTGGTTTTACTGGCTGATCTGTACTCCAAACTTCATCAATAAGACCATTAGAATTTACTTTACCAATTCTAACAGGCTTGTATAGGTGTTGATTATCTCCATCAATAGTAACTTTTCCTTCTGGTGCGTCAAAGCTTATTCCAGCTGCGGCTTTCTTTACTGCATCTACATCAATTGATCCTGCTTTTTTAACTGCTGCTGCCCATAAGTAAACTGCATTATAACCAGCTTCTATTGGGTCATCTGTAACTCTGTCTTGTCCATATTCCGCTTTATAAGCTTCTACAAATTTCTTGTTTTGTTCAGTTTGAGTTGTTTGATAATAATTCCAGGCAACTAAGTGTCCCTCCATATAAGATGCTCCTATGCCAGCTACTTCTTCTTCTGCAACAGATACAGAACAAGTTTGTACTTGATCAGGTGTTAATCCTGAATCTTTAAATTGTTTAAAGAATGCTACATTTGAATCGCCATTTAAAGTATTAAATACGAAATCTGGTTTTGTATCTTTTATCTTATTTATGATAGTTGTGTAATCAGTGTATCCCATTGGCGTATATTCCTCACCAACTATTTCTGCACCAAGTGATTTTGCTTGTGCTTTTATAATTGCATTAGCTGTTCTTGGAAATACATAATCAGAACCTACTAAAAAGATTTTTTTACCTCTATTTTTTACTAAATACTCAATCGCAGGAACAATTTGTTGATTTGGAGCTGCACCTGTGTAGAAAATATTTGGAGATGATTCTTGACCTTCATATTGTACTGGATACCATAACAATCCCTTGTTACTTTCAAATACTGGTAATACAGCTTTTCTACTTGCAGAAGTCCAACAGCCAAATACTGTAGCAACATTATCTTTTGTCAATAATTTTTGTGCTTTTTCTGCAAAAGTAGCTGGATCTGAAGCTCCATCTTCAACTACTGTTTCTATCTGTTTTCCTAGAACACCGCCTGATGCATTTATTTCTTTGATTGCAAGAAGCTCAGCATCTCTTACGGAAGTTTCACTCATTGCCATTGTCCCACTTAATGAATGGAGAATACCTACTTTAATTGTTTCACCACTGCTTGCAGATGCTGAATTATTTTTGTCTGATCCCTTATCTTCATTTAATGCACATCCAGCTACTCCGAATGCCATTGTTGCTGATAAAGCTACTGCTAGTAGTGTTCTTAATAATCTTTGTTTCTTCATACTATTATCCCCTTTTTATTTTTTTATTAAATAAAGGCGTCTAAAATTAAAAAGAATTTTAGACGCCTTTGCCATGCAAATTTTATTATCAATATAACTTAGGAATATAAAAAATAAGCTTTAAGACTTCTTTGCCTTGATTTTTCTAAAAATAAAAAGTGCTTTATATAAAAATCAATTTTTATATAAAGCACCATTGCTTCTAAATATTCCGTTCAGTTATTTAACTTGATATTATCATACTTTATTTAGGCTCGAAAAAAAACCTAATAATTCAGATATTTTCCTATACTTTTCCGTTCTTTCAGTTATACAATCAGTTGTTTCCTATACTGCATTGGTGTAAGTCCAACATTATTTTTAAATAGTTTTGAAAAATAATCTACTGTAGAATAACCTAAAAATTCACTTATTTCGTATACTTTCATATTACTATCTTGTAGCATTTTCTTTGCATATTGAATTTTTACTTTGGTACAGTATTCTCCCAGAGTCATGCCTAATTTACTACGGAATAATTTTCCCATATAATCTTTACTTAACCCTACCTCTGACGATACTACATCTAATATCTTATCATTGCTTATATGTTCAACTATAATTGAACATATCTTATTAATTACGCTGTCATACTTATTTAATTCATATTGTTTTACAATAGACTGCAAGCTTTCCACCAAAACCTCTACCTCGAACGTAAATTGTCCATCTTGTGAAATCACTTTGAAATCTTCTATATAAGTAATCCAAGGAAAAGTATTACATATTCTATTCCAAATTTCATGTAATATTATATTATTAATCAACTTTGGATATATTTCATTTTTCTCGGGGAATAACTCTTCTAATTCTCTATAAAACTCCCCTATTAATTGGCTTTTGCTTCTTTCATAATGGATTATATGATTATACCATTGCTGTATTTTTGCCTCTGAAATAGAATCATCAGAAATTATTTTCTTTGTTTCTTTTTCATTTTCTAAAAGCAGCTTTTCAGTTCTAAAAAGAGCTTTTGATAAATCTTCTTCTGAAAATGGTTTTACTATATAATCTATTGCACCTAATTGTAACCCTTTTTTAGCATATTCAAAATCACTATATGTACTTGATAAGATAACTGCCGTTTTATCTCCATTTTCTCTCATGATTTTAATTAATTCTAAGCCGTCTATTATTGGCATTCTTATATCTGTAATAATTAAATCAAAGGTTTCCTTTTCTAAAATTTCTAGTGCTTCTTTGCCATTTCTAGCCTGACTTTTAATTTTAAAATTACTATTATTCCATAATTTAAATTTTGATGCTATAAAGCCTATACATTCATCATCATCTACAAAAAGAATCTCATACATTGCTATTATCCCCTATTTCATTTAATATATAATACGCTTTGTCCAAATCATATTTTTCAATATATTCTTGCAGTTCTTTGAATAAATTTTTACTAAAGTTCTTCCTAAATAAATCTTTGCTAGATTCAAAAATATTAACTGCTTCAATGTCACTAAATTTTAAGTATTTCATAAATTCATTAAGAACTTCGTTAAAACTTTTATTTGAATCTAAATCAATATCTGTTTCCTCTTTACTAAAGGACACTTTTTCTAATAAAATCCTTATGGCTTCTATTGTTTTATCAAAGTTATCTATAAACTCTTCTATATGTAAATTTATTTTACTGCCTGAATATTGTTCAGATTTTAATTCTTCTTCTAGTTCTATTATACTTTTTCTTACTATATTCCCCCCAATGCTGCCACAGACTCCTTTTAACATATGCAATTGTTCTTTTACATTTTGATAATCTTCTGTTTCAATGAAATGTTTCAAAATATTCACTTCATCTTTATGCTTTTCTATAAAGGAGCTTAAAAGTTCAAAATATAATTCTTCATTGCCATTTAAGTTTTTTATAACACTGCCTGCCATAAGATACTTACTATCATATTCTTTGGCTGCTTTATTTACTGATTCATTTATTATTTCTATTTTATCATTTTCAAAATATTTTCTTAAAATCCTAATAATATGATCTAAATTTAAAGGTTTAGTTATAAAATCATCCATTCCAGCTTCTTTTGCTCTTTTAACTGAGTTATTTTCAGCATCTGCTGTCAATGCAATTATATACGTAAATCTATTTTCTTCTAATTTTCTAATCGCTCTAGCTGTTTTATATCCATCCATTCCAGACATTCTGATATCCATAAAAATAACATCGAATTTTATCTTTCTAGACAGTTCAATTGCTTTCTGACCGCTTTTAGCAACAGTCACCCTTAAGCCTAAAGATCTGAGCATTTCCTTTTCTACCGCTTGATTAATCTCATTATCTTCCACTAGAAGTATCTGCTTTCCTTTAAATTTCATATTTTTTTCTGAGTTAATTTTTTTATCTTCTAATACAGCTTCTTTTTCTCCAATTTCAAAATTTACTTCAATAGTAAATTTTGAACCTTTACCATAAACACTATCAACTGTAATCTTCCCATTAAATAAGTCTATTATTTTTTTACATATAGAAAGACCAAGTCCAGTACCTCCATATTTTCTTGTAATGGATACATCTGATTGCTCAAAGGCCTCAAAAATTCTTTTCTTGTCTTCTTCTAATATACCTATTCCAGTATCTTCAATCTCAAAAGTTAATTTTACTTTATTTACTTCCATCGTAGCTGATGAAACTTTTACAGTAACTCCACCTTTACTAGTAAACTTAATAGCATTAGATATGATATTGTTTAGGACTTGATTTAATTTTAAGGAATCCCCTTTAACATAGCGTGGTACATCTTTATCAATATCAAATTTTAGATAAAGACCTTTATTTAAAGCAGTATATGAAAATATCTGATTTTCCTCTTCTAAAAATTCGTCTAAATCAAAAGATATGTTTTCTAATTGCATCTTGTTATTTTCTAACTTAGAAAAATCAAGAATGTTATTAATAATCTGTAATAATCCCTTTGCTGCCAACTTACTGTTTTTAATATATTGCCTTTGCTCTGAATTAAGCGAAGTTTCTTCTAATAAATATTCATATCCCATAATTATATTAAGTGGAGTTCTTATTTCATGGCTCATACTGGCTAAAAATTGACTTTTAGCTTTATTTGCTTCCAATAAACTTCTATATAAGTCATTAAATTTTTCCGCAAACAAGTATAATTCCTTTGAACCTTGTGGCTCTAACATAGCTTCAGCATTATTGAAACTTCCATCCTTTAGTTTTTTTGTATAGTTTTGAATAGGAAAAATAAAAAATACATAAGAAATAACCAAAACCAAACATACTAAAATTAAGCTTAAAAAAAGTAATATTATCTGCACAATAAGTGCATGAGTGGTTCTTTCTCTATTTTGATTAAGCTCATCTTCTAATCTTGCATTCATAGTCTCATTAAATTTATCAATTGCATCTGTAATTATTTTTTTATTTATAGTATACTCTTCTCCTAATATAAGCTGTCTGGCCTTTTCTAACTTTTCCTCATTGCTCAATCCCCTATCTACTACATTCAACTTATATTGTCGAACTTCCTTAGGTAAGTTTTCTTCATCTATGTTCATAGTATCTAATACAAGACGCATAGATTTTATTTCAGAATCCATTAAAAAATCAGAATAATCCTTTGCAAGGTAAATCAACCGTTCTTCAGACTCGGGTAAATTCAAAGAAGATAAAGCTTCAATAACTTTTTCTCTATTTCTATCAATCTTTACTTCCTTCCAATAATTATTTAAATGTTCTATATCTTTAGTAACTGCAAATTTTCTAACTTCTTCTGTCAAATCATCTGATGCTGTATCTAGTATACTACCCATGGTTTGATATTGTGTTTTCCTTTTCTCTGTTTCTTGTTCAGCTTGTACACTGGAGCGTATGTATGTAAAACTGTCAATAATCAAAAATACAATAAAACAAAAGGCTATAGAAATAATAATATTTATATTTTTCTGGCTTACGGAATATTTCATAATAGTGCACCTCTTACTGTTTACTGTTAGGAACATAGAAGAAAATAATAGATATGGCCTATTGGTCTATTATTTTTTTGATTGTACCTTATCTTTGCAAGCAAATAATTCTCTGATATAATCTATAATAAATTTAATCTATTGTCCAAATTTAGAAAGGAGTAGAATATGAGTTCAAAAAACAATATCAATATATTAATTGTTGATGATAGCCTAGAACATATTCGTATTGCTAGTTCTATACTTAAAAGTTTAAAATACCCCATTCGTGTAGCTAATAATGGTATGACAGCTTTAAAACTTATTAAAGAGCAAATTCCAACTTTAATTTTGCTGGATATTATAATGCCTAAAATAAATGGATTTGAAATATGTAATATTATAAAGAAAAATCCCCTTTATCAAGATATTGCAATAATCTTTATGACAGCAGATCAAGATGAAGAGAGTATTCAAAAAGGTTTTTCACTTGGAGCACAAGATTATGTTGTAAAGCCTTATAAATCTTCAGAATTAATAGCCCGCGTTAAAACTCATATTAAGCTTGCATCACAATCAAATGAATTAAAATCTGCCTATAAGGAGCTTGACCAATTTTGTCATACTGTTTCTCATGATTTAAAATCACCACTTAATGTTATTAAACAGCTTTCTAATCTTCTCAGCTTAGAATTAGGTAATACACTAACTGAAGATGCCCTAGAAATTATGAACAGAATTGATAATAAATCAAGTGAAATTATTCTTATGATTGAACGTTTGCTTGAATTTTCTAAAATGGGGCAATTAGAATGTAATTATACTGCTGTCGACCTTCACAGCCTCTTTAACGAAATAATGAATGAACTTACCTCTTTAGAAAAACCCAGCCGCAAAATCAAATTTAATCTTGGTAAATTACCAACTATTAATGGTGATAAAACTTTATTAAAGTTTTTAATACAAAATATTTTAAGCAACTCTTTAAAATTCTCTAACAAAAATGATATAACAATTATTAATGTCTTTTTAGATGATCGAAAAGATAGTTATGAAATTTCAATTCAAGATAACGGAGTTGGTTTTAATATGAAATATTCCAACAAACTGTTTCGCATATTTGAGCGGCTTCACTCAAAAGAAGAATTTGAAGGTTCAGGTGTAGGCCTAGCTATTGTTAAACGAATTATGGATCGTCACAATGGCGCTGTTTACATATGCAGTCAATTATATAAAGGTGTAACTGTTACTCTATCTTTTCCTAAATAATAAATAACAATGTAAATACATCCAAAATACAAAACTATTTTATTTGATAGTTTTGTTAAATATATTAAAATACAGATTTTATAATTTTATAAAATTATAAGCAAATAATTACTCCAAGTCAATATTATGGTATATAATGCCTAAAACAGATATATCAATTTTATATACTAAATTTGCTTAATAAAAACTAATAAAATATAAGTATAGATAAAATTTAACTCTTATCTATACTTATATAACATTTAATTACTAAAACCAGTAATTAGGCTTAGGGGCTAAATTAATACTAATCTGCTTTACTTCTGTATATTCTTCATAGCCGATTGTACCAAGTTCTCTACCTATACCACTTTGCTTGTATCCTCCCCATGGAGCTTCACAGTAAGCAGGCTGATAATTATTAACCCATGTAATCCCTGCTCTTAATTTTTTAATTACTCTCATAGCCTTTGTAATATCTTTGGTAAATACTGCTCCTGCAAGTCCATATTCCGAATCGTTGGCCAATCTTATAGAATCTTTTTCATCTGAAAATTTTTGTATTACAAGTACAGGGCCAAATATTTCTTCCTTGACTATCCTCATATCTGGGGTAGTATCCGCAAATATTGTAGGTTCAATAAAAAAGCCTTTATCCATGCCATTATCCACAATTCTATGTCCCCCACAAACTAATCTTGCACCTTCATTTATCCCTATTTCTATATATGATAAAACTTTTTCCATATGATCTCTACTAATTAAAGGCCCCATTTTTGTATCTCTATCTATTCCATTACCAACCTTTATTTTAGTTGCTCTTTGTTTTAACTTTTCTATGAATTCATCATAAATCGAGTCTTCTAAGAGCAGCCTGGAACCTGCTGCACAAACCTGACCTTGATTAAGAAAAATTCCATAAAGTGCGTAATCAAGAGCTAACTCCATATCAGCATCAGCAAATATAATATTAGGAGATTTTCCTCCTAATTCTAATGAAATATTTTTAATGTTTGCTGCTGCTGAACTCATAATCTTTCTTCCTGTTGAAGTACCACCTGTAAATGCAATCTTATCAATATCCATATTTGATGCAATTTCCTGTCCTACTTTTGAACCTGAACCTAAAACAATATTTACCACGCCTTTAGGAATACCCACTTCATGAAATATTTCAAACAGCTTTATCACACTCATTGGTGTAATCTCTGCTGGTTTAAATATAACAGTATTTCCAGCTGCAAGTGCTGGAGCAAGTTTCCACACTGCCATAAGCAAAGGAAAATTCCATGGAACAATCTGACCACATACACCAATAGGTTCTCTTATAACCATAGTTTGAACATTATCTTCAACATAAAATGTCTGACCACTTGGTTTATTAATGATTCCTGCATAATATCTTAAACAGTGTACAGAGTCACTTATATCATATCTTGATTCGTCCAAAGTCTTACCATTATTAATAGTTTCTATAAGAGCAAACTCTTCACTTCTTTTTTCAAGTAAATCAGCAGTTTTAAGTAAAAGTGCTGCACGTACATCCGGAGTAGTATCCATCCAACCATCTTCATAAAATGCTCTTTTAGCCGCCTTCACAGCTTCTTTAACATCTCTTTCATCACCTTCAGTACATATACCAATAATGTCTCCATTTGCTGGATTTATAATTTCACGAGTTTCTCCACTTATAGATGTGACCCATTCACCATCAATATACATTTTCATTAAATTCTCCATAGAATTATCCTCCTATATTTAACTTCCTTATTTTTTTCTTTCTTTAATTACTTCATCAACAATTGACCCATCAAGTAGTGGTGCTATATCCTTTGGTACATCATCAATTAGCCCAGCGCTTTTTAAGAATTCCGCATGCTCTTTTCCAGAATACTCAAGACTCATATTGTCATTAGAGTTTTCAAATGCTAAAGCATTATCATCTAATGTTGCAAGTTTTACTCCACTCATTAGTTTATTAAAATCATCAGCTGAAATTTTTGCTTCTTCTGCAACATATTTGACAAACTCATCATGATTTGTATTAAAATCTTCAATTCCATCGTACCAAGCATTAATGATTTTCTTAACGTCATCCCTTTTATTTTCTAGTGTCTCATTATTAACTGCCATTACAGCTGGTATTAATCCTGGAGTATCCTTTGTTGTATAAAGTAATTTTCCTCCATTTTCAACTGCAAGAGATAAAGATGGATCCCAAATTGCAGCTGCATCAACTTGTCCAGCAATAAATGCGTTACCTGCGTCACCTATAGTCATATTTGTAAGGTTAATGTCATCTTTTTTAAGTCCTTCTTTCTCAAGACACTTGTATAAGAACATTTGATCGACTGACCCAAACTCTGTTGCAACATTCTTACCTTTTAAATCTTTTAAAGAATTAATTCCATCTTTAACTACTATACCATCTGATCCAGCTGAATAATCTTCAACCATTGCTATTTTGAATTCGCTTCCATTTTTATATGGCGCTATTGTATCAGAATAAGATGCCATAAACATATCTATGTTACCAGATGCAAGTGCATTTATACCGTCTGAGTAAACTGGAAACATTTGAACCTCTGCCTTTACTCCATTTTTTTCAAAGAAACCTCTTTTTTCAACTCCATACCATACATAAGATCCTGGCCATTGAGTAATTCCTATTTTAATTATTTTTTCATCTGAAACCTGTGCAGTTGTATTATCTATTTTATTTGTATTGTTGTTTGCACCACATCCATATAAACCTAACAACATAAACATTGATACTAATATACTTACTATTTTTTTCATATATCTTCCTCCTTGCTTTAATACAACAAATTCATTACCTTTCTAATCTTAGAAATTCAGTACTATCTTAATTTTTTCTAGTATATGAAATATACGTATTTATTCACTCTCCATTGCAACTATTCTGACTGGTGAGCCATCACATCCAACTATATTCATTGGAAATGAAGCTATAATCACATTTTCAAAATCAATCTTATCAAAATATGCCATATTTTCTCCAATCATACAGTTACTCTTTGCAAATAAATCATGTACTGGAAATTCACTTCCTCCTGTTGCATCAGCATTAATTGTATCAATACATATAAATTTAACGCCTTTTTCTATTAAAAACTCTGCAACCTCAATTGAAATATACGGATGATCAAAATATTCATCAGTACCTACTTTCTTATACCAATTGGTATTGAAAAGAATAATATCATTCTCTTTTATCTTATCTCTGTATTTCTTAATATCTTTAAGTGTTATTTCTTCTCTTTTATTTTTATGCGTAACTTTAATAACAACAGCTTCTCCAAAAAACATCCTCAAATCCATCCTATCTATGGTATTTGCTCCATTAAGAAAATGATAGGGTGCATCTACATGACTCCCAGTCTGTGTTCCCATAATAATTCTAGATAAATTATATCCTTCTTTTTCAATGGTAGTTGCAACTGTTATATTGGGTTCAGGATCTCCAGGATAAATTGGAGTATTATTTGTTAATGGCCAAGATAAATCAACTATTTTTTTTACTCTCATAATTAAAATCCTCCATACAAAATCTAATAAGCTTCTTTATAAATTTTTTAATATAATGATTTTAAATACATTCTTTTTATATCCTCATGATTAAAAGTTACTGGATGATAATTTATACCTGCACTTGATACCTTAAAGCAATTTTCAACCATCCAATCCACATCATCTTCCTTTATTCCCTGCTTTGACAATGTAGTAGTTAAATCCAATCTTTCTAATAATTCTTTTATTTTTTCAACACAATCATTTTCATCTTTCCCGCCTAAACGTCTTGAAATGTCTGCAAATTTCTCTGGACACTCTTTTATACTTTCTTCAAAAACGACTGGTATAAGTGCTGCAAGCCCCTTTCCATGAACAATATTTCTTAGGCCGCTTGCTGGGTGCTCCATTCCATGTGGCAGCGTTACACCTGCAGTATTAATAGCCATGCCTCCAAATGTACTTGCTAAACTTATGGCATCCCACGCTTTTGGATCATCACTGCCTTCATACAATGGTACAAGGTATTTTCCTATTAATTCTATTCCCTGTAGACTAATCATATCTGAAATAGGCTGTGCAATTCTTGAAATGTAGGCTTCCATACAGTGACAAAGAGCATCAAAACCAACAGATGCTAAAATACTTTTTGGCATAGTCATCATGCATTCAGAATCTATAATAGAAGCACTTGCCACAATTGCATTGCAGCGAAGTGATTTCTTGTCTCCATTTCCACGATTTGTTAAAACAGCAAAACCATTTCCTTCACTACCGGTACCGCATGTTGTAGGAATCAGTATTATAGGAAGCGCCTCATCACTCTTCAATCTTCCAAAAATATAATCATTAATATCGCCATCATTTTTACATATAAAAGCTATTGCCTTTGCACAATCCATAATACTTCCGCCACCAAGACCTATAATTACATCACATTTCTTATTCTTTGCAATTTGCGCTCCTTCATATGCTGTTGTGGTTAATGGGTTTTGACTTACTTTATCAAAAACAATACAATATATATTTGCATTTTTTAGATATGTAATAGTACGATCTAATAAACCAGATTTTTTAGTACTACTATGTCCTGTTACAATCAACGCTTTACTCCCATATTTTGAAGCTATTTGGCCAACTTCATTTACCCTGCCACGTCCAAAAATCAAATTAACAGGTAAATTATAATCAAACTTCATTTTGTCATCTCCTTCTTGCATATCAATTCATAAACAAATCATGCCCAATGAGTAACCTAATACTAACTGAGCATCTTATATTACAATAGTATCCTTAACTTAATTTATCTAATGTTTCCTTTAGTGTTTCTTCAAATATTTCTAATCCTCTATCTAACTGTTCATCTGTAATACAAAGTGGTGCAAGGAATCTAATAACATTACCAGCAGATCCTGCATTTTCAATTAATAATCCTTTTTGAATAGCTGCTTGAACTAAATTATTAACCAATTCTGGATATGGTTCTTTATCCTTTTTATTTTTTACAAACTCAATTCCAATCATTGCGCCTAAACCACGAACGTCGCCTACAACTTCATACTTTTCCTTAAATCTCATATAAGTTTTCATTACTTTATCTGCAATTTTAGCAGCTTTTCCTGAAAAGTCTTCCTTCTTCATAATTTCCATTGTTTTTAATGCTGAAGCACATGCAAGTGGGTTTCCACAGAAAGTACCACCAATAGTTCCTGGAACTACAGAATCCATAATTTCTTCTCTTGCTGTAATCGCACTAATTGGCATACCTGCCCCCATAGATTTTGCAGTAGCAACAATATCCGGAGCTGCTCCAGCTTCAGCCCAATACTCTGATGCAAAATATTTTCCTGTTCTGCAATTACCACATTGAACTTCATCTGCAATCATCAAAATTCCATTTTCATCACAAATTTTCCGTACCGCCTTTACCCATTCAATTGGTGCAGGCACAAATCCGCCTTCTCCTTGAATTGGTTCGATAAGCATTGCTGCAACATCAGAAGCTGGAGTTGCTTCATCAAATATCTTTTTTAGTTTTTCTATATAGTAATTAATAGCTTCCTCTTCTGTATAGCCTTTAGGAGCACGGTAAAGATATGGAAATTCTGTTCTGTAAATACCGCTTGGGAAAGGTCCCATTCCAAGTGAATAAGCTTTTTTAGCTGTTAATGCCATAGTTAAATTAGTACGGCCATGAAATGCTCCTGAAAAACAAATTACATTTTGACGCTTAGTATAAGCCTTTGCAACTTTTATAGCATTTTCATCAGCCTCAGCACCACTATTAGCAAAAAAAGTCTTTTTCTTTGTTCCGCGGCAAGGCATTATCTCATTAAATTTTTCTGCAAGCTCTACATAACCCTCATGTACAACAACATTAAAAATTGTATGGAAATATTTTTCTGACTGCTCTTTTACAGCTTCTACTATTTCCGGTCTTGTATATCCAACATTTAAAACGCCAACACCTCCAATCCAGTCAATATACTTATTTCCGTCTAAGTCTTCTAAAATTGCGCCTTCTCCTCTTTTAATACAAATTGGATAAGTACTTCCACTTAATGCTTTAGGTATAGCTGCATTTCTACGATTTAATAACTCTTTTGATTTTGGTCCAGGTACAGAACCTGTAATGATTTTAGGTAATTCATCTCTTAACACGATTAAGACTTCCTTTCTATTCTATTACTATTCTTTTATCGAGTTTCTAATTATGTCCGTCTGGGGCATACAATAAATTGTTAATTCCTTTTCTGATTTCAATAAATTCTTTTGTATCTTTTAATTCCAATTCTCTTTTATGCGGTAGATATACATTTACTTGTTTGATAACTTTTCCTGGCCTTGCCGACATAACATATATTTTATTAGCTAAAAACACTGCTTCATCAATATCATGTGTTATGAATACTACTGTAGGATGTTCTTTTTCCCATAATTCTCGAAGTAATAGCTGCATCATAGATTTTGTATGTGGATCTAAAGCTCCAAATGGCTCGTCCATTAACAGCACTTCTGGTTGATTTGCAAGAGCTCTTGCTATTGCTACTCTCTGTTTCATACCACCTGATAATTCTTTAGGATAACTTTTAGCGAATTTGCTAAGTCCTATAACATCCAAATATTTGCTAGTAATTTCATCTTGTTTTTCTTTAGACATTTTTTTAGTTTTTAGTCCAAATTTGATATTATCCTCTACTGTCATCCATGGAAACAAAGTATATGATTGAAATACCATGCCTCTATCAGGTCCAGGTCCAGTCACTTTTTTATCATTTACAATAATGTCTCCAACTGTAGGAAAATCTAATCCAGCAAGCATATGTAACAATGTAGATTTTCCACATCCAGAAGGTCCTACAATACATACAAAGTCGTTATCCTGAATGTTTATTGACACATCTTTAATTGCCGTAGTGCTTTTTTTATTGGAGGTATAAATCTTATCAATATGTTTAACAAGAATCTTAGTGCTTGCTACAGTTGCCTCTAAGCTGGCACCAGCATTATTATATCTCTCTTTTACTAACATTTTTTATTCCTCCTTCTTACTCATTCCATGGAAACATCTTCTTTGTTACAAATGCAAATATTCTATCTGTAATCAACCCCAAAAGGCCAATTACTAAAATACCAGAAAAAATACTTTGCGTATGGAAAAATCTTTGTGCATTCAATATTTGATATCCTAAACCCGAACTAGATGCAACAAGTTCTGCAACTGTTAAGTAAGTCCAAGCCCATCCAATCATCATTCTTAATGTAATCATCATTCTGGGAGCCATAGCTGGAATCAATACCCTTGTTATTGTTGTCCACCTTGTTGTTCCTAAAGTATAACTTGCAGATAATAAATCATCTGGAACTGATCTTGCATCATCAGCAATCATTAAAACCAACTGAAAAAAAGCTCCTAAAAATACAACCATAATCTTAGCTGTTTCTCCAATGCCGCACCATACCATGACAAGAGGTACAAATGCTGGTACAGGCATATATCTTATAAATTCGCAAATTGGATTTATAACTGCTTCAAATGGTTTAAAACACCCTGCAAAAATTCCAAGCGGTACACCAAGTACAACTGCTAAAATAAATCCCATTGTAATACGGTAAATACTAGCTCCCATATTATTCCATAAGTTTCCTTCTTTTACTCCATTTACAATATCACTAATAACATTAATAGGAGATGGAAGAAACATTTCTTTTACATAGCCGCTCATATTAGTTGCAAGCCATAAAGCAAAAATAATAACAAACGTTGATATTGTAATTATTCCATAACGAGATTTTGTTATATCTTTTCTTAGCCTAAAATCACCTTTATCTCCCTTAGCTTTCATATAATTCACTCCTTAATAACACTAGTTTTACATTAACGCATCATCACCCTTTTCACCTGTATGAACTCTTATGCTTTCATCAACAGGTAAAATGAAAATCTTTCCATCGCCATTCATATTACTATGATTTACAGACATAATTACATTAATGACTTCATCAACTTCTTCATCTCTAACTATCATTTCGATCATTTTTTTTGCAATTAACGTATTATTATATATATCATCTGTGGCTGGATCCCCTTCTCCTGATGTAAATTGAACTGCTCGTTTTCCTCTTCCAAGCACCTCTTTGGAACTCATTGCAAAAAATCTGTGATCGCTTAATGCCTGTTTTGTCTTAAAATACAAATTAGGTCTTATTATTACAACAATTTGCTTCATAAAATGTGCCTCCTATAATTCATTTTTACCGTTACTTATTGTTATTACCTTTTCAACTGGAAGAATAAATATTTTCCCATCCCCAAAAGAACCTTCATTGCTTGTCCTCGAATTCTTAACGATGATATCTGTAACCTTATCAACATCACTATCATCTACAACAATCATTAGGGTTTCTTTAGGAATTTCATCATAATATACATCTTCTACTTTTAATCCTCTTTGTTTTCCTCTCCCCAAAATTCCAAATCGTGTTACAGCACGAAATCCATTGTCACACATCTTCTTTAAAACCTCTTCACATTTTTCTGGTCTTATTATTGCCTTTATCATCTTCATAATCTTTACTTCCTTTCTTGTGTTAATTCTCTTTTTGCTTATAAAAAAAGCAAAAACGCATAAATATATTTCTATATTTAAAGCGCCTTTGCTTTTCCTTTATTTCTTGATTTAATTATAAGCTTTTAACTAACTCATTGACAATGGAATCAATCCATAATTATACTTGTGCCTTTAGCACAAAGAATGAGAAATTTTCATAGCCCTGCGGAATAAAAATATATATCATTTCGTTTTATCACCACATAAATTTATGTTATATGTTATTGCTAGACACTAATATTATCACGATATTTCTTTATTGCAAAAGCAAGTTTTAACTCTAAAAATGATGATACATCTGTTAAGTCAGTTCCTAATATCTTTTTAATCTTGTCCATTCTATAGCGCATAGTATTTCTATGAATAAATAAAGCTTCTGCAGTTGCATTTGCATTACAATTATTATCTAAATAAGCCTCTAAAGTATCGCATAAGCATCCATCCTGAATTTTGTCAGCATCTTCTAATACTTTTAATTTACTATTTTTATAATTATCTAAAAATTTATCATTTTTAATTTGACTTAAAAATGCATATAATCCAAGATTATTATAGAAATAAATCTGTTCTTTAGAATTCAAAATATTTGAAATTTTTATTGTATTTTTTGCTTCTTGATAACTAAGCTTTATTTCTTCTATATAGCTATAACTACTTCCTACCCCAACAACTATTTGTAGATGATATGACATTTCAACCTTTTTCACAATATTTTTCAGTATCATAATTAATAAATCATCACTAAACATATCTGTAGGAATTAATGCTACCGCAAATTCACCTTGTATTAATGTCATCATATGTCTAAGTCCATAATTATTAAATTCCCTTTTTATACTTTTTTTTATGTTCTCTTTTATTTCATTAATATAACCATTATCCTTAATCTGTAATTTTTGTAGCTCCTCA
Source organism: Candidatus Clostridium helianthi (assembly GCF_045310795.1). Taxonomy (NCBI): domain Bacteria; kingdom Bacillati; phylum Bacillota; class Clostridia; order Eubacteriales; family Clostridiaceae; genus Clostridium; species Candidatus Clostridium helianthi. Next base: position 27,424 of record NZ_JBJIAB010000054.1, read on the forward strand.
TTTAAATTATCAATATGAAATACTGCAATTTGATAACTTCTATTTAAATTAATTCCATAATACTGAGCTTGTTCAATTATATTCTCTACTGAAAAATTGTCTACATACAAAATATTAGATAAAATTCGTTCCATTGAATTTGCATTGCTTTCTTCTTCCACTAATGCTTTGCAAATTATTTGAGAAAAATCTATCAAATGCAAATTAATAGATATTTCAAATAGAGGTATTTCTAATTCATTGCAAATGTTTTTAACTGAATCTAAAATCTGCCCCTCATTAATAACAATTCCTGCAACTTTTTGTTCTTCCGCTGTTCTAATAATTTCTAGCATTCTTTTTTCATTATTCGTCAAACTCTCATTGGTAACAATAACTAACTCTCCGCCATGAATCAGCTCACCAAAATCATAATCTTCACTCAAACATTGAATGCAATCTGCAAAATATAACCATCTTATATAGCGGTTTAATCCACTTTCACCTGCAATAAGCTCTAAGCCCTCTTTGAGCTGCTTTATATGAAGTAAATCTTCACAATTCATTTTTCAACAACCCCCGCCCCATTTTTTATAAATTTACATTTATATTTTATTAATTTTGTTTTGACTTTTATCATATTAATAATCATAAATGAAAATAATTTTCCAGATTTATATTAAGTTATAACATATTTATGTAAAACAATCAATTTTACTATATGGATCTACAACAACCCATAGTATGTATATTGAACTAATTAACTTAAAAAATAGAAAAATCGTTATGCATCATTCGTACATAACGTTTTCCATTTTATCTACTTGCTTTTTGCATATTCCTTTACAAACTTATCATTAAGCAGATCTTTACAATCAACCTCCTTAGTTATAACTCCAAGTTCTTTCATAAAGCTTTCAATCTTATTTTGTGTATATCCCCAATAAGTATAGTTATCAGCTTCTTCAAATAATTTAAGTTCTTCATCAATATCAGGAATAATTAGACCTTCCATTTCGCTAGCAAATTCCTTTTTATCTACACCCATTTTTGTAGCCATAAATTCATTTGCTTCATCAGGATTTTGCTTCCAATATTCTCTAGCTTCAAAAAAACTTTTAACAACTGCTTGCACAACTTCCGGCTTATTGTTTACTATATCAGATGAAGCTAAAAGTGCATCCGTAATTAAATCTGGATTATCTTTTGAGGAATATAGAACTGTTCCACCTGAATTCTTTGCATTTGAGAAATATGGATCCCAAACACAGGCTGCATCAACTTGCCCAGCAACAAAAGCATTACCTGCTTGTTGAATTGACATGTCAACAATATTTATATCTGACTTTGACATCCCTGCATCATTTAAAAGTGTTAGTAAAAACATATGATCAACACTATATAACTGAGTAGCTACTGTTTTTCCTTTTAAGTCTTTAATGCTTTTAATTTCTGGCTTAGCAATCAACCCTTCACATCCATTCGATTTGTCAGAAACTAAGACAACACTAAATTTACCTCCTTGACTATATGGGGCTATTGTTTCTGAAGATGGGGCTGTACAAAAATCTAATTTGCCACCTACAAATGCATTTGAACTTTCTGTTGTAGAAGTAAATTCTTGAATCTCTACATCCAGTCCATTTTTTTCAAAGATTCCTTTTTCTTTTGCAAGATAGTAAAGTTCATTTGTTGGCCATGTAGTCATACCTAACGTTACTTTAGTAAGTTCACCTTCTTTTTTTGCTGAACTATCGACTGTTTTTCCATTTCCGCACGCAGCCAATGAAAACATCATAAATACTGCAAGCATACTACCTAAAATTTTCTTTTTCATAATTATGCCTCCTCTGGTTAATAAATTCCGGTTGATTTTTACTTATATTTTTTATTGCTTTCTTTACACTATCAAAAAAAAACGACCCCAAAATCTAATTTGAAAATCGCCTTTGATTTATAAATTTTATTCTATTTCTATTACTTTTCATACATAAGATGCATTAAATCCTGAGCAATATTTGCTGCTGCTAAAGCCGTAATTTCACTATGATCATATGCCGGCAAAACTTCAACTAAATCTGCTGCAACTACATTTAACCCTTTTAAGTTATACAATAGTTTACGCATTTGAGCTGTTGATGGTCCTCCAATAACTGGAGTCCCTGTTCCTGGAGCTGCTGAAGGATCTAATGCGTCTATATCAAATGTTATATACACAGGCATGTCCCCAATAATCTTTTTAATTTTCTCAGCCAATTCTTCCATGTTCATAAAGACTGCATCTTGAGCATAAATAATATTGTATCCACATTCAGACATTTCTGTACGTATAAATACCTGTACTGAATGGCTTGGATCAACACATCCTTCCTCCTGTAAATCATATGCAAAATTTGCATGTGAAACATTTTTTCCTGTACTTGGTGTACTGTCTTGATGTGAATCAAAATGTAGTAATGCAAGCTTTCCATACTTTTCACTTGCTGCACGTACCATACCATAAGGAATTGTATGATCTCCACCTAATGTAAGGAGCTTACAACCCGCATCAATGATCTTTTTAGCATGTTTATATGTTTCCTCAAGCATTATATTTGTTGTATCAGCACCAACATAAAAACCAATATCTCCATAATCTATAATTTTAGCCTCATCGCTTAATTTACAATTCCATGGATATTTAAAGCAACATGTCAACTGACTCATATTGCGTATTGCTCTTGGTCCTAACCTTGCACCTGGTCTGTTAGTAACACCACTATCAAAAGGTACTCCCATTACAACAATATCTACATCATTAAGATCTCTGGTTACTGGATAAAGATTAAAGCTTGGTATTCCAGCATAGTGCAAGTGTTTTTGAACTTCATATTCCATTACTATTCCTCCAATCAATGTTTAACTATACTTTAATTATAACTATCACTTTTATTTTAACAATATTGCCATCTATCAAAAACTATTGTGCTAAAAGCACAATACAAATTGATCTACAAAACCGAGAGCTTTTATTTTTTTATTATTACTACATACTTATCCTTTGAATACTTTTAATCTGTTTTAGTTCTTTTGTTGATTAAAAAACAAATAAATTTTATTTATTTATGTAATAGCGAACATTTGTCCATATATCCTTTATGAAAACAAAATGAAGGAGGTAAAAACTATGGCTGTAACAAAATCAATTCAAACTGCATCCCTAAGCATTGAAGTTCAAAGCGGGACTGATAAAGCGGGGGACGCGATCTACAGCAAGAAGACTTTTTCTGGTGTAAAAACAGATGCTGCTCCTCAAAATGTCTATGATGTTGCTGAAGCAATAAAAGGCGTTATGGAAGCTTCAACTAGAGATTACTTTATAAATGAATCTTCTAGTTTAGTAAATGCTTAGGATAGCATTCCTAAGTAAATTTTTAAGATTGGAGGTATGTTAAATGGAATACACTTTAGCTATGACTTTTTTAACTGCTGCTGGTTTAAAGACTACTTTAAGCGTTAGTGGTGTTAAATCTACTCTCACTAAAGATGAAGTAAATGCACTTATGGATGTTGTTATTGCCAAGAATATTTTCAAAACTAATTCTGGCGATTTAGTTAAGAAATCTAGTGCTCAATTGACTCAAAGACAAGTTACTAAATATGAAGTAGCTTAGTTGCTTTTTTTAAAAATGGAGGTTGTCCTTACGAATAGGATAGCCTCCATTTATATATATGAATTCTCATACAAATCTTTAATTTATAACTCTCTAATCTTTCTTCCTATGAAATCTATCCCCTTCTGAAATACCATGGTTTTTATATTAATTTTAGTTTCTCCACTAGGTACAGTATACTTTTGTTCCAATATGCGAAAATAACCAGAATCTACAAACTGCTGATAAGGAATATTATTTTTATCTAAGACTTTTTTATCTCTTAATAATGAAAATAGTCTATTTCTTCCCATTCTCTTAATACCAAGAACTTTTGCAACATGTCCCATTTCAATTGCATCTTTAGAGCCTGCAACATCATCATAGAATTGTGCTTTTGGTTCTAATAATTTCACTCTCTTTTCAGCTTCTAATCTTCCTTCTCTTTCTTCTTTTAACTTTGTAGCTGCAGCAATAAGTAAATCAGGATTATCTAATAATTCATCTGTAGCATACATTCCTGTTTTTCGTATACAAGGTAGTATTTCATCAAAAATCCATGCTTCAAATTTTACTGCTCCTGGTAATTCGGATTTTGCAGTTAGGCGGTATACATCCCCTTCCGGTATTAAACTCATTTCTACATTTTGGATAGCATCCGTTCCATCTTTTCTCTTTCCAGTAACTACCCCTACTCCGTGTTTCACGGCCCCCCTGCAATGTCTTGAAATTGCATCATTAGGCTTTTTATATCCTAAAGCTTTTGCTATATCAATCCCTACAGCATAATCTTTATTATTAATTTTTACCCATCTTATTTCTCCAAATCTTTCATCTTTGAAAATTAGTAAACCTCCCATTTTGCTTATCCCCTTTCCTCAGAATTTTATCTTTTTAATACTTCTATAATATAAAATATTCATTTCATATTAACTTATTTAATAACCCTTAGATTTGGCTTATTAGCTTCTTTTTTATAATCTTCACTAAACTCATTAATAAAATAATCAAAATTACATTTAATATACAGCAAACCTTTTCTTTCATTCCAGCTTAAAGCATATATCTTATTTATTCTGATTTTTGTATCTTGATTATATATTGTCCATCCATCCCTCCACATACCAACCGGTGGAATATCACTATATAAATTGAAAGGTATATTTTGATCCGTATTTCTTATACAACCTTTTTCATCCATGCTAAAATAAAGACATCCATCTTCATTTCTATTTGTGCTTTTCCCCTGACATTCTCCACCATGCTTATAATTCCTCTTGCAGTATGCGCATTCCAGGCGGTTAGGTAAATCTTTCGGCCTGTTCATTCTAATTCTGTCCTAAAGTCTTTCTGCAGTCACTACAAACAAGCAAATTATTAAATTCACTTATATCTTTATCACTTCCACAAAAGATGCATCCTTTACTATATTTCCTCAAAACTATATCATTATTAACCTTAGTTATTTCGATTGGATCCCCTTCATTAATTCCTAATACCTTTCTTATTTCCTTTGGTATTACAACCCTTCCCAAATTATCAAGATTTCTTACTATTCCTGATGCTTTCATTTAAATAACTTCCCTTCATAATTTAATTTTGATTAATTCTCAAAAAAATCCATTTTCATGCGAATTTAACTCTGTAATTGTTTATTGTGAATTGAGCATTGTGAATTCTAAATTTACCTAAGTCTATAGTTATTCCTAATATCCTTCTCAATTTCTACTACATAATCTTTTGACATTTCATATATTCTTGAAGAAACCCCCTCATCAAAAGCTAATAGTCTATCAATAGAAAATTCGCTGCTGACTATAATAGGCAGAAAGTTAAGATACCTATAATTAATGATTTCAAAAATAATATTTACATCACTTTCAGTTACTTTCCCCTTGAAGAGGTCATCAATAAGTAGGACCTCGCATAATTGATACTTTGAAATTGTCCTAGTATAATATTCTTCATCAATCATATTTTGTTTTATCTTTGTGATTACATCACGATAAGGCATGTACACCACTTTAATTCTTTGCTTTAAAAAGTTTAATGCAACAGCAATACTGCAGTGCGTTTTACCGCTGCCAACCTGACCGCATAATAAAATGCTATTGCGCCTATTGTTTCTAATTTCATCAAAATCAGTACAATAAGCTGCAGCAGTATCCTTAATTTTACTTGACGCTTCATTCCAAATTTCAAAACTAGAGAAAGTAAGTTTACTTTGCTCAACATTGATTCCTGAATACTTCCATTCACTTTTTAGCTTTTCTATTTTCCTGCATTCACAAGCTACAGCAAGAGGTTGCATATGCTCCTGCTTAATTAGTATCCATCCGGTATCGCAGCATTTGTCACACCTATATGAGGTTTGCTTCAATCCTCTTTCTTTCAGCTTCTGTAAGCTTTCGTGGTT
>NZ_JBJIAB010000055.1:0-33236 GCF_045310795.1 Candidatus Clostridium helianthi
ATATCAACTGCTAAAGATGTAATAGATTTTATTGCTTCGCATGACGGAGTCAGTTAATTTTATTGTAAAGTAGTGTATAAATTAAAAAGATATTAATATAAAAATAATATAAAATTTTACTAATGAATTTAATAGATAAATAAGAAAATACTTATAAATTAAATTGAGTAAAGGGGATAGAATAATGAAAGTAAAGGATTTTATGATTACTGATGTAATTTCCGCAAGTAAAGAAAATACTATTAAAGATGTAATGAAGATATTAGTCACAAATAAAATAGGCGGAGTACCAATAGTAGATAACAAGGGAATACTTTCGGGTATTGTAAGTGATGGGGATATAATAAGAAGCATAAATCCTAAGGAAGGAAAAATGTATGATTTTATTTCATATGTATTTTATCTTAAAAGGGAAGAATTAGAAGAAGAGATTGGACTGATAAAGGATACTAATATCATGACTATTGCAAAATGTAAAGATATTTGCTGTGTTCTTCCAGAAGATACTATGGAAAAGGTTTTGTCTATTTTCTCAAAACATAACTTTAAAAAGATACCTGTTATAGATAAAGACAGAAAAGTAGTAGGAGTTATCAGTAGAGGCGATGTAATTAGATATATACAGAAAAAGATTATAGATAAGTTGTAGATAATAGAAAAAGAACTTATCTAATATAATTATATATTAAGATAAGTATAAATAAATATAACAATTGATCTAGAATAATAGGATATAGAAATAAAAAGGTGATTGTTCATTTAGAAAATAATTTCTAGATGAACAATCACCTTTCTGTTGTAGAATTAAGCCGCTTTTTTTATGGATTCTACATATTCTTTACCCTTTATAGAATTATACTTTCCTTCCCATTTTGATACAACAACAACTGCTAAAGAATTACCTAATACATTCACAACAGTTCTAGCCATGTCAAGTATACGATCTATTCCAGCTATAAAAGCTAGGCCTTCGGCTGGAATTCCAACAGAACCAAGAGTGGCTAGTAAAACTACAAAAGATACTCCTGGTACACCTGCTATACCTTTTGAAGTAAGCATCAATACAAGCATTAAATTAATTTGAGCTGGTATTGATAAATTAATACCATATAATTGTGCAATAAATATTGCTGCAATAGCTTGGTAAAGAGTAGAACCATCTAGATTAAAAGAATAACCTGTTGGTACTACAAAGGTTGCAATAGCTTTAGGACATCCGAACTTCTCCATTTTCTCCATGATTTTAGGTAAAACTGTTTCTGAGCTTGCTGTGCTATAAGCAAGTATAAGTTCGTCTTTTAAAATTCTTATGATTGAAAAGATACTTGTCCCAACTAATTTTGCAATTAGTCCAAATATTAGTAGTATAAATAAAATCATTGAACCATAAGTTGTAACTATTAGTTTTCCAAGTGGAATTAAAGATGAAAGTCCAAACTTAGAAACTGTCACACCAATTAAAGCAAATACTCCAAAAGGAGCTGTCTTCATTATTTGATTTGTTACCCAAAACATTGCATCAGCCGTTCCTTGAGCAAACTGTATAACAGGTTTCCCTTTTTCGCCAATTGCAGCAACTCCTAAACCGAACATAACAGAAAAGAAAATGACTGAAAGCATATCTCCCCTTGTAAGTGAATCAAAAATATTAGTAGGAACAATATTTATAAATGTATCAGCAAAGCTATGATGCGATACATTTTCTGCAGTGCTTACATAAGCATCGATGCTAGATTTAGCAAGCTCTTGCATATTTATTCCTGTACCTGGATGAAATACATTAGCTATTAAAAGTCCTAATACAATAGCAATAGTTGTTACCACTTCAAAATAAAGAAGAGTTTTTCCTCCAAGTCTTCCAACCTGCTTAATATCTCCTGCTCCAGCAATACCAACTATAAGAGATGAAAAGACGATTGGAACTACAATCATTTTGATTAGACGAATAAAAATATCTCCAATAGGCTTTAAATATGCCTCAACAGCTGGATTTCCATAAAAAAATCCACCTACTATAATTCCAAGTATAAGTCCTGCAAGAATTTGTAATGCTAGACCAAATTTAATTTTCTTCATAGTAAATTCTCCTTCCTTAGTTTAAAATTTGAATAAAAATAATATTAAATATGACACTATTATCATTTCGAGTTGCAAATTATTATGATAACTTAGCAACATTTTGAATTATAACATAAAAAATGAATTTTGTCTCTAGGAAAAATTCATTTTTAAAAATAAAGAATATATCTTTTTCTTGTTGTTCAATTAATTGAAAATATTACTAGTTATTAATTATATTTTTAATAAACTTAATATGGGGCATTTACGAAAAATTAGCTTTTAATAATAACAGAAAAGCGCGAAGATAAATGGGTTAGGATAGAAACTTGAACATATTAATTAATATAATAAATTTATATTTAAAAAATTAGATACTGATTTTCAAAAGAGTTAGCAAATCAAAATATGAAAATAAACATAGGTAATAATGCAAACCAGATAATATGAAATGTGTTTATTAGACCGTAGAATATGATGATTCCATTAATAAAGTAGTTACAGCACTTTAGTTGTTTATTCGTTGCATCTTTCATTCTAAAATATATGAATACGAGAAGAACTGCAGGAGCTAATATTTTTAATAAAAAACTTATAGTTGGACTTTTTACTACTTCTAACATGAAAATATTTGCTTCTACGTAAAAACCAGTATTTAAGAGTAAAATAGTAAATATTATGTCTGTTACATTCAGAATATATAGAGCTAAAAATTTTATTTTTATATTTTTAAGAGAATAGTTTCTTATAAAAGTAATCATTAAAACACCTCCATTTAGTGATTATTACCACAATGAAGATATAGTATAAGTTTTATTAATTACAGGTAGATGTATATTTTTTATTAGAACGTATATTTTAAAATGCATTATTATAGACATGTTCTTATTTTCTAATTAGATTTTATGTTACTATATTTTTATAGCTAGGATTTAAAATATCAAAAAATTAAAAGAGCTGTGGAGAAGATAGAAGTAAGGGTTATACTAAGAGAATTTTACGGAAAGAGCAAGGTATAATTACAGAAAAAGAAAAAATAATATAATATAAAGAGAGGAGTTCAAGTAAATGGACATATACACAATAGGACATTCTAACTATCCTGTAGAGAAATTAATAGACATGCTAAAGACTTATAATATTGATACTGTTGTAGATATAAGAGGAACTCCGTATTCGAAATATAATGTTCAATATAATAAGGAAACAATAGCTGAAACTTTAAAAAAAGAAGGATTTATATACATATATATGGCTAAAGAACTTGCGGCTCAAAGGCAAGATAAAAAGTCTTATAATAAGGAAGGATATTCTGATTTTGAAAAGGTAATTATAGAAGAAGATTTTTTAATAGGAATTGAGAGATTAAAAACAGGATGTCAGAAAGGTTATAATATTGCACTTCTTGGAGCTATGCAGGATCCTATAAGGTGTCATAGGAGTATATTAGTTGGAAGATCATTAAGGGAAAACGGATTTAATGTTAAGCACATTTTGGATGACTATACTTTGGCGTCTCAAGAAAAAATAGAAGAGAAACTTTTAAGTAAATACTTCAGCAATAGGAATCAGATTACTATAGATAGCTTACTTGGTAATGAAATTAGCGAGGTTGAAATGATTAAGGAAGGTTATCGACTAGCAAATAAAGAAATTGGATATAGAGTGGAGCATTTAGAATAATAGAAATCAAAATTAATGCATAATACATATATTAATATGTATTACTAAATTAGGATTTTAATTATGAAAAAAATTTTATCTAAAGTATTAAGAGGCATTAGGATTAAAAAAAATGGCATTAGAGCAGATGTGTCGGGTGACCGTATTAGCTCTGCAGATTATGTAAACTCTAAGAATTATTCTAGTGAAACCAACTACTTGATTTGGGTGGATACTGGAAGCTTTAAAGTGAATATTTTTAAAGGAAGTACAAATAAGTGGAACCTAATTCATAGTTATTTGTGCACTTTGGGAAAAGCCTCAACACCCACACCTAAAGGAACTTATAAAGTTGGAATAAAGGGACTGTATTTTGGCGTAAATAAGGGATACAAGTGTTGGTATTATACACAGTTTAAAGGAAATTATTTATTTCATTCGATAATCTATAATTTGAATGGATCAGTTAGGGATGGAAGGTTAGGTATGAAGCTATCAGATGGGTGCATAAGGTTAGCCAAAGAAAATGCTAAGTGGATTTATGACAATATACCTAGGGGAACTAAAGTAGTTATAAATTAACTTTCATTTATATATTTGGATAGATGAATACTTTAAAAGTTAAAAGAATAATTATATAAAATTACATTTAGTAATTAAACGTAAAAGAAAACATATTGCATTAAATCTAGTATATGGATTTTATTATAAAAAATATAATTATTCAGAAAATTCAAAAAACTATTGCAATTAATAATAAAATGAGATATAATTAAATCAAGATAAAGGTTTAATTTATCTTAGTGTACTGACACTTCAATCCGGCAGAAGAGTATATCTCAAGAGATATACAGTTGGTGACGGGCAACGGAAAAATCCCGGAAGCAATGTACGACAGACGGTCGTACCCAGTTGGCGGACAACGTTAAAATCAGTAACTAAGAAAGAGCAAGTGAAGTTAGTAAGATTCACTTGCTCTTTGTCTTTTATAAAGATAATAATTGATTATTATAATTAAAATGTTTAATATAAGTTGATTCATATATCCATCTAAGTTTTATATTAGATTTAGGTGGAATTTTTATTGTAAAATAATTTTGTGAAAGTAGTGATTTTCTTGCAAAGGTGGGGATTAAAATATATACTAGTTTGAGAAATAAAATATACTTTATTTTTATCTAAATGTATTGATTGGAGTAATAATTAAATGAAGAAATTTAAAAAGATTTATATAGAGATAACAAATGTGTGTAATTTAAGTTGTAATTTTTGTCCTAAAACAAATAGGGAACTTAAGTTTATGGATAAGAAAAGTTTTCAACATATCGTAAATAGTGTGAAATCACATACTGATTATGTATATTTTCATCTAATGGGAGAACCATTTTTAAATGAAAATATAAAGAGTTTTTTGGATATAAGTAATGAAAATTCATTAAAGGTTAATATAACTACTAATGGAACTTTAATAAGTGAAGTTAAGGATGTATTACTTAGTTCAAATGCTTTAAGGCAAGTTAATATTTCCCTTCATAGCTTTGAAGCGAATGAGGGACAGGTTGACTTTAGTAAATATATAGATAATATAATTGAATTTGTTAAAGAAGCCAGTGAAAAAACTAATATAATTACTGCGTTAAGGTTGTGGAATTTAGATACAAAGTATACTGCTAGTAATAGCATGAATATTGATATTTTTGAATTTCTTGAACAAAGTTTTGATATAAAATCCAGTTTGAGAGAAAGTTTGAAGGAAAAAAATAGTTTTAAATTAAAAAATAATGTATATCTTAGTATGGGAGAGAAATTTAAGTGGCCATCATTGCAAGTTGAGGAGTTAGGAGAAAGAGTCTTCTGCTATGGGCTTAGAGATCAAGTGGGAATATTAGTAGATGGAACAGTAGTGCCTTGTTGTTTAGATAGTGATGGCAGCATAGCACTTGGTAATATCTTTGATAATACATTAGAAGAAATTTTAAGTTCAAAAAGAGCTAAAGACATATATAATGGTTTTTCCGGAAGAAAGGCAGTAGAAGAATTATGCAAAAAATGTGGCTTTATAAATAGAGTAAGATAGTGGGGGCGTTGTTAAAATGGAAACAGCAATTAAGTCAGTGGGTATTTTTTTATTGATATATTTTTCGTATTACTATGTATTAAGATTTATACAATCGGTTTTTCAAGGAGCACTGAGTAGTATAAATGCAGGAGTGGCTAAATTTATATATGCGTTAAGTACACCAGCTCATGAACTTGCACATTTATTGGTTGCAATTTTATGCCTTGCTAAAATAGAACAAGTACAACTTTTGCCAAAAGGAAACAGACCAGGATTTATAAGGTCAAGGGTTGGAAGCAGTATGCCATTTTTAATTAGCATTAAGGAATTTCTTATAGCTATAGCACCTGTCATAATAAATATACCATTATTCATATTTATAGAGAGTAAATTCGTATTAAAAGATAAAGTTGCTGATATATCTAGGATACTAGATCCGAGAATAATATTGAGTAAAGAAGGTATAATAACTATATTTTTATTTCTACTGCTAATAAGTGGGATAGCACCAAGTCATGAAGATTTTAAGGGAATGATAAAAGGACTTATAATTCTTAGCGTAGTTATATTCGGATTATCATTTTTAACTTCAATGTTTTTAGATATGAAGTGGATGAATGCAAAGCCAATATTGACAGTACTATTATATTATATTGAATTAATAGTATTCGTGTTGATAATAAATGCTATTATACATTATAGGAATTGTTTTAAAATAACATGGATTATACTAATAAGTGCCATAAAACATGCTTTTAGAAAAAGTTGATAGATAATCGCTCCTAAATAGTAAATCCTTTATAAAGATTCTTAATTTATACATTGGAAGAATATTTTTGTATAAATATAGAAATAATGGCTATACTCCTTGATAAGGAGTGATTATTATGGTAAATAAAAAGAAATTATTCATAGGTATGACATTAGCATTAGCACTTATATTTTCTATAACATATTATTTTTCGGAAAAGTATATAAGTAACAAAAATGCTAAAAATAATCCTGTATCATCAAGTGAAATAAATAATAAATTAAATGATAATATAAAAATTTATTTATATGCAGGTGAAAAGAAAGAAAAAGAATTAACATTGTCAGAGTTAAAGAAAGAATTAAATATAGATAAGAATTTAACAGAAACGGAATTATCAAAGGCATTAAAAGATAAGGGATATGTTTTAGAAGTAGAATCTAATGGAGAAATGACTTATAAAAGAGATGCTTCTAAAGCTGTAAAACCTAATAAATATTATATTGGAGAAAAAGATGGCTTTTTAGCTATATATAAAACTGATGATAATGGTACTTTATCAATTGAAAATAGCGAAGATGTGTATACTAATAGTAAAAAAGTAGATAAATTAAGCGAGATAGATAAAGACAAAATTAAGAATTTTGAGCTTGAATATAATTCAAAAGACGATGCAGAAGAAAGCTTGTCAGAATTTTTATCATAATGGAAATTCTGATAGGTAAATTTTAATTGATAAAAGGCATGTTAGTAATTTAATACTTACATGCCTTTTATTAATTAAAAAATACATTGTTGAAAGATTTGGCTGAAAATGATAAAGTATAAGTTAGGTTTTAATAATGTAGAAATTAGTTTTTTAGCTAAATTTTAAATATAGTTATAGATATAGAAAAGTTGGTGTGAAATAGATGTACGAATATATAAAAGGTAAATATATTGGAATAAATAAAGATTATGTAATAGTAGAGAATAGCGGTATAGGCTACAAGATATTTACATCAGGTGCTACAATGTCCTCTATGCCAAAGAATGGAGAGGAGATTATGCTTTACCTTGAGCAAATAGTAAGGGAAGATTTTATTGGATTATATGGATTTGATTCAAAGGAAGAGCTAGAGATGTTTAAGCTTCTTTTAACAGTAAGTGGAGTTGGACCAAAAGCAGCATTATCTTTATTATCTATAAGCAGAGTTAATAATTTAAAATATGCAATAATGATTGGCGATGAGAAACACATCTGTAGAGGTGTGGGAATAGGGAAAAAAACAGCAGCTAGAATTATTTTAGAGATCAAAGATAAACTAAAGCCAGATGAATTATTGGATAGTAGTGTGGAAATTGATACTAAGGATAATGAGAATGTTATGGCATTATCAGAAGCTTTAAGCGCGTTAATTGCGTTAGGGTATAGCGAGAAGGAAGCAGAATCAGTACTTAAAAAGATAGATAAGAATGATAGTGTAGAAAATATCATTAAAAATGCATTAAAGGCGTTGATGGGATAAAACTTCTAAGACATAAGTAGCAAAAAATTATACATATATGACTCATAAGAAAAGGGGGAGGTTTTTTGGAAAGGATAGTTAATCCATCTGAGATGCAAGAAGATTTTAATTCTGAACTTAGTTTAAGACCTCAAAAAATAAATGAATATATAGGACAAGACAAAGTAAAAGAGCGATTAGATATATTTATTAAAGCTGCAAAAAATAGAAAAGAAGCATTAGATCATACACTTTTATATGGACCACCTGGACTTGGAAAAACTACTTTAGCTAATATTATAGCAAAAGAAATGGGTGGGGATTTAAAAATTACTTCTGGACCAGCAATAGAAAGAGCAGGAGATTTAGCAGCGATACTAACAACATTAAAAGATTATGATGTTTTATTTATAGATGAAATACATAGGCTAAATAGAAATGTTGAGGAAATATTATATCCTGCTATGGAGGATTATGCTTTAGATATAGTTATAGGAAAAGGTGCTACAGCGAAATCTATAAGAATTGATCTTCCTAAATTTACACTAATTGGAGCAACAACAAGGATAGGAATGCTTACATCTCCACTTAGAGATAGATTTGGTGTGCTTTGTGCCATGGAATATTATACAGATGAAGAACTTAAAGAGATAGTAAGTAGAAGCGCTTTAGTTTTTGGCTGTACAATTACTGAAGAAGGAGCTTTGGAAATTGCTAAGAGATCTAGAGGAACACCTAGAATTGCCAATAGGCTATTAAAAAGAGTTAGGGATTATTCAGAAGTAAAATCTAATAAGCTAGTATCATTAAAAGAGGCTAGAGAGGCTTTAGAATTATTGGAAGTTGATAATCAGGGATTTGATAAAGTTGATAATAAAATACTTGAAGCTATTATTGATAATTTTAACGGGGGACCTGTTGGAATTGAAACACTTTCCTATTTTATAGGTGAGGAATTGGGAACTATAGAAGACGTATATGAACCATACTTGCTTCAAAAAGGCTTTATAATAAGAACACCAAGAGGAAGAATAGCTAGTGATAAGGCCTATGAACATCTTGGAAGAGTAAATACTTCAAAAAACAAAAGTAATAATGGGAAAGTACAAGGTAGCTTTTTTGATAAATAGAGATTAAGTAGTGATTTATTAATAAGCACTTTAAAATTGAGTTCTGAACAACTGATATAGTTTCTCAAAAGTTTAACTTCGTTAGAAGTGTCAATAATAAGAATAAGCTGTTAGTTAGGAGAAGATAAATAAATGAACGTAAAAGATTTTGATTTTTACTTACCAGAAGAGTTGATAGCTCAACATCCGTTGGAACAAAGAGATTCATCAAGACTTATGGTTTTAGATAAGAAAACTGGTGAAATTAAGCATAAGAGATTTCATGATATTATAGAATACTTAAATGAAGGAGATACTTTAGTATTAAATAATACGAGAGTAATGCCAGCAAGATTGATTGGAGAAAAGGAAGGTACGGGCGGAAAAATTGAGTTCCTTCTACTTAAAAGAATTGAAAAGGATAAATGGGAGTGTCTAGCAAAGCCAGGTAAATCCGCAAAGGTTGGTAGAAAATTTACATTTGGAGAAGGTAAGTTAAAAGCAGAAGTAGTTGAAGTGAAGGAAAATGGAAATAGAATAGTTGAATTTTTCTATGATGGAATATTCGAGGAAGTTCTAGATTCGCTTGGGGAGATGCCTTTGCCACCATATATTCATGAGAGATTAGAAGATAGGGAAAGGTATCAAACAGTGTATTCTAAAGAAAATGGTTCTGCTGCAGCACCTACTGCGGGATTACATTTTACAAAAGAGTTGCTGCAAGAAATAAAGAATAAAGGAATTAACATAGTATATTTAACATTACATGTTGGACTTGGAACTTTTAGACCTGTAAAAGTTGAATCTCTAGAGGAGCATGAAATGCATTCAGAGTTTTATATGCTTTCAAAAGAAAGTGCAGATATAATAAACGAAACTAAAAAAAGAGGAAATGCGGTTATATCTGTTGGAACAACTTCAACAAGGACATTAGAAACTATTGGCGATGAAAATGGATTTGTTAAGGAACAAAGTGGATGGACTAATATATTTATTTATCCTGGATATAAATTTAAAGTAGTGGATAAGTTAATTACAAACTTCCATTTACCAGAATCTACTTTGATAATGCTTGTTTCAACTTTAGCAGGAAGAGAAAATGTTATGAATGCATATGAAGAAGCAGTAAATGAAAAATATAGATTTTTCTCATTTGGAGATGCTATGTTTATTAAATAAAAGTTTTGATTACATTGATGAGGTGACATAGTCAAGTGTTTCAATATAAAATGGGATGAATTAGAAAATAGATATTGATTTTATAATTCAGCTAACAACTAAATGGAAGTTAGTTTCTTTAAAGAATCTCAGAGTTGCTCAGTAAACAAAGGTAGCTGAGTTTCGTAAAAATATAATTAAGAGGTGAACGCTTGTGAGTAAAAGGTATACTTTATTAAAAAAGGATGGAAAAGCAAGGAGAGGGCAGTTTGAAACTCCTCATGGAACTATACAAACTCCAGTATTCATGAATGTTGGAACATTAGCAGCTATAAAAGGTGCAGTTTCTAGCATGGATTTAAAGGAGATAGGATGCCAGGTTGAACTTTCTAATACATATCATCTTCACTTAAGACCAAGTGATAAAGTAGTTAAAAAACTTGGAGGATTACATAAATTTATGAATTGGGATAGGCCAATTCTCACAGATTCAGGTGGATTTCAAGTATTTTCGTTAGCTAAGATGAGGAAAATAAAAGAGGAAGGCGTGTATTTTAATTCACATATAGACGGAAAGAAAATATTTATGGGACCAGAAGAATCAATGCAAATTCAAAGTAATTTGGCATCTACAATAGCAATGGCTTTTGATGAATGTATTGAAAATCCAGCACCTAGAGAATACGTGGAAAGATCAGTAGAAAGAACTACAAGATGGCTTGAAAGATGTAAAATTGAAATGGATAGATTAAATTCTATGCCAGATACAATAAATAAGGAACAAATGCTATTTGGAATAAATCAGGGTGGAGTTTATGAAGATATAAGAATAAAGCACGCTGAAGAAATAACTAAGATGGATCTAGATGGATATGCCATAGGTGGGCTTGCTGTTGGAGAAACTCATGAAGAAATGTATAGAGTGATAGATGCAGTTGTGCCACATTTGCCAGAAGATAAACCTATATATTTAATGGGAGTAGGTACACCTAGCAATATATTGGAAGCAGTCGACAGAGGTGTGGATTTCTTTGATTGCGTACTTCCAGCCAGAAATGGGAGACACGGAAATGTATTTTGTAGTGAAGGCAAGCTTAATCTTATGAATGCTAAATATGAACTTGATGATAGACCTATTGATGAAGGTTGCGAATGTCCAACGTGCAAGAATTATACAAGAGCATATATAAGACATTTATTTAAAGCAAAGGAAATGCTTGCGATGAGATTATGTGTTTTACATAACTTGTATTTTTATAATAAGCTAATGAAAGATATAAGAGATGCAATTGAAGGCGGTTATTTCAAGCAATTTAAGGAAGAAAAATTAGCACAATGGGAAGGCAGATAATTGAAAATGATTATTTATGAATTTGGATAGGATGTAGATCTTTACACAATTTCTAAATGAACATGAGTAACAAAAGTAGGTTTATATTGACATTAAAGTAAATAAAATGTAAACTACATATCATGAATAGAAAAAAATATAATAAACACATTGGAGGAAGAGTATGGATAATATGTTAGCGTTACTTACGAGCGTAGTGCCTTATTTACTTGTATTTGTGATATTTTTTTTCCTTCTTATATTACCTGAAAAGAAGAGAAAAAAGAAATATCAAGGTATGATTGATGAATTAAAAGTAAATGATGAAATTGTGACAAGAGGTGGAATCATAGGTAAGATTACACATATAGATGAAAAATCAGTTACAATTGAAAGTGGTCCTGCAAAAACTAGGATTAAATTAGAGAAGAGTGGAATATCTCATAAAATAAAGATGGATTAATCATAATGCCCTTTAATATTTCATAAAATGAAGTGTTGGGGGGTGTTTTTGATGGAAAATAGTAAATATTTTAGATCAGTAGTAAAAGGTACTATTGGAACTTTGATTTTAAGCTTCATAGGAGTCACAATTCTATCTTTATTGATGACTAAACTAGTATTTAGTAAAGGTATTTTTAACATGATATATGTAATAATATCTTTATGCAGTTTAAGTTTAGGAGCAATGATAGGAGCAAAGAAAAATGAATCAAAGGGATGGCTTGTAGGCTTTGGAGTAGCACTATCATATTATTTAGTATTGTTTATACTATCTAGTAGCTTTAATGGAGAATTAGCATTTAAGCTTTTTGACTTCATTAAATTGATTATAGCACTAGTTGTAGGTACTCTTGCTGGGATGCTAGGGATAAATTTATAAGATACTTCAGCTTTTTAATGACTAACGTTACAAAGATTAAAAGAAGTTATACATATGTGAAATCATTTTTATTTAAATGAAGGTTAAACAGTATTTTATTGTTATATCATACATTAATAAAAAACTTTATTAAGAAATTATAGTGTGCTATAATGAACAATGTGCAACATAAGAATGTAATAATATTTAAAATTAAGAAGTAATAAGTTCTTTAAAATTCAGCTTAAAGACTTTAATTTCTTAATTTTAAATATTAAAGTATTTTACATAATAAAGGAAACTGTTAATGAAATTGTAATCCAAAATTTTCAGTAAGGAATATATAGTAAATACTAACCTAATGAAAGACATAATATGCAGAGGGGGATTAAGATGAAAAGAAAAAGCAAAAGTTCAGCATTGTTGATATTAATTATTGCTGTAATTGGACTGTTAGCTTTTGCAGGATTTAAAGGATTTGTTCTAGGAGGATGGGAATTTAAATCATTTGATAAAGTAATAACTAGAGGACTAGATTTACAAGGCGGAGTTTCTGTTCTTATGGAAATTCAAAAAGATGATGTAACTGCAGAAGAATTACAAAGTGCTAAGGAACATTTATCTTTAAGAGTAAATAAACTTGGTGTTGCAGAAACAATTGTAGCAACAGAAGGTCCAAAGAGAATAAGAGTAGATGTACCGGGATTAACTAATTCTAAGGAAATAGTAGATAGTTTGGTTAAGTCTGGTAATTTGAGTTTTAAAGGGCCAGATGGAACTGAAATTTTAACAGGTTCAGATGTAAAAAAAGCAACTGCACAAATGAATCAACAAAATGGTGGATATGAAGTTGGTTTAGAATTAAATGATGAAGGTGCACAAAAGTTTGCAGATGCAACAGGAAAATATATTGGGCAAAATATTTCAATCTACCTTGATGACGAAGAAATATCAACTGCGCGAGTAAATTCGCAAATTTCAGGTGGAAAAGCAAGTATTGAAACACATGATACATTACAAAAGAATAAAGAATTAGCTGGAATGATTAATGCAGGTGCACTTCCACTTCCAGTTAAAGAAGTTTCAGTTAGCAATGTTGGAGCGGAACTAGGAGCTACAGCATTTCCAAACTCTGTTAAGGCAGGAATTATAGGAGTTGGATTAGTATTTTTATTCATGCTATTCCATTATAGAATTCAAGGATTAATGGCTAATATTGCTTTGACTTTGTATATAACACTTACACTTTTTGCTTTTATAGAAGTAGGTGTTACATTGACTCTTCCTGGTATAGCAGCATTCTTACTTACAATTGGTGTGGCTGTTGATGCTAATATACTAACGTTTGAAAGAACTAAAGAGGAGTTAAAGAAAGGTTATACTGTTAAGGCGGCAGTGAAAAAAGGATCAGAGCATGCATTATCTTCAATAGTAGATTCTAACATGACAACTTTACTTGCATCACTAATTCTATATTTTATAGGATCTGGAGCGGTAAAAGGTTTTGCAATTACACTTATGATAGGTATAGTTATAAGTTTATTTACAGGTCTAGTAGTAACCAAAGTACTTGTTAATTTAGCTGTTGAAAGTGGAATTATAAATAAACCATCACACTTTGGTGTTACTTTGAAAAAGGGGGATGAAAAACATGCTTAGAATAATGGAAAAGACAAAATTATGGTTTTCAATATCCCTAATAATTATTATAATCGGAATGGGATTCTTATGTGTTAGAGGACTAAACTTTGGTATAGATTTTAAAGGTGGTTCTGAAATAGTACTTCAACTAGATGAAAGTATAAATAAAGAAGAGGTTGATACAATCATTCGAAGTTATGCACCAGATGCTTCGACGAATACAGTTAATAATAATCAATATGAAATAAAATCAGCAGATCTTGATAGTGATAAGTTAGGATCAATTGTATCAGATTTAGAATCTAAATATAAACTGGATGATAAAGTACTAGTTTCACAGAATGAAATAGGATCATCAGTAGGTAGAGAGTTAACTCAGAATTCTATATATGCATTACTTGCGGCTTTTGCAGTAATGTTAGTATATATAGCTATTAGATTTGAATTCAAATTTGGAGTAGCGGCTATAGCAGCTACAATTCATGATATATTAGTAACTATTTCTGTTTATTCAATATTTTATATTCCAGTAAATACACCTTTTATAGCAGCGATATTAACTATAGTAGGATATTCTATGTGTGATACGATAGTTATTTTTGATAGAATTAGAGAAAATACAAAGATAATGAGAAGGGCTAAATCAATTGAAGTAGCAGATGTGAGTTTGACTGAAACTATAGCAAGATCATTATATACTTCTTCGGCAACAGTTGTTACTATAATAGCGATGAACTTTTTAGTACCATCTGTTCAAGCATTTACGATTCCTTTAATTGTAGGTATCATAAGTGGAGCATATTCATCGATATGTATAGCATCACCAATTTGGGTATACTTAAAAGATAGAGTTAGAAGCCAAAAGAAAAAATTACAAAAAGCTTAATTACTGGAAATGAAAAAAACCTCCAGCACAATGGGGGTTTTTTCATTTGTTAACAAAATAATTGTAAAATTTATTATAATCATTTATAATAAAGGTGTTTTCTAATTTTATGGAGGAATAAACCATGCGTAAATTCTGGGAAAGTATATATTGTCCAAATTATATTAGCGGATATAACCCATTTATACTTAAGGGTATGAACAAAGCAATAGAGAGATTAGCTTTGGCGGTAAATAATAGGCAAAAAATAGTTGTTTATGGTACATATAATGTCGATGGGATTTGTGCAGTTTCATCGTTAATTCTTGTTTTAAGATATTTGAATGCTGATGTAGAATATTTAATATACGATAGGCAAGAAACTGATGCTAGAATAAATTCGGTAGATATAAAAAATAACGTAGATTTTTTAGGTGCTGAACTATTAATAACTTTAGGTGTTGGATTAAAATCTAAAGAAGAAGTTGAGCTATGCAAAAAACTAGGTATTGATTTAATTATTCTTGAAAATGAAGAAAGTGACCTTGTTAATGACTATATTTACATAAATCCTAACCAAAAGGGTTGCCAATACAGATATAAGAACTTATCGACAAGTGGACTTACTTTTAAGCTTATGCAAGCTATTGCTATATATTATAATATGAAAAGTATAAATAAATATTTAGATTTAATACTTATAGGTATTCAGTGGGCAAAGGTACCATCAAAAGGAGAAAATGGAGTACTAATTAAAGAAGGAAATAAGTTCCTGATGAATACTAATAATAATGGATTAAGATCAATAATAGAATTTAACAGTTTGGAAGAGTTTAATAATGATGGTATAAATAATATAATAGAATTTATAATTCCACCTATAGGCGCGGTAGGGGTTATGGATAATGCTAGAATTGTTTTAGAGCTCTTAACTACAAATGATAAAGATAGAGCGGATCAAATTGTTAAATATTTATATAGACTTAAAACAAATAATTCCATAAGGTATATGGAAAGTTAATCAAATAGTAAAGCAATATTTATTAATTATTAGTTGTTTAATATTAAATCATAAATGATATGTTAAATTAAATGCTATGGAGGAGTTAAAATGGATTTAAAAGAAAAAATAAGGGTAATCGAAAATTTTCCTAAAGAAGGGATTAGTTTTAAGGACATAACAACATTAATTGCTGATGGAGAAGCGTTAAGGGAAACTATCAATAGAATAGTTAAACATCTAGAGGATAAAAAAATTGATTTAATTGTTGGGCCTGAAGCAAGAGGATTTATTTTTGGAGTTCCTGTGGCATATGCTTTAGGAGTAGGATTTATTCCAGTAAGAAAGCCAGGAAAATTACCAGGAGAAACTATATCAGTTAATTATGGATTGGAATATGGAGAAGATCAGCTTCAACTTCATAAAGATGCAATCAAACCAGGTCAAAGAGTTGCTGTTGTAGATGACTTATTAGCAACAGGAGGGACTGTGGAAGGTGTTGCTAAATTAATAGAACAAGCAGGTGGAATAGTTGCTTCACTTGACTTTGTAATAGAACTAACAGAATTAAAAGGAAAAGATAAATTAGAAGGTTATGATGTACTATCATTAGTTAAATACGACATCTAAGTTGTGGTTTTAGATATTTTAAGAGTTGTTTCTGGGCATTATAATTGGTAAGGATTCCATTTCTTTTAAATGTATTGTTGAAAATAATTCTAAAATAATATATAATTATTAAAAAGTTAGGCTGGTTATTAAACCAGCCTTTGAATTTAGGTATATTCAAAAAAGCGGAGCGGAATTCAGGATACTTTATTAATTTGATTGTATTTTATGCTGATAAATTGACTAACGCTAAGAATCAGTATTTACTAAATTATCTGCCTAAAAATTATACTGTAATTTCTGATCTGTTATTTTGTTTTAGATACTTACTTCAAATGAATTAATATAGAAGGAGCGTAATCCTTATGATTGATAAATTACTGGAAAAGATTGATAAGAATTGTAATAATGTTGATGTTGAAATGGTAAAGAAAGCATATGATTTTGCTGAAAAAGCTCATAAGGACCAAAAAAGGGAATCGGGTGAACCGTATATTATTCATCCGATAGCAGTAGCTGAAATTCTGGCTGAGTTAGGTATGGATACTAATACTATTGTAGCTGGATTATTGCATGATGTAATTGAAGATACGGAATTTTCTTATGATGAAACAGTCAGCCTTTTTAATGCAGAAATCGCTAACCTCGTAGAAGGTGTTACGAAGCTTACTAAGCTTGGAGAAATGGAATATAAAACTAAAGAAGAGCAACAAGCTGATAATGTGAGAAAAATGTTGCTTGCTATGGCAAAGGATATAAGAGTAATAATTATTAAATTGGCAGATAGATTACATAATATGAGAACTCTCAAATTTATGCCAGCAAAAAAGCAAAAAAATAAAGCAAAAGAGACATTGGATATTTACGCGCCTTTAGCGCATAGGCTGGGGATGTCTAAAATCAAATGGGAATTAGAGGATTTATGTTTTAGATATTTACATGAAAAAGAATATTATGAATTAGTAGATAGTATTGCCGAAAAGAGAGTAGAAAGAGAAACTTACATAAACGACATAGTAAATGATTTAAAACAAAAACTTGGAAATTCTGGAATTGAATCGGATATTGATGGAAGACCAAAGCATTTTTATAGTATCTACAAAAAGATGGTTAGTAAGAATAAAAGCATAGAGCAAATTTTTGATTTAACGGCTATTAGAGTTTTGGTGCATTCTGTTAAGGATTGTTATGGTGTCCTTGGAATAGTGCACACTATCTACAGGCCAATTCCAGGAAGGTTTAAAGATTATATAGCAATGCCTAAACCAAACATGTATCAATCATTGCATACTACTGTAATTGGACCACAAGGCAAAACTTTTGAAATTCAAATTAGAACTTTTGAAATGCATAAAACAGCAGAATATGGAATTGCAGCTCACTGGAAATACAAAGAGGGAGATAACGCCAAAGGAGAGCAAGATAAGCAAAAAGATTTTGAAAAGAAGCTAGTATGGCTTAGAGATATGTTGGAATGGCAGAAAGAAACATCAGATGCTGAGGAGTTTATTGAAGGCTTTAAGATAGATCTGTTTTCAGATGAAGTATTTGTATTTACTCCAAAAGGTGTTGTAATAAATTTATGCAGCAATGCTACGCCTATAGATTTTGCATATAGAATACATACTGATGTAGGAAATAAGTGCGTAGGTGCTAAGGTTAATGGTAAAATAGTTCCTTTAGATTATACTCTCAAGACAGGAGAAATTGTAGAGATTTTAACTTCGCCTAATGCTAAGGGACCTAATATGGATTGGTTAAACATTGCAAAAAGTAATCAATCTAAGAGCAAAATAAAGCTTTGGTTTAAAAAGGCTAAAAGAGAAGAAAATATGCTAAAGGGCAAGGAACTTCTTGAAAAGGAATTAAAGAAACAGTGTGTTAACTATGCTGACGTTGCTAAAGGGGATTTTTATGAAAAATTAGTTAAGCGATATAATATTCATTCTATGGATGATTTATATGCTTTAATTGGTATAGGAGGATTCTCTGTATCTACTCTTATTGCAAGATTGAAGGAAGACAATGGGATAGGTGTAGATAAGGTAAACAAGGAAAAAGAAAATAAGGAAATTTTAAATAAGAATATCGAGGAACAAATTGCAAAAACAGCAAGAAAACCAGAACCTAATGGATATGGAATAACAGTAAAAGGTGAAAGTAATCTTATGGTTAGGTTTGCTAAGTGTTGTAGTCCAGTTCCTGGAGATGAAATTTTAGGATATATAACTAAAGGTAGAGGAGTATCAGTCCATAGGAGTGATTGCAGTAATTTGCAAAACCTTATAGATACAGACAAAGATAGAGTAGTAGAAGTTAATTGGGGATCAGCACAAGGTACATCTTATTTTGCGGAAATTCAAGTTGTAGCGGATGATAGAGATGGATTGCTAGCAGATATAATGAGTGTTATAACAGAGCTTAAACTACAGTTAAGTGCTGTAAATGCGAATTTAGCAAAGCAAGGATCGGCGCTAATTAACGTAAAAATAAAAATTACATCTGTCGATAGTCTGAAGGATTTAATGAAGAGACTTAAGAGATTAAAAGGTGTAACAGATGTATATAGAGTAAATAGTTAGAATCTTATATATCAGAAAGGTGAGATAACATGAGAGCAGTTGTACAAAGAGTGAGCTCATCTAGCGTTTGTGTTGATGGAGATATAATTGGTGAAATAGGTGTAGGCTTTAATGTATTAATAGGAATATCTAAGGATGATACTTTTGAAGACCTAAAATATATAAAAGATAAGATTATCAATTTGAGAGTGTTTCATGATGAAAATGATAAAATGAATTTGTCACTATTGGATATTAAAGGTGAGATACTTGTGATATCTCAGTTTACATTGTATGGTGATTGTAGAAAAGGAAGAAGGCCCAATTTTATGGACGCACAAGGTGGAGAAGAGGCTAAAAAGCTATATGAAGAATTCTTAGATCTTCTTAAGACATCAAACTTAAAAGTTGAATGTGGAGAATTTGGAGCAGACATGAAGGTTAAAATTAATAATGATGGGCCTGTTACCATATTATTAGATAGTAAGAGAAAGTTTTAGGAGGAATTCAGATTGATTATAAAAACATTAATAGCGGGAATGTATGAAGAAAATTGTTATTTGATAATGGATGAAGGCACCAAGGAACTTGCAATTATAGATCCAGGTGGGCAGCCGAATTTGATAGAAAAAGAGATTAGTAAGTTGGATGGAAAGCCTAAATTTATTCTTTTGACACATGGACATATGGATCATGTGGGAGGAGTTATTGAATTAATGAATAAACTCAATATTCCTTTTTATATAAATGAAAATGAAGAACAATATATGAAAAATGACGAGTTTGTATTTGGATCACTGCCAAAAGCTTCAAAATATTTAAAAGAAGGAGATACAGTATCTTTAGGTAATAATATAATAAAAGTTATAGAGACAGCTGGGCATACAGCAGGTGGTATATGCTTCCTAGTAAATGATGAACTGTTTACAGGAGATACTCTTTTCCAAGGATCTATTGGAAGAAGTGATTTTCCGGGAGGGAATGGAGCACAGCTTATAAAAAATATAAAGGAAAAGTTATTGCCTTTGGGAGATAGTGTTAAAGTTTATCCTGGACACGGTCCAGCATCTACAATAGGGTATGAAAAAAGGAATAATCCATTCTTATAAAAATGAAAATGTGCATTAATTTGCACATTTTTAAGGGGAGAAACGATGGAAGTTAAAGTTAGTTTAAATGATTTTAAATTTAGATACGAAGTATACCAATTATTTAATGTATATTACTCAATGAGAGAAATTAAATTTGTGAGTGCAGAAGATGCAGATTATATGGTTTATATTGATGAGAAAACCTTAAGGTTTGAATATAATAATTATTATGTAGAAGAATCTTTAGGAGAAGATATTAAAAATTCTCTTAGAAGATTTCTTTTTCTGTGCTTGAGAAATGTAACTCATGACATTTATCCTTGGGGAATATTAATTGGAATCAGACCATCTAAAATAGCATTAAAATTGCTTGAAGAAGGCAATACTGAAGATGAAGTGATAGAAATATTTAAAGAAAAATACTTGGCTCATGAGGATAAAGCTAGACTTTGTATAGATGTGGCAAAAGCTGAGAAGAAAATAGTTAATAAGGATAAAAATACTATAGCTATATATATAGGCATGGCATTTTGTCCAACAAAATGTTTATATTGCTCATTCACTTCGAATCCTATAGGTGTTTATAAAAAGATGGTAACGCCATATATAGAGGCACTTATTAAAGAGATAAAAGGTATGAGTTCATATGTGAAGGAAAGAAAACTTAATATCGAATCAGTATATTTTGGTGGCGGTACTCCAACATCAGTAAGTGATGAAGAGTTCAATATAATTATGAAAGAAATTTATAATTGTTTTATTAAGGATGATAATATAAAAGAGTTTACAGTTGAATGCGGAAGACCAGATACGCTGACTAGAAATAAACTTCAGACAATGAAAGAGTATGGAGTAGACAGAATAAGTATTAATCCCCAAACAATGAATGATAAAACTTTAAATTTAATTGGGAGAACTCATTCTTCAGCAGATATAAAAGAAAAATTTAAAATGGCAAGAGAACTTGGATTTGATGATATTAATATGGATATAATAATAGGACTTCCAGGTGAGACTCATGAGGATGTTATTCATACTAAGAATGAGTTAATAAAACTAAAACCTGATAGCATTACAGTTCATGGCCTAGCGCTTAAAAGAGGGTCTAGAATGTATGAAGAATTTATCTTAAAAAAAGGAATACAAATTACGTCTCAAGATGAAATTATAAAAATGTATGAAGAAAGTAGGAATCTGGCAGAAAATTTAGGTATTTCACCATATTATATGTATAGGCAAAAAAATATGGTTGGAAATATGGAGAATTTAGGTTATGCTAAAGAAGGCAAAGAATGTATATACAATATTCAAATGATTGAGGAAAAACAAACAGTAATTGCACTGGGAGCAGCAGCTGTAAGTAAAGTGATATTTTTAGAGGAAGATAGACTTGAGAGATTTCCAAATTTAAAAGATCTTCATGAATATGTATCTAGAATTGATGAAATGATCGAGAAAAAGAAAGCGTTGCTTGATACATTGTATACATAATTAAATGTAATAAATTAGAATATTGTAAATTTGTTTAGTCAAATAGGAGGAAAAGATCAATGGCGATTGAAATGCAAGCACCAAAAGGTACCAAGGATATGTTGCCTGAAGATGCCTATAAGTGGCATTATATAGAAAGTGTCTTTAGAAAGGTTGCTAAAACATATGGAATTAGAGAAATTAGAACTCCGATGTTCGAACACACAGAGTTATTTTTAAGAAGTGTTGGAGATACAACAGATATAGTTCAGAAAGAAATGTATACTTTCAATGACAAGGGAAATAGAAGTATAACATTGAAACCAGAAGGAACTGCATCAGCAGTAAGGGCGTTTGTGGAAAACAGGTTATTTAACGAAGCTCAGCCAACAAAATTATACTATATTACACCAGCGTTTAGATATGAAAATGTCCAAAAAGGAAGGCTTAGACAATTTCATCAATGCGGATTAGAAGTGTTTGGTTCAAATGCAGCTTCGATGGATGCGGAAGTTATAGCAGTTGCTATGGATACATTAAAAGAATTAGGCTTAAAAAGTTTAAGTTTAAATATAAATAATTTAGGCTGCCCAAGTTGTAGACCTAAATATAATGAAGCGCTTAAGAAATTTTTAGCTGATAATTATGATGGTCTTTGCGATACTTGTAAAGATAGATTTGAAAAAAATCCTATGAGAATATTGGATTGCAAAGAGAAGAAATGTCATGAAATTACTAAAAATGCGCCGATAATATTGGATTATGTTTGTGAAGAGTGTAGTACACATTTTAATAAAGTTAAAGAATATTTAGATATCTTAGGACTTCCATATACAATAGATCCAGGCATCGTAAGGGGATTAGACTATTACACAAAAACTATATTTGAAATTTTAACTTCTGATTTTACTGTATGTGGAGGAGGAAGGTATGATAAGCTTATAGAAGAACTTGGTGGACCAGATATGCCAGCAGTTGGATTTGGTATGGGTGTTGAAAGATTAATTATGACTTTAGAAAAAGAAAATATAGAAATACCTAAAGAAAATTTATTTGATTTATATATTGGTGCTAGAGGAGAAGCAGAAAGTAAGTATGCTTTTAAGCTGGCTAGTGATTTAAGGGCTTTAGGTGTGAAGTGTGAGATAAATCACATGGGTAGAAGCGTGAAAGCCGAAATGAAGTATGCAAACAAATTAGGAGCAGCATTTACTACTATTTTAGGTGAAGATGAATTAACAAATAAAAAAGTTAATTTGAAAAGAATGAGTGATGGTGAAATTTTTGAAGTTTCATTAGAAGACTTGATGGAAATAGCTAAAATAGTTAAATAAGAATAAGTTAAACTAAGGGAGGATTTTAGTAATGGGTGAATCTTTAAATGGATTAAAACGTACAATGATGTGCGGTGAACCTAGAGAAGAACATGTAGGCAAAAAAATAACATTAATGGGATGGGTTCAAAGAAACAGAAAGCTTGGAGCACTTGAATTTATTGATTTAAGAGATAAAACAGGTATAATGCAAGTTGTATTTGGTGAGGAAATTAATGCAGAAGCTTTTGAAAAGGCAAAAGGAGTAAGATCTGAATATTGCGTAGCAGTAACAGGGGAAGTTGTTAAAAGAGAAAGCATTAATGAAAATATGCCAACTGGTTTTGTTGAATTAAAATGTGAAAATATAAAGATACTTTCAGAATCAGAAACTCCACCAATATATATAAAAGAGGATTTAGATGCAGCTGAAAATATTAGGTTAAAATATAGATATTTAGATTTAAGAAGACCTGATATGCACAAAATATTTGAAATTAGAAGTAAAACTACAAAAGCAATACGTGATTATTTAGAAGAAAATAACTTCTTAGATGTAGAAACTCCTATTTTATCAAAGAGTTCTCCAGAAGGAGCTAGAGATTACTTAGTACCTTCAAGAAATTATCCTGGAATGTTCTATGCGCTTCCACAGTCACCACAAATATTTAAGCAATTATTGATGGTATCTGGATTTGATAGATATTATCAAATAGCTAAATGCTTTAGAGATGAAGACTTAAGGGCGAATAGACAACCAGAATTTACTCAAGTTGATATGGAATTAAGTTTTGTAGAACAAGAAGACATAATGGCAGTAAACGAAGGATTAATTGCTCATGTATTTAAAAAAGTAGCAGGCGTAGATGTTCAGCTTCCAATAAAAAGAATGACATTTAAAGATGCTATGGAAAAATACGGATCTGATAAACCAGATTTAAGATTTGGAATGGAAATAACTAATATAACAGAAGATGTTAAGGATTTAGATTTTGTTGTATTTAAATCAGCAATAGAAGCTGGTGGATCTGTTAGAGCTTTATGTTTAAAAGGTGGAGCAGACCTTGGAAGAAAGCCTTTAGATAAATTAGGAGAGTTTGTTAAGACTTATAAGGCTAAAGGTCTTGCTTGGATTCAAATTAAAGAAGATGGTGTTAAATCATCAATAGCTAAGTTCTTAACTGATGATGTAACAAATTCTATAGTAAAAACTATGAATGCTGAAACTGGAGATGCTATACTTATAGTAGCAGATAAAAATTCAGTGGTATTCCAAAGTTTAGGTGCATTAAGATTAGAACTTGCTAAGCAATTTGATTTGATTAAGGATAAGAATGAATTTAATTTCACATGGATTACTGAATTCCCACTATTTGAATATAGTGAAGAAGAAGAAAGATACAAAGCTTGCCACCATCCATTTACTGCACCAATGGATGAGGATTTAGATTTTATCGAATCAGATCCAGGAAATGTACGTTCTAAGGCTTATGACTTAGTATTAAATGGTGAAGAACTAGGTGGAGGTTCTATAAGAATTCATGATACAGCTCTTCAAGAAAGAATGTTTAGAGCACTTGGACTAACAGATGAAGTAGTCAATGAAAGATTTGGATACTTATTACAAGCATTTAAATTTGGACCACCACCACATGGCGGTTTAGCATTTGGTCTTGATAGAATGATTATGTTCTTAGCAGGAACAGAAAATATCAAAGATGTTATTGCATTCCCTAAAAACCAAAATGCATACTGCTACCTAAGTGAAGCACCAAATATAGTTGATGAAAAGCAATTAACTGAACTTGGCATAGGAATATTACCAAAAGAAGAAAAAAATGATAAAGAATAGAATTAATTAATTATAAAAGACTCTTATACGAATGAAAGTATAAGAGTCTTTATTTAAGTTTATATTATTATATAGGGTTAATTTATATAGATAAGACTTTTAATTATCTTGTTTTAATTTACAATTGGTTATTATTAGAAGAGTATTGGCGCATTAGTATTTAGTATATCAATAAGCCTCTTGCTTAATAGTGGTTCTTCAACTGCATTATCGCAGGCAAATTTAAGAGCCTCTAAGCTCATAGAAATATCCTCTTCTATGAATTCTTTTGATTCCCATGATACAGATTCCTTTACAAAATTAAATATGTCACATGGGTTATCAAAAATTTCTATAAATAGTCTTTGATTAGGATCGTTATTCCAAGTTGTATTAAACTTTTGAGAAAAAGATTTCAATTCTTGGCTTAATGACTCAGAATCATATTCCCAAAGATTATTTAAGAAATTATATAAATTTTTCATCGAATTCACAGAAGTTAAATCCACATTTGAATCATTGTATTTCAAAGTCTCATTAATAACAGTATCAAAATCTGATACTGGAATAAAGAAACCATCAGATTTACGGTCAAAACAAGTAAAAAAAGATGTTGGCAAGAATACATGTTGTAAAAATCCTAATAGGCTATAGCCGCAAGGATAAGCAGCCCAACCACATTGGAGAATATTTTTTTCAAGATCAAAGATTCCAGTATAAATTACTTTTGAGGTGTTAGTTATCTCTTTATTATCAAAATAGCCCTCCCATAAATTTTCTTCATTTAGGATTTTTTCTTCCCAAAAAGAAAAGTTTCTATAAGGTTTATTTTGAAGAATATTTTGTTTTATGTTAAATTCCAATGATAAATTCCTCCTCTCGATGTTATCATAATATTTTAAAAAATACATTTTAAATTTATGATTAATTATGTTAGAGTTTAGAATAGAATTCTACAATTAAAGAATCATTGATTTCAATAGGAACTTCTTCTCTTAAAGGGTATCTTATAAGAGTTCCTGAAAAATTATCTTGATCTTTGGTTAGATACGGGGAGGTATTAAGAGTATTAGATAAAAAAGTATCCCTAAACAAGTCGTTGCTTCTGGACTTTTCTTTTAAAGAAATTATATCACCTATATTTACTTCAAAAGAAGGAATATCTACCTTTTTATCATTAACTAAAATATGCCCGTGAACTACCATTTGGCGAGCTTGTGCAATAGAAGACGAAAAGCCTAGTCTGTAAACTAAATTATCTAATCTACATTCTAACCTTTTTATTAGAGCATAACCAGTAGGTTCTTTATCTTTTAACGCTTTTCGTACATAGGAGGCAAATTGCTTTTCCATTACACCGTAGTATGCTCTGAGTCTTTGCTTTTCAAGTAATTGAAGGCCATAAGCCGAAAGCTTTTTTGCGTTTCTAGCACTGCCATTGTTGGCCCTTTTCATAGCTTTGGGATGTCCACTAACGTTTAATCCTAAGCGTCTACACAACTTGAATCTAGGTTCTCTCATTCTTGCCATAATTATCATCTCCTATAAGGTGTTGTTTTGATAAAAGTCAACCTAAAATAATACAACAAATATAATACACGAAT
Source organism: Candidatus Clostridium helianthi (assembly GCF_045310795.1). NCBI lineage: Bacteria > Bacillati > Bacillota > Clostridia > Eubacteriales > Clostridiaceae > Clostridium > Candidatus Clostridium helianthi. Next base: position 26,462 of record NZ_JBJIAB010000055.1, read on the forward strand.
AAAAATCATCTTAATGTTTTTCTATTCCAGCGGAATAATATTATTTAGAAATATATATTGATGATTTCATAAATTAGTTTGTACAAGATAATTTATTTGACACGTTGTATTTTTTGGTAATTGAGTTTAATTAGTTAAAATTATGAAATTAAATTTCTTATTTGTAAATCGCAAAGTAGGGAAAATGAGTCATATATGTTATAATTAAGCGGAAAATAAAATGATAAAAAAGTTGGGGGAAGAAAAATGTTAGGAACAATAGTTAATTCGTTAGCAATAATAGGTGGGTGCTTAATGGGGTTAATAGTAAAAGGTAGATTAACCGAGAAGATTAGTAATACAATAATGAATGGTTTAGCCTTATGCGTATTATATATAGGTATATCTGGAGCGCTCAAGGGAAAAGATACATTGCAAATAATAATTTGTATTGCACTAGGTGCTCTTATAGGAGAAATTATAGATATTGATAGAAGATTAAATGATTTAGGAAATATGATTGAGAGAAAAATAAATGGAAAAAGGAAAAATAATTCTAATGATAAAATATCCATATCAGAAGGATTTGTTACATCTAGCTTATTATTTTGTGTTGGAGCAATGGCAGTGGTTGGCTCTCTTGAAAGTGGGTTACAAGGAAATAACTCAACCCTTTTTGCTAAATCAATACTAGATGGAGTGTCATCAATAATATTTGCATCATCACTTGGGGTAGGTGTAATGTTATCATCAATCGCAATTTTTATATATCAAGGAAGTATCACTTTGCTTGCAGGAGGACTTTCGACAATACTCACTGATAATGTAATTTCTAATATGTCAGCAGTAGGGAGTCTATTAATTGTAGGACTTGGTTTTAATATGCTTGGGATAAGTAAAATTAAAGTTGCAAATTTGTTGCCAGGAATATTTTTACCAATTATATTTGGATATTTTTTAAAATAAGCTGGCTGAATTGTAGTAGAATATAATATTATTACAATTGCTAATTGGAGGATTTAGAATGAAGATATCGGAACTAAAGAGGAAGTCGAAAAAACAATTGAAAGGAAAATGGGGAATAGCAATAACAACTTTATTTGTAAGTTTAATAATAATAAGTGGATTTTACGTTACGATGAAGCTGCTTCAACCAGATGGAGGTCTTCTTCCTAGTATTGGCGAATGCGTTAGTGTTTTTTTAGGTGGAATGGCTACATTAGGGACATGCAAATTTGTATTAAATTTGGCATTTGGTAATAATGAGGAAAAGTTTAATGATTTATTTGTAGGAGCTAATATTTACTTTAAAACCTTAGGAGTATGGATATTGATCAATTTAAGTGTATCTATTGCAACATTGTTTTTGATAATCCCTGGTATTATAGTTTCACTCATGTTTTCACAAGCGTTCTTCATATTATGTGAAGATAATAATAAGTCTATAATAGAATGTTTAAAGCAAAGTGTATCAATTATGAAGGGACATAATATTCGTTTATTACTTCTTGAATTAAGTTTTGTTGGGTGGTGGATTATTTCAATTTTGACTTTGGGAATAGGATTCTTATGGATATATCCATATCAACAAGTAACTCGTGCCAACTTTTATTTAGAGATAAAGAAGTAATTTGTTATTTAAATCACAGTTGAATAACATAATAAAATGGTTTTTTGATTGAGAAAACATTGTTGAATAATAAACTTATAAGTGGTGATTTTTTATTTGATGTATAAAATATTAGATAAAAAAATATAGCCAAAAATTAATATAAGAATTATAATAAATACGTATACTATTATTTATAATAGTTGTAACTTAAGGGGGGCGCAAGATGAAAAAAGTAAAAATAGCACTACTAGGATTGGGGAATGTTGGTCGTGGTGTTTGGATGATTTTAAACTCTAACAAAGAAGAAATTATGAAAAGATGTGGATATGAAGTAGAAGTTGCAAAAGTTCTTGTTAGAGATAAAAATAAACCAAGAGGCATTGAAATATCGGATGAACTTGTAACAACTGATTTTAATGAAATATTAGAAGATAGTAGCATTAAAATTGTTGTTGAAGTCATGGGAGGAATGGAGCCGGCCAGAGAGTATATGCTAAGATGCATGGAAAACAAAAAGCATATAGTAACTGCAAATAAAATGTTACTAGCAACCGGTGGAGATGAACTTTTTGAAAAAGCAGATGAAAACGGAATTATGTTTAGTTATGAAGCTAGTGTAGCTGGAGGAATTCCAATTATAAAGGGAATAGATGAAAGCTTAACTGCAAATAAAATAGAAACTCTTTATGGAATAGTAAATGGAACAACTAATTACATCTTAAGCAAGATGGAACTTGAAGGTGCTGATTTCGATGATGTATTAAAGGAAGCACAAGAAAAAGGATATGCTGAAGCTGATCCTACATCAGATATTGAAGGATATGATGCACAATATAAATTAGCAATACTTGCTTCATTAGCTTTTGGATCTAAGATAGATGTAAAAAATGTATATAGAGAAGGAATTACCAAAATTGGAGCTGTTGATATGAAATATGCTAAGGAATTTAAAATGGGAATTAAATTACTTGCTATAGCAAAAGAAACTAATGGCAAAGTTGAACTTAGAGTTCACCCTACAATGATTCCGAAGAAACACCCGCTTTCGAATGTTTATGATTCATACAATGCTGTATTTATAAGAGGAAATGCAGTAGGAGATTTAATGTTTTACGGAAGAGGTGCAGGAGATCTTCCAACGGGCAGTGCGGTAGTGAGTGATATTGTTTCGATTGTAAGAAATAATGTTGAAACAGAAAATCCGAATCCAGTAGTAAAGAATAACCTATGGGAAAGAGAAATTTTAGACATGGGTTCAGTTGAAAGTAAATTTTATATAAGAGCAACTGTTTTGGATGAATCAGGGGTTCTTGGAGAAATTACTGCAATACTTGGAAAACATAATGTAAGTATAAGGTCTGTGATACAAAAAGGTGACGAAGAAGATGGTCAGGTAACTATTGTGTTAGTTACTCACAGAACTAGCGAGGCTCAAATTGATAGTGCAGTTGAAGAAATTACTAGCTTGAAATCTGTTTACAAAATAGATAACATAATAAGGATAGAAGATTTTAAATAAATTAAATGTTAAACATGTAATTTCATTTATATAAAAAACAATAGATAGTATTATGATAAAGATTAATGCCGCTTATTACATATAATAAGCGGTGTTTTGTTTTAATTAAAAGTTTTTTAGAAAAAGCTCAAAAAATGCGATACGAAAATTAAGTAAAATATAGAAAAAATGTGTTATAATTACTGAGTATTTGAAAAATTGGACAATATATGAGTTATGATAAATAATATATCACTTATTTAGTGGTAAGAAAGGGATGGTCATTTTTGCCTGGAAAAATAAAGAAAATGATTGATGAGATTATTCAACAAAGATCAAAAGGGAATCCTGCTATTAAGGAAATGACTATAGCTAAACTAATCCTAAAAGGAATTAATCCTAATAAATTTGATATAGATTCTCCAGATGATATAACTATAATTAATAAACTTTTCGATATTGCTAGACAGTTAAATATAAAGAATCTGGAAGGTGTTGGGGAAAATATTAAATCCTCATTCTCAACCGAAATATCAGAAGAGGATGCAGTGAAAGATATAAAAAATCAATTAAACATTAATGACATAAAGTTAGTAATATTTTTTGCATCTTCTAATTATAGTCAACAAAAGATAAGTTCGCTTATGCAAGAAGCATTTAAAGAGTGTGTTGTTGTGGGATGCTCTACAGCAGGTGAACTTGTAAGTGGAGAAATACTAGATAATTCGATTGTTGCAATGGCTATTAACTCAGATATTATTTCTGGTATAAAAGTTGAATTGGTTGAAAATATAAAGAAAAATTTAAACTTAGAACCTGCTTTTACTTCCTTTGAAGAATACTTTAAAGAAAGTTTATACAATATGAGTGCAGAAAAGTTTGTTGGTATAACATTAATAGATGGATTAAGTATGAAAGAGGAAAAAATAATGGACATGATAGGCAATAGGACTAATGTGTTCTTTATTGGTGGTTCAGCTGGTGATAACAACGAATTTTTAGAGACATATGTTTCTGTTAATGGATATACTTCGACAGATTCGGTAGCTTTAATTTTACTAAAGATAAGTGATGATGCTGAGTTTAGTTTTATAAAAACGCAAAGTTTCGAATCTTTGGATTATAGCTTCGTTGCAAACAAAGTAGATGAAGAAAAAAGGCAAGTAATTGAATTTAATAATAGACCCGCTGCATTGGAATATGCAGATGCTGTGAAAGCTAACGATATTAAAGAAATTTCAAAATATTTTATGAGCAACCCATTAGGATTAATGATTGAGGAAAATAATTTTTTTATAAGATCACCGCAAAGAGTCATAGGGACAAGTCTGATGTTTTATTGCAATATACTTGAAGGGATGGAAGTTAAACTTTTAAAAGCCACGAATATAATTGATGATACACGAAGGACGATTGAAAATAAAGTCAGTGAATTGGGAAAGATTGATGGCATTATAAATTTTCAATGTATACATAGAACGATGGAATTGAAAAAGAAAAACTTGTCAGATGAATATGCTAAAATATTTAAAGATATTCCTACTATAGGATTTTCTGCTTATGGAGAACAATATATAGGTCATATAAATGACACATCTACAATGATAATTTTTAATTTAAAGACAAGAGAATAGACTAAGAGAAACGAAATGAAAAATAGGGAACTTAAATATATGATTTTTTATAGAATATTAAAATGTTTTTGAAACGAGGCTATAAGTAATGGAGAATTTAGAAAAATTTTTTTATGAAGCTAATATTCTTATTGTTCATGACTACTTTGAAGATTCACGGGTACTAATAAAATTTCTTAATTATAGAGGATATATAAATATAAAAAGTGTCAAAAAAAGTGAATCAATCATAAAATCAATAAAAGAAAATATACCAGATATAATTTTAATAAATATAAACTTGGGAGATATTAATGGGTATGAATTATGCGAAATTATAAGAAAGGAAGATGATTTGGTAGATGTTCCAATTATTTTTATAAACTCAGGTGGAGAAGCTATTGACCGGAATAAAATATATATTGTTGGAGGAAATGATTATTTAAGTACTCCACTTGAATATGAGGAAGTTATAAATAGAATTGAGATGCATTTAAAAATTAGATTTATGGAACATAAGATAAAATTTCATAAGGAGAATTATGAGATAACATATACTGAATTAAAGAATTGGAATAGGGTGTTATTAAAAAGAAATAGTGATTTAGTTAATGAAGTTATTGAAAAAGATAATCAATTGGAGGATATAACTTCTGAGCTAAAAGAATTCAATATTATATTGGAAGAAGAGATGAACGAAAGAACTAGAACAGAAGAGGCATTAAAGGAAAGTGAGAGACAGTTGCGTCATTCGATAGAAGAGGCGCCGGTACCTATAATGCTATATACAGAAGATGGTTTTGTAAAAAAGATTAATAGATCATGGAGTGACATTACTGGATATAAGCTTGCAGATATTCCGACGATTTTGGAATGGGCAAATATTTCAGAGGCATTTAAGGAAGAATTGAGTAGTATAAATATAAACAAGTTATTTAATTCTGAAAAAAGACAAAACAATGGTGAGTTTTCTATAAGAACATATGATGGAAGTATAAAGATTTGCAATTTTTATTCAGCATATATTGGTGAGTTAGAGGATGGGCATAGATTATTCATGAAAGTAGCTATAGATGTGACGGAAAAAAAGCATATGGAAGAATTGCAAAAGAGTGTTGAAGAAGAAAGAAAAAAATTGTATGAAATTAAGGAATACGATAGAATACGAACAGAATTTTTTTCAAATATATCTCATGAATTAAGAACACCAATTAACGTAATTTTTTCAGCATTGCAAATGCATGAACTTATATTAAAAGATTGTTTATTTGAAGATAAAGATATTGATAAATATAAATATACTAAAATAATGAAACAGAACTGCTATCGTATTTTAAGACTTATAAATAATATTATAGATATAACGAAAATTGATTCTGGATATTTTAATATCAATGAACATAATATTGATATTATTGCTCTTATAGAGAATATAACTTTATCGGTAGCTGACTATATTGAGAATAAAGGACTATCTCTTATATTTGATACGAACGTGGAAGAAAAAATTATGTCATGTGATCCAGAAAAAATTGAAAGAATTATTTTGAATATATTATCAAATGCAGTAAAATTTACTTCAAGTGGTGGAAAAATATCTGTTAGTATTGAAGACTGTTATGATAGAATTTGTATAAAAATTAAGGATACAGGAAGAGGTATTCCGCAAGATAAATTAAATTCGATATTTGAAAGATTTATACAGGTAGATAAATCTCTAGCTAGAGATCATGAAGGAAGTGGGATAGGGCTCTCTCTTGTAAAGTCCTTAGTTGAGCTGCACGGTGGAATAATATCTGTAAAAAGTAAAATGAATTGTGGCACTGAATTTGTTATATATATCCCATGCAAACTAGTGAAAAATGAAGAAGAGTATTCTTTTTGTAGCTCTATAGGCGGAGATTGCATTGAAAAAATTAATATAGAATTTTCGGATATATATAATTAAAAGTATAGATTTTAATATATATTGCAAAAATAATCCTTTATCATAATCCTAAAAATATTACAAGAAATTTAACAGTAATTGTGAATTATACATTGTACATTGTAAATTGCAACATATATATGCTT
>NZ_JBJIAB010000056.1:0-31315 GCF_045310795.1 Candidatus Clostridium helianthi
CCGCCGTATACCGAACGGTACGTACGGTGGTGTGAGAGGTCGGAAAACAAAATAATTGTTTTCCTCCTACTCGATTAAAATTTTTATAATTGCTTTAAAAGATTTTTAAAATTAGATTTTATAATGAATTCATAACAAGCAAGGGAATAAATCTTTGAAAATATTGGGAGGCGTTATAAATGAATAAAATTAAAGTATTATATGATGTATTTAAAACTATGAAGGAAAAAGAAGTGTTTAAAGGAAGCGTAAAATTGGAAGCAACTAAAGGAGATGTAAAAGTATTATCATTTTCTAATGAATTTGAAACTGATACTAAAAGTGGGGAAACAAAAGCTAACATAAGTGTTGATTTAGATGCTGAAGGCAAAAAAGTAAAACATGATAGTAATTCTGAATTTAATATAAAGGAGTGCCCGCATCATGGATTTCATAGAGGAATGCATAATCATGGAATGAATATGCACGGTCACGGTGGAATAAAAGGAGGACTTTCAAAAGTTACGTTTATATTAAATTTATTAAATAATGTGCAAGTAGAAGAAAAAGATGAAAAGGCTATTATTTCTTTAGAATTGAAAGAGGTATTTAAAGAAATCAAGGACATTCATAAAGAATGCCATAAAGGAATGGATGAAGAAAAGATAATGGAGCATATAAGACAAATGAAGGAAAGTGATGATAGAGGTTTCCATAAGCATCATAAATTTATAAAAGAATTATTATGTTCTGAAAACAGCGATGCTATATTAAAAATATATGCAAATAAAGATAATGAAGTTGAGAAAGTAGAAATTTCTTCTAAAGGCGAAAATGCTGTAAATGGATCACTAGATTTAGTTTGGTAAATTAATTAAGTTAGGAGATAGTAGTAAATGCCCAAATATCTTATTTGTACTAACACTAGAAAGTATAATGAATTAGTTGAAGCTCTAAATAGTAGAGGAATTCAATTTGAGACAACGAATTGTGATAATAAATGCTTTAAATGTTGCACTAGAGTGATGATTAAAGAAGATGATAAATATATATATGCAACTGATGTGAAAAATCTATTAAGAAAAATGAGTATTTCTTAATGTAAAGAGGGGTTGAAATTCAGAAATCTCTAAATTATTGATGTAAAATTCAATTATTTAGAGATTTTCATTTATAAATAAATAAGTAAATAAGGAACTCTGTTCCAAATCAAAATTTAAGTATATCATAGAATAATTTTATTAGAATTATTAATAGTCGGTTTTAATTTAATTTATTAAAAGTTAATTTGAATGTTATAATCATTACAATGGTAGAAATTTATTTTAAGGTGGTGGAAAGCATTAGAAGGTTTAGAGGAAGAGTTTATTCTCATTTTCATAATAGAATTGATGAAGAACATCGGGAATTTTTTGAAAAACTCAAAGAGTTAAATAAAATGCGTTACGAGTTAGTTTATGAGCATCAAAAAATACATCATAATTCTCATCATAAACAATTTAATGAATTTAATAGGATACATAGATATTTAAGATGGATGCGTCCAACGGGAATTTTAATAAGCATGTTACTTGTTTTTTCCATATTTAAATTTGTAGATGTAAAGGCAATTACTATATTTTTTGCAATAATTTTTATTATTCATCAAAGCTCTCATATATATATAACTTTGAGAATGGAAAAAAGAATTATGAAACCTATAGAGAAGTTAAAAGATGGTGTTGAACAGATAGCCAGAGGTAACTATGATGTGAAAATTGATAACGACGTATATAATGAAATAGGAATTTTAATATATGATTTTAATAAGATGGCTGAAACCTTAAAAAAATCTGAAGAGATGAAACTTGAATATGAAGAAAATAGAAAAGCATTGATAGCTAATATTTCCCATGACTTAAAAACACCAATTACTTCAATTAATGGATATATTGAAGCCTTAGTGGATGGTGTTGTTACTTCACCAGATAAAGTGAACAATTATCTAAATATAATTCATAATAATACTACTTATATAAATAACCTTATTGATGATTTGTTTTTATTTTCAAAATTAGATATGCAAAAATTAGATTTTAATTTTGGGATAGTTAAATTTAAGGCATTTATGAGTGATCTTATGGAAGAGTTTGATTTTGTTCTTAAAGAAAAGGATATTGAATTTAAATTTGAAGATAGGTTGTCGGAAGAATTAGAAATTAACATAGATGGAAAAAGAATATATCAAGTTATTAGGAATGTTATAGGGAATGCTATAAAATATGGAAGGCAAAAAGATTCAATAATTAAAGTAGAATTAAGTAATAATAATGAATGGATTAAGATAGAAATTAAAGATAATGGTCTTGGGATTCCAGAAGATAAACTTTCAAATATATTTAATAGATTTTACCGTATAGATACAGAACGTACCAAAGACTTTATGAGTACGGGTTTAGGACTTGCAATTGCAAAGGAAATGGTAGAAGCTCATGGAGGAAAGATTTATGCATCAAGTATAATGGGGAAAGGAAGTACGTTTACTATAGAGATACCAATAAAGTGAAGTTTTTCAGATGGAGAGAACTATAGCTGAATTTATACCAACAAGGGGTACAATGCTAAGGAGTGTTTAGATGTTATTTCGTGATTAAATAGTGATACGGATCATATATATCTGACAGTGTGTCATTTAAGAGCATAAATAATAAAGAGGAGGAAGCATATGAAACAAATATTAATTATAGAAGATGATATAAATATCGCTGAACTAGAAAAAGAGTATCTTCAATTAAATGGTTATAAAGTGGAAATAATTCAGGATGGTATTCAAGGATTAAAAAAAGCTCTTATTGGTACATATGATCTTATAATAGTTGATTTAATGCTACCAGGTAAAGACGGGTATGAAATAGTAAGAGAAGTTAGAGAAAAATATGAAATACCTATAATAATAGTATCAGCAAGAAGTGAGGATATTGATAAAATAAAGGGGTTAGGATTTGGTGCAGATGATTATTTAACAAAACCTTTTAGTCCTGCAGAATTAGTAGCCAGAATAAAGTCTCATATGCTTAGATATGAGCGATTATCAGGAAATAGACCCCAACTCAATATTATTAGCCATAAAGCATTGGAGATAAGAACAGATTCACATAAAGTTTTTGTAAATGGAAAAGAGGTTATTCTTACTACAAAAGAGTATGAGCTTATGGTATTTTTAGCTTCTAATCCAAATATAGTTTTCACTAAAGATCAATTATTCGATAGAATATGGGGAGATGATTATTACGGAGATACAGCAACTGTGGCAGTCCATATACAAAAGTTAAGAAAGAAGATAGAAAAAGATCCAGGAAATCCAGAGTATATTGAAACCCTTTGGGGAACAGGATATAGATTTAATTCATAAGTTTCAATATTGATTTATTTGGATTTGCCTGGAGTTAAACCACATAATTTGGAGTTAGAGCTAACGAGGAGAGTTTTTGATAATTATAATTAAGATATAATTATAATTTAAATTTAGAATTATATAAGAGTGGTAATACATATATTACAATATGTAGAAATAATTTGATGAATAATTATGTTAAAAGGGATTGGGCTATTGTATGATTATAAAACCGGAAAATAATAAATTGAGTAGAAAAGATAGAGTATATGGAAGGCTAAAGCAACTTACAGCAGAAGCAGCTTTTGATAATGACTTAATAGAGAAAATAGGATTTGAAGCAAGTTATATAGCTGAAGAACTAAAAATATCAAGAAATAATGTTAGTAAAGAATTAAACTGTCTTGTAAATGAAGGTAAAGCAATTAAGATATTGGGCAAGCCTGTATTATATTTAGATAAGGATTATCTAGAAGCTACCTATAAAATAGAGATAAATGAACCAATAATAAAAGAATATAATTTCTTTAGAAAAATTATAAATAAAGAGCTGAATTTAGAGTCGCAAAATAAGAATATAATAGAAAGTTATAATAATAATGAAGTTAATAGTAATTTGGGAAATACAAAAATCAAAACTAGGGATATATTTGAAAATATAATAGGAAATAGGGATTCTTTAAAATCACAAATTAAACAGGCAAAAGCAGCAATATTATATCCAACCAATGGCTTACATACATTATTAATTGGGCCCACGGGGGTTGGAAAAACTACTTTTGCAGAAATGATGTATAGATATGCTATAAATGTAGGGACACTCGAAACTAACGCACCATATGTTATTTTCAATTGTGCAGATTATGCAGAAAATTCTCAATTATTATTATCACATCTGTTTGGACATGCGAAGGGGGCATTTACAGGAGCTGATAAAGAAAAAAAGGGATTAATAGATGAAGCTAATAACGGAATTCTATTTTTAGATGAAGTTCATCGTTTACCACCTGAGGGGCAAGAAATGTTATTTTCATTAATTGATAGAGGCAGCTATCGTAGATTAGGAGAATCTGAAAATACAAGAAGAGCTAATATATTGTTTATAGCAGCTACTACTGAAGAGCCTAAATCGACTATACTAAGTACTTTCTTAAGAAGAATTCCAGTAACTATTAAACTACCAAGTTTAGATGAACGTTCCTTAAAAGAGAGAATGAAACTTATTTATGAATTTTTTAAAAACGAGTGTCTTAAAATTAAAGCTCAATTAAAAGTATCGAAAGAAGTTTTAAAAGTGCTGCTGCTTTATAAATGTCCAGGCAACATAGGCCAACTGAAAAATGATATCCAGCTTATTTGTGCCAATGCATTTGTTGAATATATAACACAAGATCAAAAATACGTACACGTGAAGTTATCCCAGCTTTCACAGCGCTTTAAAGAAGGATTATTTACAATTGAGGATAAAAGGCGAGAACTTTTTAAATATTTTGATTTAAATGACTTTGAGTCTATAACATTTAATAGTTCCAATGAGGAATTTGATGATAACTTAAATGGCTTACTACTTTATGATAAATATAATACTGAAGAAGACTTCTATGATGTTATGTTAGAAAGAGCACAAAAATTTTATGAAGATGGCTTGTCTGTAAATCAAATTAGGGAGAATATAAATAGTCAAATTCGAGATCGTTTTAATAACTCACCGCTATCAGAAAAGTCTCAAAATTTAACTATAAATAAAGAAGTTTTATCAAAAATTGTAACTCCTGAAATCGTTAATATTATAGAAGAATCATTTTTTGAAAATGAAGATTATTTCGCTACTAGTACAGATACAAAGTTAATTTATAGCCTGGCGCTGCATATTGAAACCCTTATAGAACGTTTGAAATTAGGAAATGTAACAATTTATCCAAATATAGAAAGTTCTTATAGGGAGCATATAAATGAATACAATATAGCTGAAAGAATAAAATTGAAAATTGAAAAACAATTTCTAATTAAAGTGCCTAATGATGAGGTAGCATTTATAACTATGTTTTTATATTCAGTAAATACAAAAAGAGCATATGGAAATATTCAAGTTTTAGTTATTGCTCATGGGAATGGGACTGCAACGAATATGGTAGAAGTTACAAAGACACTTTTAGGCTGCAACTGCATTCATGCATTGGATATGCCATTGGAAGAAAAGGTGGAGATAGCCCTAAATAAGGCTATAGATATGGTTAAGGAAATGGATTGTGAAGGAGGCGTTCTTTTACTAGTAGACATGGGATCACTAACCACATTCTCAGATGTAATTACAGAAAAAACTGGTATAAAAACACAAACGTTGAAAATGGTTAGCACTCCAATGGTTATTGAAGCGGCTAGAAAAGCAATGATGCCTGATATAACTATGGATATATTAGTTGAAAGTGTAAAAAATGTAAGCTCATTAATTGGAGATAGCATAAAATTAAGTAATCCACCTATGGAAGTTGAACCAGAAAATACAAATTGTAGAGATTATGCTGTGAATATGCTAGAAGAAATATTAACTTTTTTAAGTGCTAAAAAAGCGTCTAAAACGTTAGATGAAGTTTTAAAAAATATAGCGTCTGTTTATAATAAAGAAATTGATGATGCTATGTATATTAAATTTTTATTTCATTGTTCATGTATGATTGAAAGAGTTATAAGAAATGAGACATTGCCATATAAAAAATTTTCCAAAATCAAATCTGCAAAAGAGCAACTTTTTGAGGTTATAAAAAATAATTTTATTTTAGTAGAAGAAGTATTTGGAATACACATTCCTAACAGTGAACTAGCATATATAGTTGAAATGGTGGATATTAATTTTGATTTAAATAATATTAAAAGTGAAGAAGAGATTTAGCAGTAAGCTAAAGTTACTGTAATTGATAAAAATATAATAATACTATTAAAAAGTCTAAATGTGTATTTACATTTAGACTTTTCTTAAATACACATTAAATACACATTGAATACATATGCTGATTTCTAAATATTAAATTATCCAATAAATAAGTTTTCTTATGATGAAAAATATTGTATTAACTAAAAAATGTGTAAGGACATAGTGTTTAGAAGGCGTCAAATATTATGCTATATATAGTGAGACACTTTAAGTTAATTATTGGCACGATAGTTGCTTGTATATAAGGCATAAAGTGAAACTTTTCAGGTGGAGTTTTATACTTCAGCTGAATTTAGTTTGACTTATCCAGGAGCGTGCAGCCGTTATCTCGCACTTTAAGAAGTGGGAGTGTTACAGATGCTAGCTATCGGATAAAGAAAAACAAGAGGAGGTGAATCTTATGATAGGAATTTTACTCGTCACTCACGGAAAATTTTCAGAAGAAATATTAAAAAGTGCTGAGCTTATTGTAGGAAAACAAGATAAGATATTAACTTTAGGACTTGAACATGGAGATAGTATCGAAGTACTAGGAGACAAAGTTAGAGAATCAATTAAATTATTAGAAAGTGGTCAAGGTGTTTTAGTACTGGCAGATCTGTTAGGTGGAAGTCCTTATAATGTTGTTGCTTTAAATTCAAATAAAGTAAGTGATATTAAATTTAAATGTATAACAGGCGTTAATTTACCTATGTTACTTGAGGCAATTACTATGAGAGAATCTTATGAGTTAGATGAATTGACTAGGCATTGCATGGAAGCAGGAGTTATGGGAGTAAAAGAATTATTTAATGAATTAAATACATTATTAAAATAAATCAAAAAAGGGAGAGATTATATATGTTAAATATTGTTCTTACAAGAATTGATGATAGGCTAATTCATGGTCAAGTTGCAACTGCATGGTCTAAAATTACAAAGGCAACTAAAATTATAGTAGTAGACGATGTAGTAGCACAAGATTCATTTATGCAAATGGTTCTAAAATCTGCAGCACCTAGTTCACTTAAAGTGGAGATATATGGAGTAGATGATGCAGTTGAAATTTTAAATAAAGATGACGATGGTGAGAAAATATTGGTTTTAGTTAAAGCTCCTATGACTGTCCTTAGCCTTGTAAAAGCAGGAATTGGAATTAAGGAGTTAAATCTTGGAGGAATGGGTGCAAGGCAAGGAAGAAAACAATTATATAAAAATATTTCAGTTTCTGATGAAGAAAGAGAAGCATTTATAGAGCTTATAAGATGTGGTGTGAATGTTTTTATGCAAATTGTTCCTGATGCAAAACAAATAGCATTAGATAAATTATTAAAGAAATAATTAATAATTAAATTATAATTTAGGAGGAATTTATATGCATGTTACGATTTTTCAAGCGGTATTAATAGGGTTATTTTACTATATTTCATGGAGTCCATGGTTTACTTATGTTGGATTTTTTACATTTAATAGGCCTTTAGTAGCAGGACTAATAACAGGAATAATATTAGGACAACCTTTAGAGGGAGCATTAATAGGTGCAGGTATAAATGTTATATATTTAGGATTTATATCAGCAGGTGGAGCTCAAATGGGGGATCCATCATTTGCAGGATATGCAGGTACTGCATTAGCTATAACTTCTGGTTTAGATGTATCAACTGCTATGGCAATCGCAGTTCCACTTGGAACTATAGCTACAGTATTATGGATAGGAAAAATGACAATCAACTCATTTTTTGTTCATTGGGCTGATAGAGAGGTAGAAAAGGGAAATATAGATTCACTTAGTCTCATAAATACAATACCACCGCAAATAGTGTTATTTTTACTTAGTTTTATACCAGCTACATTAGTAGTATATTTTGGTCCAGATGCAGTGTCTGGAATGTTAAGTGTTATGAATGATAGTGTATTGCATGTATTTAATGTAATAGGAGCAATGTTACCAGCACTAGGTATTGCAATGAATTTAAAACTAATAGGAAACTCATTTACAATGCCATTTTTTGTACTAGGGATCATAATGTCAGTATACTTTAAACTTGATATAGTTATCATTTCTATAATAGGATTAGTAATCGCATTAACTGTAACTGCAATAAAAGGCAATAATTCATCACCTAATAATGCATAGAAGAAAATTTACAAGGGGGGAATATACATGTCAAATATAAAGATTATACCTGAAAATAAATCAATTGATGATAATAAAACTAAAGTTTTAGATAAAAGAGATGTAATTAAGTCATGGATTAGATGGTTTTTTTTCGCACAATCAAATTATAATTACGAAAGATTACAAGCTACGGCTTTTGCACACTCCATGTTACCTGTAATAAAGAAATTATATAAAAATAACGAAGATAAAAAAGCAGCGGTACAAAGGCATTTAGCATTTTTTAATACAGAACCTATTTGTGGATCAGTTATACATGGTATTACTATAGCCATGGAAGAGGAGAAAGCTAGTGGTAATCCAATTAATGATGAAGGTTTTAATGCAATAAAAACAGGATTAATGGGGCCACTTGCAGGTGTTGGTGATACATTGACACAGGGAATTATTACACCTATTTTGCTTGCAATATGTATAGGAATTACAAATACTAAGAATATTTTTGGTCCAATTATATTTTTAATAGCTCAATATGTAATAATGACTAGTATTTCATTAAGTCTATGGATGAGTGGATATAATCTTGGTAAGAAAGCGGTAGAACAAATACTACAAGGTGGAAAAATTAATAAAGTTATTGAGACTGCATCAGTACTCGGAACTCTAGTAATGGGAGGGCTAGTTGGAAGATTCATTACTTTACAAACTAATTTAAGTTTTAATATGGGAGAAGTTAAATTTAGTTTGCAAACAGATTTATTAGATAAACTAATGCCCGGCTTGATACCGTTTGCACTAACATTAATTGTGTTAAAAATGGTAAGAAGAGGGACATCTCCAATTAAATTAATGGTTGTACTTATACTTGCAGGAGCTATTTTAGGAGCTTTAGGTATATTTTAATTAATAAAAATCAAGTGAAACTTGATTCAGGTGGGGTTTGATCCCCATCTGAATCTTAGTTGAACTTATCTAGGGTCGTGCCGCTGTTATCTCCCACTTATAGAAGAGGGAGTGTTACAGCGGCTAGACATCAGATAAATATGTATGTTGCAATTTTGAGCTTCATTATAACTATATTAAGTTACCTATGTATAAAGATTTTCAGACATATGCCCAATATTGCAACATACGCATTGTTAATTAAGCAAAAATATTAATTAGGAAGTGATATGCATGGAGTTAAATATAAACAATGTCAGTGATTTAAAAATAGATGATTTTTTAAAAAGTGGGTTAAAATGCACATGTGGTAAAGCACATAATATAGGTTTAGAACGTGTATTAATAGAAAAAGATGCAATTAAAAAAGTGCCTGATATATTAAGAGATCTAGGATTTAAAAATTCATTAGTTGTAGCGGATAAAAATACTTATAAAGCAGCTGGAAATCAAGTTGAGACTGCATTGAAAGAAGGAAAATTTGAGTATAAAAAATTTATATTTGAACCAGAGGATGACCTTGTTCCTGATGAAAGTGCTTTAGGTAAACTATTTATGCAATTTGATAAAGATGTAGATGTTATTTTAACAATAGGCTCAGGTACATTAAATGATTTAGGCAAATTTATTAGTCATAAATTAGATATTTCATCAGTTATTGTGGCTACTGCACCATCTATGGATGGTTTTGCATCAAATGGTTCTGCATTAATAGTTGAAAATCTTAAAACTACTTATCAAGTTGATGTTCCTAAAGCAATTATCGGAGATGTTAATATACTAAAAGATGCGCCTATGGAAATGATTCTAGCTGGATTTGGTGATATTGTTGGAAAGTATTCTGCATTAAATGATTGGAAACTCAGCAAGATTATAAATAAAGAATATTATTGTGATGTAACAGTTAAAATGGTAGAGGATTCTATACAAAAATGTATGGATAATTCGGAGAAAATGATAAATAGAGATGAAACAGCAATAAAAAATCTAATGGAAGCATTAGTTCTAACTGGAATTGCTATGAGCTTTGTTGGCAATTCAAGACCTGCTTCGGGATCAGAACATCATTTAGCTCATTATCTAGAAATGATGTTTTTATTTGAAGGCAAAAAAGCTGTACTTCATGGAACAAAGGTGGGAATATCTACAATCATAACTACGAAATTACGTGAAATCTTATCTGAATATGAACTTAATTTTGATCAAGCTATTAATAGTGCTAAGTTATTTGATCAGGACCAATGGGAGAAAAATATTAAACAATTTTATGGGAAAGCAGCACCTGAAATTATTAAAACAGCCGCAAAAGAAAAAAGGAATTCTATAGAAAGCAGATTAGAAAGAATTAGCAGCATTAGAGAAAATATTAATGAAATAAAAGATGTTATTAAAGATATTCCGACAGCAGAGGAAATAAAAGCAATTCTCAAAAGAGTTGGCGCAGCAGCTGAACCAGAGGATGTTGGAATTGAGCTTAAAATAATGTTAGATGCAATAGTTATGGCTAAAGAGGTTAGGCCAAGATATACAATATTAAGCTTTTTAGGTGATTTGGATTTACTAGATGAATTTTCATATAAGATTAAAAATTATTTAGCTGAGAGGGTATAGCATGTTAAATAAATATTTAGATATAAAAGAAGATGAGAGAACATTATTAAAAAAAATAAAATGTTTTATTCTTGATTTAGATGGAACAGTATACCTAGGTAACACACTATTAGATGGATCTATAGAATTCCTAAGAATATTAGATGGAAATAATATAAAGTTTAAATTCTTTACAAACAATTCTTCAAAAAATGCTGAGTTTTATATAAAAAAAATAACTAATATGGGCTATGATGTAAAGAATGACATGATGATGATATCTAATGAAGTAATAATTGATTATATAAAAAGAGAATTTCAAAATAAAAGAGTATTTGTTTTAGGCAATGAATATTTAAAAAAAGATTTTGTGAATTCAAATATTAATATAGTAGAAGAAAATGCAGATGTGGTCGTAGCAGGATTTGATACTTCATTAGCCTATAAAAATGTTTCAAAAGCATGTGACTTTATTAGAAATGGAGCTACTTTCTTGGCGGTAAATCCAGATTTCAACTGTCCTATAGAAAATGGTTTTATGCCTGATTGCGGATCTATATGCTCAATGATTACTGCATCTACAGGAGTGAAACCTACATTTTTTGGTAAGCCGTCTCCTTATACTTTAAATTATATACTTAAGAATATGGAACTTAAAGAAGAAGAAGTCGCTTTTGTAGGAGATAGGTTATATACAGATATTGCTATAGGAAAAGGCAATAAGGCAGTTACAATTCTAGTCTTGACAGGGGAAACTCAAATGAAAGATCTAAAGGAATCTGAAATACAACCGACTTTAATATTTAATTCACTTAAGGAGATTGGAGGAATATTTAATAGTATAAATTTTGATAGTTAAGCAAGGGGATAAGTAGGAATAAGGAAAAGTCATAAATAAAAAAGTGGCCAAGTGGCCACTCTTTTATTTCACAACTATATTAACAAGTCTTCCTTTAATTACAATCACTTTAACTATAGTTTTACCTTCAGTATTTTCTTTAATAGTCTCATTTTCTAATGAAGCAGCTTTTATACCTTCTTCATCTAAATTAGAAGCTACCATGATTTTAGCTTTTATTTTACCATTTATTTGGATCGCAATTTCGACTTCATCTTTAACTAAAGCAGCAGGGTTAAATTCTGGCCATTTTTCATTAAAGATTGTTGAATTATTTCCAAGTAAGCTCCATTGCTCTTCAGCAAAGTGAGGAGCAAATGGTGCAAGTAGTTTTATGAAATCAACTATAGTTTCTTTTAAGAAGTTTGCGTTTTTAATATTTTCTTGAGTGTACTTATTAAGAGCATTTGTAAGCTCCATAAGTCTTGCTATCGCAGTGTTAAATTGCATTTTATCTCCGTCTTCAGTAACACCTTTAATAGTATTATGTTTCCAGAAGTTTAATTCTTTTTCAGCTGAATCAATAGAATCCTTAGTGCTCTCATTTGAATTTATTATATTTCTGCAATTTTCAAGGATTCTTTCAATTCTATCCACGAATTTTCCAACAGATTTTATTCCGTCGTCGCTCCAAGCTCCACCTTCAGTATAACCAAATCCAAACATTAAGTACATTCTAAATACGTCAGCGCCATATTCTTTAATATAATCATCAGGAGAAATAGTATTTCCTTTTGATTTACTCATTTTAAGTCCATCTGGTCCTAATATCAATCCTTGGTGAGTTAAGCTTAAGAATGGTTCGTCAAAGTTTAAATATCCCATATCTCTTAAAGCTTTTGTTATGAATCTAGCATATAATAAATGCATGCAAGCATGTTCTGGTCCACCAACATATTTGTCTACAGGAAGCATTTTGTTGACTTTTTCAGAATCAAAAGGTGCATCATCGTTTTTATTGTCTACATATCTTAAATAGTAAAAAGATGAACATACAAAAGTGTCTAAAGTATCAGCTTCTCTCTTTGCAGGCTTCCCACAATGAGGACAAGTTGTATTTACAAAATCCTCACATTTACCTAATGGTGATTTACCATCTGGTGTAAATTCAACATTGTAAGGAAGTTTCACTGGAAGATCCTTTTCAGGTACTGGAACTATTCCACAATCATCACAGTATATAACAGGAATTGGAGCACCCCAATATCTTTGTCTTGAAACTAGCCAGTCTCTTAATCTGAAGTTTTTCTTCATTGCTCCTAATTCATCTTTTTCTAATTCTTCAACGATTTTCTTTTTAGCTTCATCAGTTGTTAATCCATCGAATTTTCCTGAATTAACAAGTACTCCATATTCGCAATATGGAAGGTCTGGATTAGTATTTTCTTTATCCGTTATAACTCTTTCGATTGGTAAATTGAATTTTGTTGCAAAAGCAAAATCTCTTTCATCATGAGCAGGAACTGCCATAACACATCCTGTACCATAAGTAGCCAATACATAATCAGAAATCCAAATAGGAACTATTTTTCCATTAATAGGGTTAATAGCATAAGATCCTGTGAATACTCCTGTCTTTTCTTTTGAAACGGATTGTCTTTCAATTTCAGATTGCTTTGCAGCAGCTTCCTTATATTCTTCAACAGCAGCCTTATACTCTGGAAGAGTTAACTCATCAACTAATTTGTTTTCAGGAGCTAGAACTACATAAGTAACACCGTTTAAAGTATCAACTCTTGTAGTAAATACATCGAATTTCAAATCTGAACCCTTAACTTTGAAAGTAACCTCTGCACCATAAGATCTTCCAATCCAGTGCTTTTGCATAGACTTTGTTTTTTCAGGCCAATCTAAACCATCTAATTTATCAAGTAATTCATCGCCGTACTCAGTTATTTTAAAGAACCATTGAGTAAGATCTTTCTTTGTAACTTCAGTACTACATCTTTCACAAACACCATCAACAACTTGTTCATTAGCTAATACTGTATTGCATGATGGACACCAATTTACAGGCGCTTTTTTTCTGTAAGCTAGACCTTTCTCGTAAAGTTTCAAGAATAGCCACTGAGTCCATTTATAATAATCAGGAAGACAAGTAACAACTTCGTTTTCCCAATTAAACATAGCACCCATAGATTTCAATTGTTTTTCCATTGTCTCAATATTCTTTAAAGTAGAATCTTGAGGATGAATTCCAGTTTTTATAGCATAATTTTCAGCAGGTAATCCAAAGGCATCAAATCCCATTGGTTGAAATACATTATATCCTTGCATTCTCTTAAGTCTTGCCCATGAATCTGTTGGACCATAGTTAAACCAGTGACCAGCATGTAATTGAGCGCCTGATGGATAAGAAAACATTTCTAATGTATAGAGTTTTTTACCTGAATTTTCAGGATTAAATTTATAAACCTCATTCTCCTCCCAAAATTTTTGCCACTTTTCATCAATTTTTGTTCCGTAATTTGCCATGATATAGCCTCCTATAATTTTAATGTAAAATGCACAATATAATGCATATAAAAGAAAAATGCTTATAATAATTGAAAAATATGTTATTAAAACAAAATTTTAATTAAAATATTAGATCTATGCACTGATAATGGATAAATTAAAAAAAGCTCTCATCTCTAAAACAAAGAGACGAAAGCATAATTTCCGTGGTACCACTCTTAATTAGAAGAGATAAAAAAACAAATTTATCCTTCTCACTTATTATTTTAACGGGTCTACCGTACTTGCTTTTAACAAGTAAGCTCCTAGGCAAGTTCATAATAATATAACGCTATTTTACACCAAACAACAGCTCTCTTTAAGATATAATTATTACTAATACTCCTATTCATCGCACAATATAAAATTTTAATAATATTATATATTAAGAAATCAAAAAAAGTCAAGAAGTTGACTTATATATATGTGTTTAATAGTAAAAACTTATTACCACTTATTGTTTATGCAATATTTGGAATAATATTAGCAGTAGTTTTCCTAATCAAAAATGAAATTAATTTTTACTATAAGTAATATTATCTCAAAAAAAGCAAATAATATTTTTTTTAGAATGAGTTATTATGATACAATATTAGAATAGGAAAGAGTTTAATATAGGGATGTGAATCAATGAACATACTTTTAGGCTTAACAGTTATAACTTTAGTTTTAAATATACTTTTTTCTTTATCATTAGTGTTTATAGAAAGAAAAGATCCTACAACAACATGGGCATGGATCTTAATATTAATGATTTTACCTGGCCTTGGATTTGTGATTTACATCATGTTTGGTCAAAATCTAAGCAGGCAAAAGATTTTTAAAGAAAAAATAAAGTTTGATGAAAAGAAGAGAAAGAACTTAAACGATACATATAAATCCAATAGACACGGTCATGATGGCGGAGAAAAATTTGCTGATTTAAGGAGGCTAAATTTTAATAATTCTGGCGTAAAATACACTACTAATAATAAAATTGATGTATATGTAAATGGAAAAGAAAAATTTAGTCAGTTAATTGAAGACATAAAAAATGCTAAAAAGTTTATTCATGTTGAATATTATATATTTAGAGGAGATACTATTGGAAAACAGATACTTGATGAACTAACTAAGAAAGTTAAAAGTGGATTAGAGGTTAGATTGTTATTAGATAGTATGGGATCACGCAAGCTAAGAAAAAAAGTTCTTAGGGAATACTTGAATGCAGGTGGGAAGTTTTCACTGTTTTTTCCAGGAATTTTACCACATATAAATACTCGTATAAATTATAGAAATCACAGAAAAATAGTTGTTATTGATGGTCAGTACGGCTATGTTGGAGGTTTTAATGTTGGGAAAGAGTATATAAGTGAGGATCCTGAAGTTGGCTTTTGGAGAGATACCCATGTAAGAATAGAAGGAGAAGCAGTTAATGCATTAAATGAAAGATTTTTACTGGATTGGTGCCATGCATCTGGTGAAAAAATAATTGATTATAATAAATATGCAAAAGAATTCAAGAAAGACTTAGGGGATGTTGGAATACAGATTGTAACTAGTGGCCCGGATCATAAGGAAGAATATATAAGAAATGCTTATTTAAAATTAATTAATAATGCTAAGAATAATTTGTATTTGGAAACTCCATATTTAGTCCTTGATTCGCCAATATTGGAATCGTTAAAAATCTCTGCATTATCAGGGGTAGATGTACGGATTATAATACCGGGAAAACCAGACCATTTCTTTATGCAGTGGGCAGCAAGTTCTTATGTGGGAGAATTATTAGAAGCTGGTGTTAAAATATATAGTTATCAAAATGGATTTATTCATGCAAAAACCATAGTAGCTGATGGGTTAGTAATGAGCATAGGAACAGCTAATTTAGACATTAGAAGTTTTAAGCTTAACTTTGAAGTTAATGCATTTATTTATGACGATAGAATTGCAAAGGATGGAGAAAAGCAGTTTATAAAGGACATGGAGTGCTCAGAAGAGATAACTAGGGAAATATACGATGGTAGGAGTTTGTCTCTCAAAATTAAAGAGTCCTTAATTAGATTGGTATCTCCTATATTATAGCATAGGATAGGAAATTTAAAATTATGATAAAACCACTCTTTTACTTAGAGAAATAAAAGAGTGGTTTTATTTCTCTAAGTATTTTATCTAATATGTATTGAATAAACGAGTTTTAAAAATATTTTTCATGAAACCTAAATAATTATTTTTACAAAATTGCTAATGTTATGGAAACTTTTTCTTAACTGAGTATAATTTAATATATAAATTTAATAATAGAAGTGAATAGGAGAAATATTTAATTCATTAGGATTGGAGCATTATATGAAAAGCAAAGAAAAGTTTTATTATTCCCTGACTACTTATATAAATTATGGAGTAACGAGTATAGTGACTACTTTTTATGTGCCATATTTGAATCAAGTAGTTGGATTATCATTAAGTCAGGTTGGAACTGTAGTATCTATAGGAGCATTATTTGCAATTCTTTCCCAGCAATTTTTAGTAAGTAAGTTTTCGATGAGAAAAAACAAAAAAAGATTTATTATCATACATTTATGCGCACTTATTGGAATGATAGTATTTTTAATGTCTGTTAACAAGACCATCATATATTTTTATGCAGTTCTTTATGGAATTATAGTACAAACAATTGGAAATGTATATGAAGTATATGTTGAGGAAATAGCAGTTAGAAAAAATGTAGAGTATTCAGAAATAAGAAAATGGGGATCCATAGGATTTGGGTGCGTAGTTTTATTAAGTGGAACTATAATTTTAAAATATGGATTTAAAACTATGCATATAATAGGAATCATAATGTCATGTATAGTTATATTATTAATAGCTATGAAGTTTAAGAATATTGAAGCAGATGGAAATCCAAATAGGGGAAAATTAATTGCTGTATTTAAAAACAAAAATTCAGTAATTCTCGGAATAATTAATATCTTAATCATAGGAACTTATACCGCAATAGAATTTGCATATTCAACATATTTAATTGAAATAACGGGGAATGCGGATCTAGCTAACTCTATATATAGTAAATCAATATTTTCAAGAGTATGTGTTGAATTTATATCATTCATGCTTGTAGGAAAGTATCTAAAGGATAAAAAGCCTAAGAAATATTTAATAATAGCATTTCTTATAGGAACTACTAGAATACTTTTATTTTCAACAGGTTCAATACCTTTAGTTGTTTTAGGGGATCAATTACATGGTCTAATGTATGGTTGTTATTTAACATTTTTATTTAAATACATAAGAGAAGTAGTTGATGACGAACTAGTTGCTGGTACATACTCATTTGTTAGCGTGCTGGGATCAGCAGGAGCTAACTTTGTATACCCACATATGTTTAGTACAATCCAAAGAAATTTTGGATATACTGCAATGTATCTGGTTGGTTTCTCAATTATGGTAATTTCTTTGCTAGTTTCTATTAAGATTCTTCCTAAGAGCAAACAATCCATTAAGCAATTATAATTAGCATTTAACTAAAAAAGCACCTAGTATTTAGGTGTTTTTTTTATAAGGGATTAACCAACTAATATATCTATATAGGAGTTTTATAACTAGATTTTTAGAATAAATCCTGTAAAACTAAAATAATAAGGTGAAAAAAATATATATTAATTATTGAGTTAATGTTAATAAAAGTACAATATGTTTAATTATTTAATTACAAAATACAACATTTATTTGAAAAGTATTAATTTGTATTGACAATTAGATATAGTTTGTTATAATGATAAAAAGATTAAATGTAAATATTGTAATTAATGTTCGTGAAAATAATTATTAAATTTAGAAATGGAGAAAATCATGGAAAAGGATATTGTAAAATCAGTTATGCAAAAATTTTATAGCTTTTTTTATTTTACATTCTGGGGCTTTTATTTTAGCGCTGGCTATTTATTTTGCAAAAAACTGAAAAATACCTTTTTAATGAGTTTTTTATATTTTATATAAGTTTGTAATATATATCAGCATTGATATTTTATGGAACTCATTATACATGAGTTCCATTTTTTTTCGCAAATAATTGAACATGTGCAAGGGGGCAATATAAAATGGTAGTAATATTAAAGCAAAAAGCAAAGCAGGAAGAAATAGAAAGATTGACAAAACAACTAGAAGCAAAGGGTGTTTCAGTGAGCTTAGTTGTTGGATCAGATGTTAGTATCTTAGGATTAGTTGGGGATACAAGTGCAATAGATCCTTCGGTTGTTGCAGCTAATGGAATAGTTGAAAGAGTTATGAAAGTTCAAGAACCTTTCAAAAAAGCAAATAGAATGTTTCATCCAGAAGATACAATAGTAGATATTAATGGAGTTAAAATTGGTGGAAAGAAAATAGCAATGATTGCAGGTCCATGTTCTGTTGAAAGCGAAGAACAAATCATTGAAATAGCAAAAGAAGTTAAGGAAATTGGGGCAAATTTCTTAAGAGGCGGAGCATTTAAGCCAAGAACTTCACCATATGCGTTCCAGGGAATGAAATATGAAGGGTTAGAACTTTTAAAGAAAGCAAGAGCAAATACAGGATTGCCAATAGTTACAGAGCTTATGTCTCCTTATGATATAGAAACGTTTGTTGAAAATGTAGATGTAATTCAAGTTGGCGCTAGAAATATGCAAAACTTTGATTTACTAAAGGAACTTGGCAAAACTAACAAGCCGATATTATTAAAAAGAGGTTTATCAGCAACTATAGAGGAATGGTTAATGTCAGCTGAATATATTATGGCTGGTGGTAATGAAAATGTAATTCTGTGCGAAAGAGGAATAAGAACATTTGAAAACTACACAAGAAATACTTTAGACTTAAGTGCAGTACCAGCTGTTAAAAAATTAAGTCACTTACCTATAGTAATTGATCCAAGTCACTCTGCAGGAAAGTACTGGATGGTTGAACCTCTAGCAAAAGCAGCGGTTGCAGTTGGAGCAGATGGACTTATTATTGAAGTTCATAATGATCCAGAAAATGCATTATGTGATGGTCCACAATCAATAAAGCCAAGTAAGTTTGCAAAACTTATGGAAGAGTTAAAAGTTATTGCAGCGGCTGTTGGAAGAGAAATATAAATTTATTAAATTAAAGAACAGTTGGCATTAACAATTACTCATTACAAGTATCTAAAAAATAGAAAAGAGTCATAACGTAATCTTAGTCATGATGCTAACTGTTTAATTACAAGAGGAGTGTTTATAAATGGAAGATTTAGTTGTTGAACTTGGTGAAAGAAGTTATCCAATCATAATTAAAAAAGGATTAATTGATGAAGTGAATCTGGAAATCCAAAAAGTTTCTAAAGGTAAAAAGATATTTATACTAACTGATAAAAATGTAGGTTCTCATTATGGAGATAGGATAAAATCATGTTTAATTAACTCAGGATATGATGTTAAGCTAATGGAACTAGAACCAGGTGAGGAAACTAAAGCGTTTAGTACCCTTCCTTTGATATATAATGAACTATTAAATTTTAAAATTACAAGAAGTGACTTGATTATAACTTTAGGCGGAGGAGTAATTGGAGATCTTGGAGGATTTGCTGCATCAACTTTCTTAAGAGGTGTAGATTTTGTTCAAATACCAACTTCACTTCTTGCTCAAGTTGATAGCAGCGTAGGTGGAAAGGTTGCTGTAGATTTAGAAAGAGGTAAAAATTTAGTGGGAAGTTTTTATCATCCTAAATTAGTTTTAATAGATCCAAATGTACTTGAAACTTTAAGTGAAAGATTTTTTAGAGACGGAATGGCAGAGGTTATTAAATACGGATGTATAAAAGATAAGGAATTCTTTTACTTTTTGAAAAGCTTAAAAAATAAAGAAGAGGTTATGAACAATATAGAAAAAATTATCCACAAATGTTGTTTTATAAAAAAATGCGTTGTGGAAAATGATGAAAAAGATACTGGAGAGAGAATGCTGCTAAACTTTGGACATACACTAGGTCATGCCATAGAGACATATTATAACTTTAAGAAGTTTACACATGGGGAGGCAGTAGCTATAGGAATGTATGAAATAAGTAAGAGTGCAGAAAATAAAGGGTTAACTGATCAAGGCGTTAGTGAAGAGATAAGAGAGATACTAGTGCAATACAATCTTCCTTATGAAGTTGAAATAGATGATAGCTCGGAAGTTTTAGATACAATAGCATTAGATAAGAAAAATATTGATAATGTATTAAAAGTAGTATTATTAAGAAATATTGGAGAATCATATTTAGAAAAAACAAATGTAGAATTTTTTAGTTAATGATGTATATGAAAAAATAGGCTAGAAAGCAGATATGTTATTTTTGAGTATGTCTTAAGCAATGAATAAAAAAGTGAGGTAAAATCATGGGGAACTTAAAAATTTATCCTGGAAAATTAAGTGGGGAAGTTAAGATACCACCATCTAAAAGTATGGCACATAGAGCAGTAATTTGCGCAGCTCTTGGAGATGGTGTTAGTAAGGTTACAAATATAGATTATTCTGATGATATTATTGCTACAATTGAAGCAATGTCATCATTGGGAGCCAAAATAACAAAAAAAGAAGATTATCTGGAGGTTTATGGAATCAACAGTCCAGAAAATATTAAAGCTAATTCAGTTAAGGAACAAAGAACTATAGATTGCAACGAGTCAGGATCAACTCTTAGATTTTTAGTACCTATAGCAGCTTTATTTGATGGAGTTAATAGATTTGTTGGAAGAGGAAATTTAGGAAAGAGACCACTAGATACTTATTACAAAATTTTTGATAAGCAAGGAATTAAATATTCTTATAAAGATGGTATTCTTGATTTAACGACTGAAGGAAAATTAAAGGCTGGAGAGTTTAAGATGGAGGGGAATATTAGCTCACAGTTTATAACAGGATTATTATTTACGCTTCCTCTTTTAGATGGAGACTCTAAGATTGTAATTACAACAGAAATGGAATCAAAAGGATATATTGATTTAACTTTAAGAGCCATTAAAGACTTTGGTGTAGAAATTATAAATAATAATTATGAAGAATTTATTATAAAGGGAAATCAAATTTATAAGAGTATAGATTACAGAGTTGAAGGTGACTACTCACAAGCAGCATTTTTCTTCTGTGCTGATGCACTTTCAAGCAATATTGTGCTTAATGACTTGAAACTAGATTCTCTTCAAGGGGATAAAGAAGTAATTGACATATTACAAAGAATGGGACTGAAATTAAATAATAAAGATAATGGTTTAATTGGAAGCGCAAGTCTTGGACTTAAGTCTACTATAATTGATGGTTCTCAGTGTCCAGATATAATTCCGGTAGTATCATTGGTTGCTGCATTAAGTGAAGGAACAACAGAAATTATAAATGCAGGAAGACTTAGAATTAAGGAATGTGATAGATTAGCAGCTGTAACTTCAGAGCTTAATAAATTAGGTGCTAAAATTATTGAAAAAGAAGAAGGATTGATAATTGAAGGGGTAAAGGAGCTTAAAGGAAACGTGGAAGTTTGGAGTCATAAAGATCATAGAATAGCAATGACTATGGCTATAGCATCAACCATGTGTAAAGAACCTATTATACTTAAAGATTATGAATGTGTTTCAAAGTCATACCCTCAATTCTGGGATGATTTTAAGAATTTAGGAGGTGTGTTCGATGAGTGGAATGTGGGGGAATAAATTAAAGGTTTCTATATTTGGTGAATCTCACGGAGTTGGAATTGGAATTACAATTGATGGGCTTCCTTCAGGCGTTGAGATTAATCTTGAAGAGGTTATGAAAGAAATGGCAAGACGTGCGCCAGGAAAAAGTAATTTATCTACAGCTAGAAAAGAAGCAGATGCACCAGAAATTTTGAGTGGGTTCTTTGAAGGAAAAACTACAGGTACTCCTCTTTGCGCAGTGATTAGAAATTCAGATATGCGTTCTAAGGATTATGGAAAACTTAAAGATTTGATGAGACCAGGTCATGCGGACTATCCAGGTTTCATTAGGTATAATGGATTTAACGACTACAGAGGCGGTGGATCTTTTTCGGGAAGAATTACTGCACCATTAGTATTTGCTGGGGCTGTATGTAAGCAGGTGTTAGAAAGTAAGGGAATTAATATAGGAGCCCATGTTAAGAGCATTGGAGATATCCACGATAAGAGTTTTTATGATGTAGAATTAAGCAGAGAACTTTTAGAGGAATTAAAAACAAAGGAATTACCACTTTTAATTTCAGAAAAAGAAGAAGAAATGAGAGAGACAATTTTGAAAGCGAAGAAAGAACAAGATTCTGTAGGTGGAACTATTGAATGTACTGTTCTTGGAATAAATCCGGGAATCGGTAATCCGTTTTTTGATTCAGTTGAATCAACTTTAGCTCATTTAATGTTCTCTGTCCCAGCAGTTAAGGGAATAGAATTTGGAAAGGGCTTTGAAATGAGCAAATTAAGAGGATCTGATTGTAATGATGAATACTATTATGACGGTGATAAAGTAAAAACTTACACAAATAATAATGGTGGAATTACAGGTGGAATAACAAATGGAATGCCAATACTGTTTAAGGTTGGAATAAAGCCAACACCATCAATATCAAAAATTCAAAGAACGATAGATATTGCAGAAAAAAAGGAATCAGAGCTTGTTATTGAAGGACGTCATGATCCTTGTATCGTGCAAAGAGCTGTTCCAGTAATAGAAGCTGTAACAGCAATTGGAATACTTGATTTAGTGCTTTAGTAATAAAAATTTATAGTTCTAAGTTAATTAATATATAGTTTTTTATCGCAAATAGTGTATTAAGAAAGCAAAGTGTTAATTTGAATGAGTTAAGGTGCATTAAAGAAATTAAATATTTTTTAATTGTTCCTAAGTAAGGAGAAATGAAATGGCGGCTATAGATGATTATAGAAATAAGATTGATGAAATAGATAAAGAGATAACAAGACTTTTTGAAGAAAGAATGGATATAGTAATAAAGGTAGGAGAATATAAAAAACAGAATAATTTACCGATTTTTGATAAAAATAGAGAAAGTCAAGTTATAAAAAAAAATTTGGGGTATCTTAAAAATAAAGAATATGAGGATGAAGCCAGAGAGTTTTATACAAAAATAATGGAAATAGCTAAGTCTATTGAACATAAAAAAAGCACAAAAATTGTTATTGAAGGTAAATCAGTTAAGCTTAAAGAGTTTATAAATAAAGATAGAATTGGTTATTATGGTGTGAGAGGATCTTTCACAGAAGAAGCTATGATTAAATATTTTGGAGATACTAAAGAAGCAAAGGCTTATGAAGAATTCGAAAAAGTTTTTGAAGCAGTTAAAAATGAAGAAATTGACTATGGCATAGTTCCAATAGAAAACTCTTCAACAGGTGCTATTTCTGATGTATATGATCTCTTATACCAATATGAATTTTATATAATTGGAGAAGTATGTATAAAGATAAATCAAAATTTAGTGGGGATAAAAGGAACAACATTAGAAAGCATAACAGAAATATATTCACATCCACAAGGTTTTGGCCAGAGTACAGATTTCTTGAAAACTCACAGTGATTGGAAATTGATACCTTTCCAAAGCACAGCTTCAAGTGCTAGGTTAATAAATGATCTAAATGATAACTCAAAAGCAGCTATCGCCAGCAAAAGAGTAGCAAGTATATATGATTTAGAAGTAATAAAAGAAAATATTAATAATCAGTCAAAGAATTTTACAAGATTTGTAGTTATTAGCAAAGAAAATGAGAAAAATCCTAATGCAGATAAAGTGAGTGTAGTATTTTCTCTTGATGACAAAGCAGGAACTCTATATAAGCTATTACGTCATTTTGCAGAAAATAATATAAACATGATTAAGATAGAATCAAGACCTATGAAAAACGGTCCATGGAAATATTTCTTATATGTTGATTTTGAAGGAGAGCCATACTCAGATCAGGTAACAAAAGCTTTATCATTAATTAAGCAAAATAGTTTATACTTTAGGCTCTTAGGAGCTTATGAGAAAAATATAAAGTAAAATAGGAGGGATTAAATGGAGTTCTATGGAATTTTAGGAGGAACATTAAAACACACTATTTCGCCAATTATTCACAAAAAAGTTTTTTCATTGTTAAATATCGAGGGCGCTTATAAAGATTTTGTGGTAGGTCAAGAGGATATAGGAAAATTTACAGAAGCTTTAAAGGTACTTAAGATAAAAGGAGTAAATGTTACGATTCCTTATAAAGAAGAGATAATGAAATACTTGGATTTCATATCACCAGAAGCAGAAAAAATAAAAGCTATTAATACCATTTTACTGAAAAATGAAAAATTATATGGTTATAATACAGATTATTTTGGATTTGGAAAAATAATAAGCAAAAATAATATTAAGCTTAAAGATGAAGTCGTAATGGTATTAGGAACAGGAGGAGGAGCTAAAGCTATTATTACTTTCTTATTAGATGAAGGTGTAAGTAAAATATATTTAGTTTCTAGGACTCATAAAAATGATGAGCAATATGATGATAAAATTGAATGTGTTACTTATGAGAAAGTTGAACATATAAAAGGACATGTTATTATAAATACTACTCCAGTAGGAATGTATCCTAATGTAGATGCTAGTCCAGTTGGTCATAAAGTAATAGATAACTTTAATGTATTAATTGATATAGTATATAATCCAAAGGAAACTAAATTCTTAAGGCTGGGAAGAGAGCTTAATAAAAGTGTATATGGAGGTCTCACAATGCTAATTTATCAGGCAATTAAGTCTGAAGAGATATGGCAGGATTTTTCTATAAGTGAAGAAATAAGTGAAGAGATAAGTTCTTATATTAATGAAGAATTTAAATAAATAATAGAGGAGAGAAAAAGATGAAAAATAATATCATTATAATTGGAATGCCTGGTAGCGGAAAGACTACTTTTGGAAAAATTCTGGCAGAGGAATTAAATATAAAATTCTTTGATATGGATGAATATATTCAAGAGAAAACAGGTAAAACAACTATGCAGCTTTTTGAAAATGGAGAAGAATATTTCAGAGACATCGAAACAGAAACTTGTAAAGAATTAATGGGATATAATGATATATTAATTTCCACAGGTGGTGGAGTCATAAAAAGAAAAATAAATATTGATATATTAAAAAATGGTGGAACAATAATTTTTCTTGACAGACCAGTTGATAAAATTCTTGAAGACGTTGATGTTTCCTATAGACCACTTCTTAAAGATGGTAAGGAAAAATTATTAAAGTTATATGATGAAAGAATTGAACTATACAATGAATATGCTGAGGAAAAAGTTATTAATGATAGCGATATTAGTGTAGTAATAGATAGAATCAAAGAAATAATCAAGAATAATGAAAATGTTAATATAATGTAGTTAGGTTTCTATTACCTATAAATATATGATATATAACTTTTTAATGTAAATATTGAAATTGTATATAAATAAAGTTAACATTATGTAGTAGATTAGTAGGATAGTAGATTAAAAAAAAGACAAGTTTTTTTTAGTAGTATAGGAGGAAACAAAAATGATAATTATAATGAAACCAAAAGCAAGTGAAGAAGAAATAAAGAAAGTTAAAGACATTATTGAAGGAAAGGGATTAGAAGTCAATCTTTCTAGAGGAGACACATATTACATTATAGGTGTTGTAGGAGATACTTCAATAATAGATCCTAAGAAGATGCAAGTACTTAAAGGCGTAGATAGAGTAATGAAGGTGCAAGAGCCTTTTAAGAAAGCAAATAGAATATTTAAACCGGAAGATACAGTTATCGACGTTAATGGTTCGGTAGTTGGTGGAGGCCGTTTAGGAATAATGGCAGGACCATGTTCAGTGGAAAGTGAAGAACAAATAGTTGAAGTTGCAAAAAGAGTAAAGGCAGCAGGTGCAAACTTCTTAAGAGGAGGAGCATTTAAACCAAGAACTTCACCTTACAGTTTCCAAGGGTTAGAGCTTGAAGGCTTAAAACTTTTAAAAACAGCAAAACAGGAAACAGGGCTTCCAATAGTTACAGAACTTATGTCAACTGATTATATAGATACATTTGTTGAAGAAGTTGACGTTATCCAAATAGGTGCAAGAAATATGCAGAACTTTGATTTATTAAAACAAATCGGAAAGACTAATAAGCCAATTTTATTAAAGAGAGGTTTATCAGCAACTATAGAAGAGTGGTTAATGTCAGCAGAATATATTATGGCTGGTGGTAATGAAAATGTAATTCTTTGTGAAAGAGGAATTAGAACCTTTGAAACAATCACTAGAAATACTTTAGATTTGCAAGCTATTCCAGTGATTAAGAAATTATCACATTTACCAATTATTATTGATCCAAGCCATGCAGGGGGATATGCTTATTTAGTAGAACCAATGGCAAAAGCAGCAGTTATAGCTGGTGCAGATGGACTTATGATAGAAGTTCATAATGATCCTGAAAATGCATTAAGTGATGGACAACAATCACTTACACCAGATCAATTTGATAAATTAATGGGAAAAGTAAAAGCAGTAGCAGATATTGAAGGAAAAGAAATCTAGTTTTATGGAGGCTATGTATGAAAATTGTAGTTGTAGGTCTTGGAGTAATTGGTGGTTCGTTTACTATGGCTTTAAAAGAAGCAGGATATGATGATGTTTATGGAATAGATACTAATGAAGAAACATTAGTAAAAGCCGAAAATTTAGGATTAATTAAGGAAGGCTTTACTATTGGAGAAGAAATTCTTAAAAGTGCTGACTTAGTAATTATGTCGTTATATCCAAGGTTAGTTGAAAAATTTATTACTGATAATAAAGATAATTTTAAAGATGGAGCTGTAATAACAGATGCTACTGGAATAAAAAAGATGTTTATTGAACACATAGTAAAGATATTACCAAACAATATTGATTTTGTTTTTGGACATCCAATGGCAGGAAGGGAAAAGAAGGGAATAGATTTTGCAACAAATCAGGTATTTAAAGGCGCAAATTATATTTTAACTCCAGTAGATAGAAATAAAGAAGAAAACTTAAAGCTTATTGAAAACTTAGCTTATGAAATAGGTTTTAAGAAAGTTAGAAGGATAACTCCAGAGTATCATGATGAAATGATAGGATTTACAAGTCAATTGCCACATGCATTAGCTGTTGCATTAGTAAATAGTGATGTAGAAGGTAGAGATACTGGAAGTTTTATTGGTGATAGTTATAGAGATTTAACTAGAATAGCTAACATTAATGAAGACTTATGGAGTGAACTTTTCCTGGGAAATAAAGAAAATTTACTTATGAGCATACAAAACTTTGAAGATGAATTAGATAAGATAAAATATGCAATTAAAGATAATAATATAGAATCATTAAAAGAATTATTTATAAAATCTACAAAGAGACGTGAAAAGTTATAAAGAGTATTAGAAAGTCTATAGTGGTATTGTTATTGATAATACAGGTGCTATGAGGACAGGTTAGAAACAGGTAGATAAAAAATAATAAATATTATAAAAGACTATTCGTAAAATAAAATTATATTATTTTGCAGATAGTCTTTTTCCCTGTTAACTAATGCTAAAAGATTATTTTAGAATGGTGTGATCTAAGTTAGATGGTTAAAATCTATAGATCTTAATGTAATTAGTTATTGGATTTTATTTGTGATGTTGATATAAAATTATAAGTAGGATATTATTTATGTTCTAATTAATAATATAATCAATAGGATTTTAAAATAATACATTTAGTTTAAGAAATTCTGAAAGGATTTTATCAATCACTTTCAATTGTTAATTGTCAATTGGAACATATATATATACAATGATTTTAATAAGTTAGAAAGAAGGGTTAATATGATAAGAATTGTAGCGCAAAGTGTAGTAAAAGATGACAAGAGGGAAGAATATATTAATTTAGCAAAAGAATTAATTGAAAAGAGCAGACAGGAACAAGGGTGCATTTCATATGGGTTATTTCAAGATATAAAAAATCCTTCCATAATTACATTTATAGAAGATTGGGAAGATCAAAAAGCAATTGATTTACATAATAACACTGAACATTTTAAAAGGATAGTTCCTTTGTTTGCTGATTTACGAGTAAGTAAATCAGAAGCTAATTTTTATAAAGAAGTATAATTCAGTTAAGAATTAAGAGTTCAAAGTTAAGAGTTAAGGATGAAATAGCGAAGCTATTTCTAAAAATAAATATTTGTTGAAAAGCTTGTGGCTTTTCTTCATTAACTCTGAATTCTTAATTCTGAACTTTTAACTGATTAAACTAACTGAGTTATGAGTTTTAGTTTGATGACAGTATTTATTAGAATGTAGATACTTATTTATTAATATGGTTAAAGGAGGATTGTAAAATGGAAAATCAAAAATTAGAAATAGTAGATTTACGTTCTGCCTTGGAATTTTTGAAATCAGTTCCAGGACAATTAATTGAAACTAATGAAGCAGCAGATCCTAATGCTGAGATATCAGGTGTTTATCGTTATATTGGTGCAGGTGGAACAGTGATGAGACCGACAAGAATAGGACCCGCAATGATATTTAATAATGTAAAAGGCCATGAAGATGCAAGAGTTCTTATTGGACTTTTGGCTAGCCGTGAAAGAGTAGGCTTAATGCTTGGTGAAAAACCAGATCGTTTAGGATTTTTGTTAAATGAAGCAGTTAAGAATCCAATTCAACCAGTGGTTTCAAAGGAAAAACCTAAATGCCAGGAAGTAGTTCATTATGCAGATGAACCAGGTTTTGATATTAGAAAATTAGTTCCTGCACCAACTAATACAGAAGAAGATGCTGGACCGTATATAACTTTAGGCATGTGCTATGCTTCTGATCCTGAGAATGGAGACTCAGATATTACAATACATCGTTTATGTCTACAAAGTAAAGATGAAATGTCTATGTTTTTTACTCCAGGGGCTCGTCATTTAGGAGTATTTCGTGAAAAAGCTGAAAAATTAGGAAAGCCATTACCAATTTCTATTAGTATAGGAGTTGATCCTGCCATAGAAATTGCAGCATGCTTTGAACCTCCCACAACACCAATTGGTTTTAATGAATTAAGCATTGCTGGAGCTATTAGAAATAAAGCAGTTGAATTGACTGAGTGTTTAACAATTGATGAAAAGGCAATTGGAAATGCTGAATACGTTATAGAAGGAGAATTAATTCCGAATGTGCGTGTTAGAGAAGATCAAAACACAAATACAGGAAAAGCTATGCCTGAATTCCCTGGCTATACAGGTCCAGCTTGTGCTGAAATACCATTAATAAAAGTAAAAGCTGTTACTCATCGTATAAATCCAATAATGCAGACTTGTATTGGACCAAGTGAAGAACATGTCAGCATGGCAGGAATTCCAACAGAAGCAAGTATACTTCAAATGGTTGAAAAGGCTATGCCTGGCAGGCTGCTAAATGTATATGCTCATTCATCAGGTGGAGGAAAATACATGGCAATTTTGCAATTTAAGAAAAGTCAGCCAAGTGATGAAGGACGACAGAGGCAAGCTGCTTTATTAGCATTTTCAGCATTTTCTGAACTTAAACATGTAATCATAGTTGATGAAGATGTAAATCCATTTGATAGTAATGATGTAATGTGGGCTCTAAATACACGTTATCAAGGTGATGTTGATACAATATTTATTCCAGGAGTACGCTGTCATCCACTAGATCCATCACAAACACCTGAATTTAGCTCATCAATTCGAGATAAAGGAATTTCTTGTAAAACAATTTTTGATTGTACCGTGCCATATGATTTAAAAGACAGATTCCAAAGAGCAAAATTTAAAGATGTAGATCCAGCTCGTTTTGCACCAGAACTATTTGAGACACATTAAAAAAATAACAAGTAAATTTTGTGTGCAATATTTTAGGAAATTATTAAGGATGATATAAATGATAGAAATAAATAAAAAAATCAATAGAATAGAAGTAAAGCTTACTGCTCATTTTATGGGAGATGATTTATGTATAGTGTTAACTGGTGGAGATACACCTCATTTAGGCGCAATAACTGCCAGTTCACAAATCTTAGAACCACAAACAATAACATTTGAAAATCATAAAGAGAATTTTATTACAAAGATGTCAGCTGAAATACTAAGAAAAAATTTTTCTGGCAACTTTGTAATATGTTGTGGTATACATTTAGATGATATAAAAAAATCCGAAATAACTGAGGTAATGGATCTATGTAGACAAATGATAATAGAATTGTGCAATAGATTAAAGGATTTTTAATTAGAGGTGAAAGATGGAATTAGTAGTTGGAGTTACTGGAGCAACAGGAACTATTTATGCAGTTAAACTGCTTGAGGCTTTAAAAGAAGTAGAAAATGTGAACATTCATCTTATTATGAGTGAATGGGCTATAAAGAATTTAGAAATTGAAACAGGCTATTCAATGGATTATTTGAGAGATTTGGCAGACTTTACTTATGATAGTAAAGACTTAGGAGCAAAAACTTCAAGTGGGTCATTTATTACAAATGGAATGGTAATTTTACCTTGTAGTATGAAAACACTTAGTGCAATAGCTAATGGTTATGATGATAATTTAATTTCAAGAACTGCAGGTGTAATGCTGAAAGAAGGAAGAAAATTAATTTTGTGCCCAAGGGAAACTCCGTTAAGTACAATACATTTAGAAAATATGCTTAAGCTATCAAGAGTTGGAGCCAAAATAGTTCCTCCAATGCCTGCATTTTATAATAAGCCTGAAACTATTGAGGATATTGTAAATCATCATGTAATGAAAGTTCTTGATCAATTTGAGATACAGTATAGTAAGGGAAAAAGGTGGAATGGTTAAATTATGGTGTATACGCAGGAACTTTAGATGCAATTTCAGATGAAACTGGAAAGGTTAATGTAAGCATAAAGATTTATAAAATGTTATAAAAGTATATTGATTAAAAGATTGGTACATGGTTACCAATCTTTTTTGTTGTATAGGAAATTATAGAATTTCGAAGAGTCTAAAGCTAGATGGGATCTAGCTTTAGACTCTTCGGT
>NZ_JBJIAB010000057.1:0-25272 GCF_045310795.1 Candidatus Clostridium helianthi
CTATAATCTTATTATAAATAGAAAAACCCTATAGGGTAGACTTTTTTTATAGTGTCTACTCTATAGGGTACATTTTATACTAACTATTATTCTTTAATATAATTCTTCTTCCTAACGCTCTAGGGATTAATTTATTTCCTAAAATCAACAACTTATTTTTATATCCTGGAATAATTATTGTATTGCCCATTGAAAATTCTCTGTAAGCACATTTTGCTATATCACTAGCATTCATTAAATATCTTTTAGATCTTTGTGACTTTTTTATACCAGCCTTCTCTTGAAATGATGTCCTTACAGGCCCAGGGCAAAGGCAACTTACCCTGATTCCCAAATCTTTCAACTCATCATGAATTGCTTCTGTTAATGATAAAACATATGCCTTGCTTGAATAATATATAGACATTTTAGGACCACCAATAAATGCTGCTGTTGATGCCACATTTAAGATACCTCCATGTCTTCTCTCAACCATCTTTTTAGAAAAGTATTTTGTAAGCATAGTCAATGCTGTAATATTTATATTTATTATCTTTTCTTCAAGTCCCTCTTCTAAATCATGAAAAAAACCAAAGCAACCTATGCCTGCATTATTTATTAAATTATCCACAATTAAATTCTTTTCTTCCACAACTTCTATTATCTTTTTATAACCTTTATCCACAGATAGGTCACATTGAATTATTTCTACAATTACTCCATAGTCATCTTCAAGCCTACTTTTAGCATTCTTCAGCTTAATTTCGTCTTTTGCTATAATAATTAAATTATCTTTATTTTTAGCATAGATCTTTGCTAACTCAAATCCAATTCCGTCACTACCACCAGTTATTAATGTGTATCTGTTTAAATCAGTCATTATAAT
Organism: Candidatus Clostridium helianthi; assembly: GCF_045310795.1. Classification (NCBI taxonomy): domain Bacteria; kingdom Bacillati; phylum Bacillota; class Clostridia; order Eubacteriales; family Clostridiaceae; genus Clostridium; species Candidatus Clostridium helianthi. Next base: position 866 of record NZ_JBJIAB010000057.1, read on the forward strand.
CCTTCCTTCTAAGATATTCTATTAGTTTACAAGCTATATTTCCTTGCTATTACCTTAGAATTATAATCATGTTCATACTCCATTTATACACAAATGATTGCTAATTGCAAATTTATATAATTTATGTTATCATATAATTAATAAAATATTCAGAAAATTTAGGCAGTTACAGTTAATTCTGAATTGACCTATCTCAAATTTAACACTACTTTTTCTAAAAATGTACTTATCATTTGATAAGTACATTTTGTTTTTTTTGTATATATGATTTTAACTAGTTTGTCCATAATTTAAAATTGTTTAATTATAAGTTCTGCTGTTTTTATATTAGTAACAACAGCTACATTATGTACATTACAAACTCTAAGCAATGCTGATACATCTGGTTCATGAGGTTGCGCTGTCAATGGATCTGTAAAAAATATTACTAGATCAATCTTTCCCTCTGCAATACGACCACCTAATTGTTGATCTCCTCCATATGGACCAGATAAATATCTCTTAACTTCAAGACCTGTTGCTTCTGATATCTTCGTTCCAGTTGTTCCTGTAGCAACTAGCTCATATTTAGCTAATACATCCTTATACTTCTTTGAAAATTCAATAATATCTTCTTTCTTTTTGTCATGTGCTATTAATGCTATTTTCACAATTATCGTCCCCCTTTTTATATGCATTTGATACGTTTTCACATTGGATTATACTATACTTTTTTGTAGTTATAAAGTCTATTTAATATTATTATTTTATCATATAAATATTTATATACTATTACAACACACTTTATATATTTTAAGATTATTTCCTTGGCAATACCTAATTATGTTGATTTATTGATGAAAATATTAATTTATTATCTTTAATTATTATAATATATAAGAATATAAAGAATATCATGCAATAATATTCTTTATATTCTCTGTATTATCTTATTTGGCCATTTCCATAAATAATATATTTAATTGTTGTTAATTCTTTAAGTCCCATTGGACCTCTAGCATGTAACTTTTGAGTGCTTATTCCTATTTCAGCACCAAAACCAAACTCTGAACCATCTGTAAATCTTGTTGATGCGTTAACATATACAGCTGCTGCATCAACTCTTTGTAAAAACTTTTGTGAGTTTTTATAACTCTCTGTAATAATTGCTTCCGAATGCCCTGTTCCATATTTATTTATATGAGAAATTGCTTCATCTACATCTTTAACCACTTTTACGGCAATTATATAATCTAAATATTCTTTTCCCCAATCCTCTTCAGCGGCTTTCTCAATGTCGTTAATTACAGATTGTGATACTTCATCACCTTTAACAGCAACACCATTTTCTCTTAAAGCCTTAACTACTATCGGCAAAAAGTCATCCACTATCTTTTCATTTACAAGTAACTTTTCAGCTGCATTACAAACAGAAGGCCTTGATGCTTTTGCATTAACAACAATGTTTTTTGCCATTTCAAAATCGCAGTCTTTATCTACATATATATGACAATTACCTGTTCCTGTTTCTATAACTGGAACAGTAGCATTTTTAAGAACAGCTTGAATTAATCCTGATCCACCTCTTGGGATAAGAACATCTATAAACTCATTTAATCTCATCATTTCAGTTGCGACTTCTCTACTTGTATCTTCTACTAGCTGTACTGAAGCCTTAGGCAAACCAGATCTTTCAATTCCTTTTGTTAATGCCTTAACTATAGCTTTATTAGAATTAATAGCTTCACTTCCGCCTCTTAGAATAACAGCATTTCCAGTCTTTATACAAAGTCCTGCTGCATCGCAAGTTACATTAGGCCTTGCTTCATAAATTATTCCAATAACTCCTAACGGTACTCTCTTCTGACCTATTTGTAATCCATTAGGTCTTTGCCACATAGATATTACCTCACCTATTGGATCTTGAAGTTTTATAACATCTTTAAGCCCTGCTGCCATACTTTCTATTCTTTCATCTGTAAGTGCTAATCTATCTAGCATAGCTTTTGAAGTACCTTTCAATACTGCCGCATCCAAATCTATCTTATTAGCTGATATTATATCTCCTTTTGCCTTTATCAACTCTTCTGCCATAATCATAAGTGCATCATCTTTTTGCTTTGTTGATGCAATACCAAGATCATAAGAAGCATTCTTAGCATTTTGTCCTTTAATTATTAATTCGCTCATTTTTAGCCCCCATTTCTGATTTTATCTATGATACAAATAAAGTTCCTATTTCTTCACCATTTAAAATATCTATTAGTATATCCGGTTCACTTCCATTAGCCAAAATCATATCTACACCTGCTCTTGTAGATGTTTTAGCTGCTGATATTTTTGTGATCATTCCACCTGTTCCTAGATTTGATCCTGCACCTCCAGCGCACTCTTCTAACTCAGGAGTTATTTCTCTAACTTCATTTAGTAATTTTGCACTCTCATTATTCCTTGGGTCTGAATCATAGAACCCATCTATATCAGATAAAATTATTAACAAATCTGCGTTAATTAATGATGCAACTATTGCCGATAAATTATCATTATCACCAAATCTAACTATATTCTCAATTTCATCTATTGAAACTGTATCATTCTCATTTACTATAGGAATTATTTTATTATCTAACAAAGTTTCAAATGTATTACATACATTTTCCCTAATATGATTATCTTCTACAACATCTCTCGTAAGTAATACTTGACCAACCACATGGCTATATTCTCCAAAAAACTTACTGTATATATGCATTAATTCACATTGTCCAACTGCTGCTACTGCTTGCTTTTCTCTTATACTTTCGGGCTTTTCTTTCAATTTTAATTTATTAACACCAACAGCAACTGCACCTGATGTAACAAGCGTAACCTGCTTACCTGAATTAACTACATCAGATAATACACGCGTTAGCTTTTCAATCCTACTTAAATTAATATTTCCATTATTATAAGTTAATGTTGATGATCCAACCTTTACTACTATTCTACTAGCATCTTTTAACCTTTGACGAAAGCCCATTTTTCCATCCCCTTAAAGTCTATTTATTCTTTATAATTTATCTTACTATACCTAATATATCTTATCAAGTTTTAAAGGATGTTTTATAATAAAACATCTAGTTCTATATAAATATAATTATGTTTTTATAAAAATAAGGATAAAAGAAATACTAAATTTATTAAAATAAGTATTTCTTTTATCCCCTATATAATCTACTAGATTAATGCAACTTAAAATTCTGATTTAAATTATATATACAAATACACAAATAAAATGACAAAGAGTTCCCAACATAATAAATATATGAAATATTTCATGTCTTCCAAATAACCATACTTTTATTTTATCTGATTTTAATGCGTATATTATCCCACCTATTGTATACATTATCCCTCCAAGAACTAACCATGATAGTCCAAATGAAGATAAAACTTGAGACATTGGATATATGGCAAATATTGCAAACCACCCAATTCCTATATACATGCTACTGCTGAGCCATCTAGGACAAGTTACCCAACATAATTTAAATGCAATTCCGATTACTGCACATATTGTTACTGCTAGAAATAGATTTATTCCTACCTTTCCATTTAACGCCACTAGGCAAAATGGTGCATATGATCCTGCTATTAATATAAATATCATAGAATGATCTAATCGTTTTAGAATTTTTATTACTTTATCATTTGCTATTACTGAGTGATATGTTGCTGATGCGCTATATAATAAAATCATACTTATCCCGAAAAATAAAACTGATACAAATGTTATTGTAGAACTTCCCCTTGTATATACCTTTACTAGCATTGCTATTAATGCAAATAATGATAGAACTGCTCCAATAAAATGAGTTAATCCATTAATAGGTTCTCTTAAATATTTCTCCATTCTTTTACCCTCCCATTTATTCCCATGTAGTTTTAATAACTATGTGTTGCTATATTAGAATTATTTCATATTTTTTTTTATATTGCAACCCCATTTTTGTTTATTTTCTATTTATTAAATAGTATTTTACCCATAAATGCTTGAATTATCTACTTCTTTTCGATAATATTAAAATTATAATAATGACATAGTTTCTATTACTATGTGAGGAGTGAAATTATATGAATGACTTTAATATTGATGCATATATAAATTCACAAAAATCATCTAATAACATTAACTTAAATGATTTTCCTGAAATTGATTTATATATGGATCAAGTGATGCAGCTATTTGAAAGTAAATTAAGCTACACTAAAAGAAATGATGATGACAAAGTTCTTACTAAAACTATGATTAATAACTACGCCAAAGGCAATCTTTTAATGAAAATTAAAAATAAAAAGTATACTAAAAATCATCTTATTTTAATGGGGTTAATTTACAATTTAAAAGGTGCACTGTCCCTTACAGATATAAAAACTATCTTGAGCCCCATAATTGATGCTTTTGAAAAAGAAGAAGAATATCCATTACATGATATATACCAATCCTTTCTTGATATATATGATTCAAACTTAGATGATTTAAAATCTTCCTCGACTAAAATTTATGATAATATTACAAATCTAATAAGTAATGAAGATAATTCTTTAGGAGACTATGAAGAAAAGCTTCTGCTTATATGCGCATATGTTAGTATGAGTAATCTTTATAGACGTATGAGTGAAAAAATAATAGATGAATGTTTTGGGAGTACCAAAAATTTTAAATAACATTAATTTTAATTAAGTAATAATACAAAAATTTAAAATTATAGAAATACTTAAAAATGCAAAAATCATTAATTATATGATATAATAAGCAACATGTAGTTAAACTATTTATACGATGCACAATTAAGGATGAAATTCCAAATTAATTTATGATAACATATTTTAACGATAAAAAGGATTTTTTCCCTAATTGTGCATTATTATAATTAAGAAGAAATGAGGTCGAAATATATTGATAAACGTATCAAATGTTAGTTTGAGATTTGGTGGACGTAAGCTTTTTGAAGATGTCAACCTTAAATTTACTCCAGGAAATTGTTATGGAGTTATTGGTGCTAATGGAGCTGGAAAGAGTACATTCTTAAAAATATTATCAGGTGAGGTAGAACCTAATACTGGTGAAGTTATAATTGCTCCTAACACAAGAATGTCTGTCTTGAAGCAAGATCATTATAAGTATGATAATTTTCAAGTCCTAGAAACTGTAATAATGGGAAATGAAAGACTATACCAAATAATGAAGGAAAAGGATGAAATTTATGCTAAACCTGACTTTTCTGATGAAGATGGAATTAAAGCATCTGAATTAGAAGGTGAATTTGCTGAACTTAATGGTTGGGAAGCAGAATCTGAAGCATCTTCGCTTTTACAAGGACTAGGTATAGGAACTGATCTTCACTTTAAAAATGTATCAGAATTGACTGGTGGAGAAAAAATCAAAGTTCTTTTAGCTCAAGCCTTATTTGGTAATCCTGGAATACTAATTCTAGACGAACCTACTAACGGCCTTGATTTAAAGGCTGTAAACTGGTTAGAAGACTTTTTAGGTAACTTTGATGGAACTGTTATAGTTGTATCGCATGATAGACACTTCTTAAATTCAGTTTGTACTCAAATGGCTGACGTTGACTTTGGAAAGATAAAAATTTATGTAGGTAACTATGACTTCTGGTATGAATCAAGTCAATTGGCTCTTCAAATGTCAAAAGATCAAAACAAGAAAAAGGAAGAAAAGATTAAGGAATTACAGGACTTTATTGCAAGATTTAGTGCTAATGCTTCTAAATCTAAGCAGGCTACTTCTCGTAAAAAACTTTTGGATAAAATTACTTTAGATGATATTCAACCATCAAGTAGAAAATATCCATTTGTAGGTTTTAAACCTGAACGAGAAGTTGGTAATGATATATTAATGGTTAAAGATTTATCAAAAACAGTAGATGGTGTTAAAGTATTAGATAATGTAAATTTCATAGTAAATAAAGGTGATAAAATTGCTCTTATTGGTAATGAAATAGCTGTAACTACATTATTCAAAATATTATCTGGAGAAATGGAACCAGATAGCGGTGAATATAAATGGGGAATAACTATAACTAATGCATACTTCCCAGCTGATAACTCAAAATACTTTGACGATTGCAATCTTTCTTTAGTAGATTGGCTTAGACAATATTCAGAGGAAAAATCTGAAAGCTATATCAGAGGATTCCTAGGTAGAATGTTATTCTCTGGTGAGGAAGCATTAAAAGAAGCCAATGTGTTATCAGGAGGAGAAAAGGTTAGATGTATGTTGTCTAAAATGATGCTTTCTAATGCTAATGTATTAATGTTAGATCAACCTACGAATCACCTTGACCTTGAATCAATTACAGCTGTAAATAATGGTTTGAAAGATTATAACAGTAACATATTATTTGCTTCTCATGACCATCAGTTCGTTCAAACTATAGCAAATAGAATTATAGATATTAAAGATGATGGTTCTATAGTTGATAGAACTATGACATTTGATGAATACTTAGAATTTTCTAATTCTAATAAATAAAATTAACCATATAAATTAAAATTATATGTAATATACTTATAATAAAAAGTTCAGCATTTCTATAAATTGCTGAACTTTTATATTTCTTTAATAAATTATTTTCAATTTAATTTGCTGAGTAAGCTATAATCTCTAAATTAATCTTTTATCTTATCATATCTTCTATTACTTCAAAAACATGATCTACAAGATTATCAGCATATGGCTTAATTAGTTCTTCTACTGAATTAAATGTATAACTATTATTGGTAATCCTAAACATAGAAATATCATTCATTGAATCGCCGACCGTATATAAGCTATCAACGCCTTTATTTTCATCTTCCAAAATCATCATAATTGCATTTCCTTTTGAACAATTCTTTGGAACTATATCTACAAATACTTGATTTCTAAAAGCTTCTATATACTCATCATATTCATTTATCAATTTTTCTCTTACCAATTCTGATTTTTCTATAGATTGAGATACATTAAACACACTCATAATTTGTGAATCTGATACGCTACTCAATGCTTCTTCTAATGTTACCCTATTAGAAAAATGATTAAAAAAATCAGCATCTACACCTGAAACATCAACTAATTTATTCTCTATCATATAAGTATCATTTCCATCATCATAATATATTAAGGAATCTCCTATATCATAAAAATCAGATATTATTCTATTCTGTATTTTATTCGGTATTGATTTCTCATGTATAATATTGTTTCTGTTATCCATTATCACTCCGCCATTACACATAACTAAGTAATCATACTCAAATGGATATTCCTTTAAAATACTATTTACTCCCTTTAAACTTCTTCCTGTTGAAATTATTATCTTATTTCCAGATGCTTTTAGTCGCCTCAATGCATCTAAATCTTTTTCTGAAATTTTGTTATCTCTAAATAGCGTTCCATCTAAATCACTTGCTAAAAATTTCATTAGTGTCCTCCCAGTTCCATAGTTATTTTATTCAATTTGGTAATAATCATATATACTGCTCATAAAAAGTGTCTCTCTATACAATCCCTACTTATACTTAATTATAAGTGCAAATTAGAACTGATTACATTTATCTAGAATCTAAAATATAAACTTCATATTTTAAATATATCTATTTATATCTATTCCTAATCCATTCAATGTAAACTTAATAGTACTCTCTATAATATCTTCTAAATTTATCTTCTCTATATGTATAGATTCATATATTGCAGATGAACATAGCGATCCAAAAAATTGGAATGCAATAAGTTCTACATCTCCTTTTTTAATTTCCCCAATTTCCATTGCAGTTCTTATATTAATTTCAATTTCATTTATATACTTTCGTATTTTATGACGCAATTCATTTTGTCTATGCTCAGTCCCCCACAATTGACTCATTACTATTTTAAAAAAATCTGTATATCCATATAAAAATGTTAATTGTATTCTACATATTTTTATTAATTTTTCAATAGGACCTATATTCATATTCTGAACTTCAATAACTTGATTTTGTAATATTTGCAATCCCTCCTCAACAATGAAATTAAATATTTCCTCTTTACTCTTAAAATGGTAATATAATGTCCCCTTTACGAGTCCAGCATTGGCAGCTATATCATCCATAGTAGCACCTCTGTATCCAGATTCAGAAAATATTTTTATTGCAGATTTAAAAATCAAGTTCTTTGTTTTGTTCATAACATTTCTCCTCATTTTTCAATAATTTCTTATGCTAATATTATCAATATATTATATCATTTAGTTCATTATTAAACCACAATTCTACATATTACTATTTATATCAAAAATGAAACTTTCAGTACATATAATCTTACTTTTGAAATTTTGATTATCTGTGATAAAATTAATATTAAGGTAAAAAATAAACTATGTATGTTACACATAATTTATTCAATTTATATCAGTTTTTCTATATTATTTACTAAATAATTATTCTATAGATTTAACTAGATATATCTAATTAAAATAAGAAATGGAGGATACTTGTCATAACTGTAACATTATAAATCTTTAGAGCTATTATCTCTAAATTATTTCATAAAGTTTTGACATTTGTATTTATGATTCAAGTATATAATAGAACTACAAAATCTTATGAAGAAGAACTTATCGCTGGAAAGAAATATATAGAATGGACCTATGAATCACCAGTTGGTAAAACAATTACTGAACTTATTGCAAAGAAAAAATTATTTTCTAAGTTATATGGGAAGTATTGTGATACAAAGCTAAGCAAATCCAAAATTTCACCATTTGTAGATAGCTTTAATATTGATATGGCTATGTCGAAGAAGAAAATTAATGAATTTAAATCTTTTAATGATTTCTTTACAAGAGAATTAAATTTTGATGCTAGACCAATAAATTCAGATAATAATATATTAATCTCTCCAGGAGATGGAAGAATAACTGCCTATGAAGACATTGACTTAGATAATATAATTCAAATTAAGGGATTAACTTATAGTTTAAAAGAGTTAATTAATGATGATAATGTAGCTAGTAAATATAAAAATGGAATATGCGTTGTATTACGCTTATGCCCTACTGACTATCATAGATTTCACTTTATAGATTCTGGTATTCCATATGAAAATCATCCTATAAAAGGGCACTATTATTCTGTAAATCCAATAGCTTTAAAATCTGTTCCTAAACTTTTTTGTGAAAATAAAAGAGAATGGTCTTTATTTAAATCAGATAACTTTAAAGATGTACTTCATATAGAGGTTGGTGCTACATGTGTAGGTTCAATAATTCAAACTTATTCCCCTAGAGTTAGAGTAAATAAAGGTGACGAAAAAGGCTATTTTAAATTTGGAGGATCTACAACTATATTATTCTTTGAGCAAGGATCTATAGAAATAGATGCTGATATTATAGAACAATCTAAATTAGGCTTTGAATGTAAAGTTATATTTGGTGAAAATATTGGTACTAAAGTTTTATAAAATAAAAAGAATGGGGTACCCATTCTTTTTATTTTGGCAGAGCGTGAAGGAATCGAACCCTCAATGTACCGTCCGTAGCGGTATGTTATATCCGTTTAACTAACGCTCCATATTCAATTTTAACAACAAGTTTATCTTATCACAAGCAGTTATAATAATCAAGTTTATAATTTGATTATTCTCATAATTTTATAAATTTAATACTATTATTCAACTTAGTCCCATATACAATTTGGAATAAGTTATCTAAAAATTAGGTTTAATTTTTAGATAACTATCCTTGTTCATGATGACTTTTACAAATATATATCAGAAAACTCTACCTCAAGTACTTCCACTTTACTTTTTATATTTAAACATTTATCTCTATTATTTTCATCATCCTGTAATCTTTCTATTGGTAGCTTAATTATAAATTCACAACCAGAATTCTCTTCACTTTTCAATTCGATACTACCATTATGAGCTTGAGTTAAGTATCTAACTAGATCAAGACCTATCCCACTTCCCGAATTCTCAGATTTTTTATTTCTTGAAGATTGAACAAATCTATTAAAAATTGTATTTTGCTCTTCCTTTGGTATCCCAATTCCTTCATCCCTTACCGAAATAGTTAATTGATTTATACTTTTCCACGCATTTATATATATATTACTTCCCTTTGGCGAGAACTTTATTGCATTAGAAATTAAATTCATTATTATTCTATCTATTGCTTCTGGATCTACTGCCATTATGCACTCTTCAACATTTGTATCAAAAACTAAAGAGATCTCCTTCTGCTTAGCATATTTATCTATTGAAGATATATTCCACTCTATTAAATTAATTACATCTAAATTCTCTCTTTTAATACTATAATGATTTTTTTCTAATTTTGTTGTATCTATTAGATTGTTTACAAGTTTTAATATTTTATATGAATTTCTTTTTATAACATCCATGTGATCCTGGCATTTACCATACCTTTTAATATCTTTATAATCATCCTTGTAACATTGTAAAACACTTAAAATTATATTTAATGGTGATCTCAAATCATGTGAAATATTCAAAATAAAATCTTCTTGATTTTTCTTAGATTCTGATAAATTAATAAGTTTGCTAACTAATTCATCTTTCGATAACTTAATAAGGTCATTTTTATTCAATATATTTTCCCTATCAATCTGATTATCTTTCAAAATATTAACCTCAACCATTTTTAAATCCCCTTTTGTAATTTTTTTTACTTTTTTTACCATATACCCTTAATATATAATATCACATAACTTCCCGGCTAACAACCATATTAAATAAATTTGATATGATATTTCTAATTCCAAAAGATTATATAATTGTTCATTTAAGTTTAATAATTGAATATTACAAATTTAGATAATAATTTGAAAAATTTATATATATGATTATATTACTAAGTATAGTTTCTTATTATTTCATCCTTTATATACTTTAATATCAATATTACATAGGTTAATGTTCCAACAATAAACATAGTATCAAAGCTTATATTAGGATTAGCTATTTCTAGTATTATTTGTATTATTAATGGCAATGTAGCCGCATATAAGGTTAAAGAATATAAAGCTATATATTTGACTACCATTCTTAAAAATACTGTAAAAAGTGCTGCAACAATTGATACAATTAAGGAATTTAATAATAAATTAAAAAGTATTATTGAAAAATATGCTACCGTTTGATCTACTAAAGATATTATATCTAAATTATAATTCTTATATTGAACAAATGCACTCTTTAAGCCTCCTAATAAGAAACTAAGGAATATTGCATATGAGATTGATCGTAATATTCCTTCTTTCGCATATTTAGAAAAAACCTTTATGTCATATATAGAAGTTATAAGCTTTATAAAAAAATTAGTTCTATTAGTCATTTTCCCCTCCAGATAAATATTGTCTACTTCCATAAGGCCTATTAAGTATATTAACACATATTAAAATTAGTTTAAACATCAAGGTTTATTATTTACTTTTATTGTCAATATTATATAAATAAAAGAGGGCTTTGTAATTAAATAAAAGATTAGTGGGCAATATCTTATTCAAATTCACTCTAAATATATTAGTTACTTCATTAGGAGGCATTTATTTGAGCATAAATACATTTTATTATAAAAAGTCAAAAACTAAAAAATTACCTAAAAGAATTATGTATGTACTAGCTTTATTAATAGTATTATCTTCTAGCTGTTTTTACGAGTTATACAGTTATAATAAACTTTTAAATAACTTCAAATCAGATTTTGATAATTATAAATTTTCTGAAGCTAATAATTTATTGATAACTAAACAAAACTTTAATCCATTTAAATTATCTATGATTAGTCATGATGTTTCCAAATATCTTAGAACTAAAATTAATACTTTATCAGATGAAATCCAAGATAAGAAAATTTCTTCTGAAAATGCATTAATTCAGTTTAAGGAAATAAAACGTTATAATCTAGTGAATGATGATGATCTACATAAGGCTTCTGATTCAATAGATTTAATTCAAGATTCTATTAAAAATTATAACTCTGGTATTAATTCTTTTAATAATGGACAATATCAAGAGGCAATTTCATTCTTCAAAAAAGTTTCTGCTTTAGATCTTAACTATACAGATTCACTTATATACTTAGATGAATCAAAAAGTAAACTAAAGGATAATTTATTTGCTTACTGCGATAATTTAATTAGCAATGATTACTATAGCGAAGCTATGTCTAAAATTTCAGACAATAATGACCTTTTGGGTGATGACATAGATGTAAAAGAAAAGATAGCAGATATAAAAGAAAAACAACAAGAATACTTAGATAAAAATTCAGCTATTGCTGAAGCTTCATCGCGTGCCTTAACAACCAATATTACATCAAAAAATATTAATACATTAAACATAGAGAGTTCAACACCTTATCTTATAAACGTAAGTCTTCAGGATCAAAAGACTTATGTTTATAAGGGAAAAGCTGATAAATGGCAGTTGGTTAAAACTTTCCCTTGTTCCACTGGAATAAGTGGAGAGGATACACCTCCTGGATCATTTACTATTAAAGAGAGAGGTGATTGGTTCTTTTCAGAAGAATATCAAGAAGGCGGTAAATATTGGACTCAAATTACTGGAGACATTTTATTTCATTCAGTTCCATTTGCTAAAGACAAAACTACAGTTCTAGATTATACAATGAATAAACCTTCTTCTCATGGTTGTATTAGACTCTCTATAGATGATGCCAAATGGATCTTTACTAACATACCTAGGGAAAGTAAAATTATAATAAAATAACTATTAAAAAAGCAAGAAGACACATATAAATTTATCTTTGTCTTCTTGCTTTTATTGTTATTTTACTTAAACATATTTATATTACTTGAATTTCCTTTTCTAAGTAAAATGAATATAAGTACTTATATTTAACCTTTTTACCTGTTAATTTAAATATTGCATCACTATAATAATCTAATTGTTTCCTATACTTCTCTTTAAATTCATCTTCGTGACCTTCCATGACGTAATCCGTTTTGTAATCTATAAGTATAATATCCCCATTATATTCAAAAAAACAGTCAATTATTCCTTGTAATCTTATCTTTTCATCCTTATATATATTATCAAGTGTTTTATCTACTTCTAAACTGCTTATCTCTGTATAAAAAGGTATTTCCCTATAAATCTTTTCTCCACTACAATTTAACTCAAGAATTTTTTTCCCTAAATCCGACCTAAAAAAACTCAGTATTTTAGTAGGATTAATTACCTTTAATTCTTCGCTAAGCAAAAGCTCCTTTTCAAATAATTCGTGTAATTGTTCTTTAATTTCCTCCGTAGATGATACTCTATTAAAATCTATTTTTTTCATTACAAAATGAACTGCAGTACCTTTTTCTGAAGGAGTAAGGCCTTTTTTTTCTTGAAGAAATTTAGGGACAACTTTTACTTTTTCTCTGTATAATTGTTCAGTATCATCATCTTCTTCTGCATGCCTTCTCTTTAAATCTGAAACTGAAATATTACTTTTAATTGTTGTTGAAGCTTTAAATGGATATTTATATGATAATATTTTATCTACTTCTTCATATATAGAATTATCATATGGTTTATTATTTATTATTGTTAACTCATATTCTTCTCCTTGTTCTAGCACCTCTGTCTTTGTCTTATCAATCAAGTCACCTTTATTCCAAAAATTAATTTTCCACCTAGAATTATCATCCTTTAATATTAAATTTTCAGTTCCAAAACTTTCTGATAAAGCACTACCATCTCTATGTTGACATAGTGACATACAAATCCAATCTAAATATGACTTTCCTTTTAAAACCTCCGAAGGGGATATGCGATTATAATCTAAAGATGCCGATCCTAACCATTTTTCAGCTGATTTTTCAAGATTTCCTACTGTACCTGTCATAATCAACTTTTCCTTTGCCCTAGTACATGCTACATACAGTATTCTCATTTCCTCCGATAATGTTTCAAATTTCATCTTTTTCTTTATTGATTCCTTAGCTAAAGTTCCTGTGCTAAACCTTTTTTCTATATCTATAAAGTCTGGCCCAAGTCCTAGTTCGTCGTGGTACAATATGCTTTTATTTAAATCCATAAGGTTAAAATTCTTTCCTAACCCACATAAGAATACCACAGGGAACTCTAATCCCTTACTTTTATGGATACTCATAATTCTTACTACATCCTCATTTTCACCTAATACTTGAGCACTTCCCATGTCACCTGAAGATTTTATAAGTTTATTTATAAAATTTATAAAATTAAATAATCCCTTAAAACTCGTTTTCTCAAATTGTCTTGCTCTTTGAAAAAGTATTTTTAAGTTTGCTTGCCTAAGTACTCCATTGGGCATAGCTCCAACATATCCATAATAAGCAGTATCCATATATAAATACCATATAAATTCATCAATTGCCATATAAATCGATTTATTTCTCCACTTGTCAACGGAATTAATAAAATACTTGCATTTAGCTATCAATACATCAGAATAAGACTCATTAATTGAATGATAAGATTCTTCACTTATATATTTTATATTTTCATAAAAATAATTATCTTTGTTTACAAGCCTAATATCACTTATTTCTTCTGCTGAAAATCCCATAATTGGAGATCTCATTACTGATATTACTGGAATGTCCTGCATTGGATTATCAATAACCTTTAAAAGAGAAATTATTGTTCTAATTTCAATTGATTCAAAATAACCAGATCCTGTATCTGCATACACTGGAATTCCTTCTGCACTTAACTCATCTAATAATGAATCTGACCAGTTTTTAGTAGCTCTAAGTAGAATAACTATATCCCTATATTTTAATGGCCTATGTTCACCAGATTCCTTATCTAAAACTTTAAAGATTTGTTCATTTTCATTTTTTGACATTAGTTCTTTAATTCTCTTCGCAACGATTCTACCTTCTAAAATAACATTATTTATTTCTTCCTGTTCCTCATTATCTTCTACAACCGTTTCATTATAGCTTTTATCAATTATATTAACTTCAATAGGACCTCCAACAATTGTATCTTTGAATTTATTTTCCTTAAAGTCTGCACCTAAATTTAGAGCTTCCTCATCTGTATATTCTAACTCCCCAACAACTTCAGACATTACTTCTTTAAAGATGTAATTTACTCCATCTATAATTTCTCTTCGGCTTCTAAAGTTTTTATATAATTGAATTTTTCTGTTCATCCCATTACTTGAATCATATGTATTATATTTTTCAATAAATAATTCAGGTTTTGCTTGTCTAAACCTATATATACTTTGCTTCACATCACCAACCATAAATACATTGGGATTATCATCGTTTTTTCTGGATACTAGGTTTATTATTGTTTCTTGAACGTTATTTGAATCTTGATACTCATCAACAAGTACCTCATCGAAATATTCTTTAAAATTCATTGCAATGCTTGATGGAATTATATTATTCTCATCATCATAATCACTTAATATTTTTAAACATAAATGTTCTAAATCATTAAAATCTAATATATTTCTTTCCCTTTTTCGTTTACTAAACCTAGCACTAAATTCTAAAACTAATTCTATCAATTTTTTTATGTAAGGATATGCCCCTTGAATATTCCTTAACATTTGCTGTGAATTTACTGAATATGCATTATTTAATAATTCAGATATTCCTTTTTTAACATCATCTCTAATTTTTTTTACAGTATTTTGGGATTGCTCATCTGAAACCTTATCCTTTTTTATAGATTTTAATCTACTGAATTGTATTGATGATAATGAATTAAACATTTCCTCAAGTCCATTATCAGTAGATTCATAAGCATTTTGTATATAACTTAATTCCATTAATAAGTTATCCATATAAGGTTCTAATCCATCAGTTTTGCTAGTAACCTCAATGGCCTTTTCTAACATTTTAACATACCCATTTAACTCAATTTTTACACTTTGAGCTAAAACTCTTACCCAATTAGTTCTATCCAATTCATCTAATTGTTTAATATTAAAGGCCTCTGCGCTATTAATAAGCCACCTTTCAGGCCATGGACCTGACATTGTAAAGTTATATAAATCTAATACTAAGTTTTTTAAATTATTATCATTTTTATAGCTGCTAAATATCTCAACCAAATTAGTGAACTCAATATCTTCTTCCTCATATTTATCTTCGAAAAGTTCTTCAATAACTTCCGATTTAATTAGTATTCCCTCAGTCTGATCACCTATTCTAAATGATGGATCTAGATCAATCCTATGGTAATTATTTTTAATTACATCTAAGCAAAACGAATGCATTGTAGTGATATTAGCTCTATTTAACAGTGTTAATTGCCTCTGTAGATTTTTAGACCTAGGATTATTCTCTAATTCCTTTGATATCGCATCTGCGATCCTTTCCCTCATCTCGGCTGCTGCTGCATTAGTAAAAGTTACAACCAATAACTTATCTATATCAACCGGATTCTCTTCATTAGTAATTATTCTTATAATCCTCTCTACTAAAACAGCAGTTTTACCTGAACCCGCTGCCGCTGCAACTAGTAAATTACAATTTCTCGTTTCAATTGCACTTAACTGTTCATCAGTCCATTTTGTATTACCCATATATAAATCTCTCCTGTACTAATTAAAATCGTTTTAACTGTAAGAAAACCTAATTAATTTTAATCAAAAATATACTAGATTCTTTTATATTACTATACTTCCTCATTTTCAACTTTAATTAATTTATTAGAATTATCAATTTCTTTTTTTATATTATTCCATATATCATTTGCAGATTTGTTTATTATAATTTTGTATTTATTATCTTTTATCTCTGTATCAAATTGGCATATTGATGAAAAATCACAGTATTCACAATGAGCAATGTTAGAATTCTTAGTCGGCTGAATTTTAATATCTCCACTTAGCATTTCTTCACATATCTCTATCATCTTATTATTTACATATTCTCTAAGTATTCTAAACTCCTCTTCTGTTACAACATCACTTGTTGCCTTAAAGCTTCCATCAGTCTTAAATGATGCTGGTATAACCAATGAATATCCTTCTATATCCTTATCCATAGCTTTCACAACCCTCGCATCCTTTAAAACTAATCCTTTCATCTTTAAAGCACTTAATACTTCTTTTTCTACTTCTTCATCAGTCATTTCCTTTTTGCTTTTTATTATAGGATCATCTATTTTAAAGTATAATATTGCTCCTGGCTTTACTTGCTTATCAAGTATATATTTCGAATTCCTTATAAGTGCGTCTAAATAAACTAATAATTGCATTTGTAATCCATAATATATTTCATTTAAATCAAATTTTTTAGCTCCAGTTTTATAATCTATAACTCTTATATAAGTTTCACCATCTAAATCTAACTTATCTATTCTATCAATTCTTCCTTGAAGATACACCTTCTCATTGTCATTCAAATCTAATGTTATAGCTTCTCCAGAACTATAACTTCCAAAATCAAATTCAGTTTTAAATACTTCAAATTCACCTTTTCCTATTTGACTTGCAATAACTGAAACAGATTTAGATATTACTCTTTTAAATCTTTGCGCTAAATATTTAAATTTCTTAGTACTATTCAATATAGAATTACTTTCATCCATTAACTTCTTATCAATAAGGTTAGATATTATCTCCTTACATTTTTCATTGCTTAAATCAGACCATAGTATTCCATCTTCTCTAACTTTATTAGTGAATGAATCAAGCATTTCGTGTACAAATGATCCTAAGTCTGGTGGTGTAAATTCATATACCTTTCTATTTTTAGCCTTTAGCCCATATTGAACAAAATAAGAAAAGGGGCATTCTGCATACTTTTCTAACTTTGAAACACTGAATACTAACTTTTCTAAGTCATTCTGATAAAGTTTTCTAAGTTTGTTTCTTGGAACTTTATCTCCAATGTTTGAGTAACTAAGCCCCTTAAATATATTTTTAACTTTATCCTTAAACTCACCATTATTTTTAAACCATTCATATACCTCAGGCCAGTAATGCTCTATATGTTCTTTATCAAAATCTTTTCTCATAGAAATTATAAGTTCATTAAATGTTGGAATTGGCGCAATAACTTTGCTAAGTTTATTTTCAAGGATTTTTGAATCATAAATTGCACTTTCTTCAATTAAATTAGGAAATATCTTTTTCATTCTAGATATTACTATAGATGGTCTTAATGACTTACCTTCAAAATCAGCCATTGGATATGAAAGCATTAAATATTCACTACTAATTGTTAATGCTATATATAGTAGATACTGTTCTTCAAAAACTTTATTTCTAGTTGTTGATGATAAATTTATTCCAACCTCACCTAATGTTGTTCTATCTCTATCAGATAATAAGCCTTCCTCTTTCTTAGATGCTGGTAGAACTCCATCATTAATTCCTACTATGTAAAGAACCTTCACATCTCTGCCCTTTATTCTTGCTATATCTCCAATATTAACCTGATCCAATGCTACAGGTATAATTCCTATCTCTTCATTGGCAAAACCAGAACTCAATATTCTGAAAAACTCAGAATACTCTAATCTCTCTTCGCCTATAACATCAACCGCTTGATCTAGAATGTCTATAACTATACTTTCAACCTGACTATATTCCTTAACTTTATCTTCTAATCCTAATTCTTCAAAATTTTTAATCCATTCATTAATTCTGTCAAAAACTTTTACATCCACTAAAAACTCATAAATAGCTGAACATATATCTTTAACTTTATGTTTTCCATTTATTTTATTATGAAAAGTCATCAATGGATATCTTATCTCTTCCATAATTTCAGCTATTAAAACTTTATCATCCGTCAATTCGCTATTTCCTATAAACCATTTCTCATTTACTATTTCTCTTGATGTCCATTTATAACCCTTTACCCCATGCTCTAATATAAAGTTCTCTAGCCTATCTATATATGAATTATCTATGCCAGTTAAACCACTCTTTAAATATTTAAATACACTTTCATAAGACCAATTCTTAAGCAAAATTTCAAAAGCAGAACTTATAAGTACAATCAATGGATTACTTAGTAATTGAATCTTTTTATCTAAAAAGTATGGAATATTATAATCTTTAAATATTACTGATATTATTTTTTCATAATCATCTATATTTCTACAAACTACAGATATATCTCTATATCTATACCCATTTTCTCTCACCAAACTTGTAATACTTTTTGATACTCTTTCTATCTCGTCATAAATATTACTTGCTTTGTAAAGTGTTATTCTCTCAGGGTTCTTATCATATTCATTAAATGGGTAAGAAAAAAAATATTTCTCTATGTGATCAAGTTCTAGATTATCTTTAAACCTATAAGGAATTGCATTATTTAAGTTGACTGGTTTATCATAAGCTATATTGTTTTCTTTCATTATTTTTAATATTTTATTTTCAGTATTCTTTATGATATTGAATACATCAGTTATATCTTCAGAGTTGTTATTTAGAGATTCGTTATCAATACAAAAAGTTATATTAACTCTTCTACATCTCTTGGCCAACACCTTTATAATGTCCAGTTGTTGAGGTGTAAAGCTAGTAAATTCATCTATCCACACCTCAGAATCTACATACGCGCTACTTTCTAATAACTTTTTATTTAGTAATGTTAACTGATCATCTCCATCAATGTAATTTTCATGCATTTTTAAGTTAAATGCTTCATAAATTATCATCAACTCTTTAATTTTTTGATATAATTCATTATCATTTATTTTCTCATCTATTGCTCTTATACTATCAATGCTAATATTATACTTTTTAAATTCCGAAATCACTTCTGATATAATTTCATTAAATCCTTGTTCTCTAGACATCCTATTAAAATAATCCAAAGACTCAATATTTTCATTTATAACTCTATGAATTAGCATATTCCTTCCAGATTCCTTAATAATCTCTTTAACTCTTCCACCATATTCTTCAAAAATATTATGAGCCATTTTCTTAAAACTCATCACTTCTGTTCTTAAGAAAGCATGTTCTCCAATTTCATGCAATATTTTATTTTCAGTCATAAATGTATACTGCTCTGGAACTAATAGGATTAATTTATTTATATCTAATTTTTTGTTAATATTATTTTTTATCTCATCAATACAAAATTTACTCTTACCTGTACCAGACCTTCCATAAACAAATCTTATACTCATATGTATTTTCCATCCTCACATTTTAAATATGAATTATATCTTTCTCTAATTATCCCCATAATTATCATATCTATATATTCTTTATCTATATGGCTATAATATCTTTTAATATTTTCCTCTATGAACCCACATTTTTTATAACACCTTATAGCTCGTATATTATAACTAGCAACGTATAATTCTACTTTCATAGCATTCAGCTTTTTAAATAAATATCTTAGAAGAGTTTTTATAGAATCTA
The DNA here is from genome assembly GCF_045310795.1 of Candidatus Clostridium helianthi. NCBI lineage: Bacteria > Bacillati > Bacillota > Clostridia > Eubacteriales > Clostridiaceae > Clostridium > Candidatus Clostridium helianthi. The sequence goes on from NZ_JBJIAB010000057.1 coordinate 21,256, forward strand.
CTCCATAACTTCTTCCCCAATACTCACTCCCTATCGTTATGCCAATACAGTATATCCTACTATAATATCCTTGCTCCTTGTACGTTACAAAACCAATTAGATTATCATCTTCATTCACTATACTTAAAGATTTTCTTAAATCTACTTTATTATCCATGCTCTCAATTATTATATTATACTTTTTAACTTTCTCTTCACTATGTAACTTAAATAATATACTTACATCTTCCCTTTTTAGTACTCTTAAATGCACTTTGCTGCCGCTTAGCATAATTCACCTTCTTATGATAATTAATTTATTTTATAAGCAGACATATTAATTATAATATTTTAAGTTTATTTACTCCATAAAATTAATTAAAAACAAAAAAAACATCTAACAATTTGTTAGATGTTTGGCGGAGGATCCGGGATTTGAACCCGGGCGCCAGTTACCCGACCTACGCCCTTAGCAGGGGCGCCTCTTCAGCCACTTGAGTAATCCTCCATGTGCCTTCTATTTTAATGGCGGAAAGATAGGGATTCGAACCCTAGGTACGCTTACACGCACGCCGGTTTTCAAGACCGGTGCCTTAAACCAACTCGACCATCTTTCCATGTCTCACAACAAATATGATTATATCAACTAATTTTATTTATGTCAACATATTTATTGCAATAAATTTAATTTTTTCATTTATCTAAACTTAATTGTAGATATGAGTTACAGAATATCAAATAATTTAGAATAGTAAATTATATTTATTGAAAATTTATATATAAATTTTCAACAAATAAAAATATATGTTTTACTAAGACTAATTAATTATACTAAAAAGCACCTAACAAATGTTAGATGCTTGGCGGAGGATCCGGGATTTGAACCCGGGCGCCAGTTACCCGACCTACGCCCTTAGCAGGGGCGCCTCTTCAGCCACTTGAGTAATCCTCCAAATAAACTTTATATTTTTAGACAAAAAAATGGCGGAAAGATAGGGATTCGAACCCTAGGTACGCTTACACGCACGCCGGTTTTCAAGACCGGTGCCTTAAACCAACTCGACCATCTTTCCACGTCTAGTGACATGTATTATTATATCAATTGCTTATACTTATGTCAACTATTTTATAATATTTTATTAAAATAAATTATTATAATAAAATATTACCTTATGGATTTAGTGTTTAGCTATTATTTTATCTTCCTTGTACATATTATATCTACGCCAGTATTAAGTATATTCTTACAAATATTATCGCCAATATTTGTAGGAGTACTAACATAAATCCTGCTAAGAACCTTTGAGAATTCTTTCCATAAGTGCTTCTCAACGCTTTTATTACTTTTTACTGATACAACTTTGTAATTCATATTACCTTTTACTCTAACTAAACTGGTAAAAACATCTTTATTAGGCATTACTAATTACTCCAATCTAAATTTCATTAAATTCCTTAATTCTTCCAACTAAAATTTGTGAATCCATAGAATCATCTACTATATCTAAAGCACTTTTATCCATCTCTCTGGCCAATATCTTTATTATTTTTATATTGCAATTTGAACCATTGCAGTTTCCAAGACCTATCCCTGTACGCCTTTTTACTCCCTCTACTGTTCTTGCACCTAAAGGTCTTCTTATTGAATCAATAATTTCTCCCTCAGAAATATTATTGCAATTACAAATAATATTGCCATAACGCTTATCAAGAGAAATTATTCTATTTATTTGATCTTTAGTCATCTCTCTAAATATATATGTCTCTCTCTTTTTATCAATATAATCCTTCTTCTTCGTTATATTCATACTTACTTTAACTTTCTTTTCAATATCTTGAGCAATTGCTGGTGCAACTGATATTTTAGCATAGTGATTTCCTACAACCTTTATATAACCGGCCTCTAAATTACTATCATCTATTAACATATCATTTTCGCTATATACCTCTGTAAATATATTAATTATTGACTCTTTTTTTATATTTTTCAATATTTTTTCTGGCAATTCTAATTTAGAGCTAAAATTATCACTAATCTTAATTCCAATTAAATTTTCATTTTCCGATATTGGCACCTTTATCATCGAATTTTCTTCATCTATATCTTCAATAATAATTTTCTTTAAGTTATCACCTATGCTTTTCTTAACTATTATACACCTAACTTTTTTATTTTTCATTTCGCTTGTTACATTACTACACATGTCATTAAATGATTCATTTGGAATTGTATTAATAACTAGTTTACAAGTAAACTTATTTTTATTCGTAGTTACTCTGAATCCCTTAGAGATAGTCTTAATATCTATAACCTCTTCTTCTAATCTAAAATTCACTCCATTATCTACAGCTATTTCTGCATATGAAACAGCTAGGTTATATGGTGATATTATTGAAGTATTCTCAGAATAGATAGCTTTATTTGCCTCTAAATTTAAACTTGGTTCCACATTATAAAGTTCATTACTATCTATTATACGAACTCCATCTATTCCGTGATCCACAGAATCACTATACACTTTATTTAATAGTTCATTACTCTCATCTAATAAAATCCTTAATGAGCCAATCTTATTATATCTAACATTGAACTTTTTACAATGCTTCCTTATTATATCTATACCTCTCTTCTCCAAGAGAGCCATTTTACTACTACTTGATTCTGAACCATCATAAACAACAGCTGTATTTGCAAATGAAATATCGTTTGCAACATCATATCCCTTTTCAATTAAAGCTATATTTATATTATATTTTGAAAGTTCATAGGCAACTGCGCATCCAATTATCCCACCGCCTAAAATTAGCACATCATAATCCATTACTAGTCCTCCAAATCTGAAACTATAAAGTTGTTCTTTTTCAATTCCAATATAATTAAATCAATATCATCTTGAGTTTCAGCTGCTATTGTATGAAGATGAACTCCATTAGTTAATGCAGATAGTAATTTTGCTTTTTGTTCCTTATATTTTTCAATAAATTTATTTAACTCATTATAATTCTTAATCATAAGCATTCCCTTTATTTCTCCATACAATGGATGCTCCACTACTACATCTTCAATAATTCCACCATATTTGATTACTATACTTAATTCCTCAATCATCTCATCTTCAGTATGAATTACTGCAATAATTGCTTTAGCTTTATTATTATTTGCATTAATTATATATCCATCTGGAGTTGCTATTATATTCTTACCTTTAGCTCTAAGAATTGCTATATCTTTTACTATAACCTGTCTAGTTACAGAATATCTTTTTGCTATAAAGCTGCCTTTCAAAGGCTCATTACTTTCTAGAAGTAATCTAATTATATCCTCTCTTCTCTCAATAGAATTCATATTTCCCTCCTATTTTAATTGCAATCATCAGATATACTTAATACTTTTAAATATATATTTTTTGAGTCAATATTACTTTTATTATGATGATATTTAATAGAATTTATTACTTCTAAGCATTCATCATTATTAATACTCTCAATCAGTCTTGCTCCAATTTCCGGATGATTATAATAACTTATTATTTTCTTATTTTTATTATACTTCAAAAATTTTCCGTGAGTAATACTATTTAAAAAAACAATAATGCCTTTATAAAATATATTTAATTTAGATTCTAATTTTCCTATGTCATGCAATAATGCACACTTAGACATCTTTTTTTTATCGATATTAACTATATTATTATCCTCTATATATTTTATAGCCGTTCTACAAACTCTTATTGAATGTTGCCGCTCTGATTTAGTAAGTTTCATAAATAAATCCAACTCAGAAATACTAAGATACATCTTTAGTATTTCCATATCTTCCTTAATGAATATAGATTCTATTGCCCAATAAAATTGTTTTATTCTATATAAAAACATTCCTATCTCCTATGCTTATTCATACTAAACATAATTAAATAATTGTATAATAAAAGAAGTTATGAATTAATTCATAACTTCTTAGTGGTGGAGATAAAGAGATTCGAACTCTTGACCCCCTGCGTGCAAGGCAGGTGCTCTCCCAACTGAGCTATACCCCCA
>NZ_JBJIAB010000058.1:0-24944 GCF_045310795.1 Candidatus Clostridium helianthi
CAGGATCAAACTCTCAATAAAAAGTTTAATCTTAGCTTACTCAAATAAAAATTGCTGGTTTACTTAAATGTATTTATGTTATTCTGTTCAATTTTCAAAGACCAATTTTCTTTCCTACAATTCTCATTGTAGTTATTAATTTTCGTCACCCTCAAGCGACTTTCTTAGTATATCACCTGTTTTATACACTGTCAACAACTTTTTAAAATATTTTTATATTATATCAAAAATATTTTTCCTAAATTTAATTAAAGTGTTTATGTGCTTCAGCGACGTTTTTTATATTAACATAATAATTCAACAGTACTTATATAATATAACCTAATTATATTAATTTATGTTCACATTAATTAACATATCTATATGATACTTAATATATCTTATTATGATACGCCTGGCATATATGTAGATACTTTTATAAGACTTTAATATATAATACCTATAAAAAAATAAGGCTATAACCTATATTCAATAGTTATGCCTTATTTATAATCTTATAAGATTTATTATATTTAATATTATTCTTCTATATTATTTATTTCAGATTCAGCTTCATCACTAGATTCAGTTTCTTGATCATCACTGCTTAATATTTTAGCTATTGCAACAACTTTCTCATCTTCATTCGTTCTCATCAATGTTACCCCCATTGCTGATCTACTTGTTACAGAGATATCTGCTACATTAATTCTAATAGCTACTCCACTAGAATTTATAAGCATCAATTCATCATCTACCTTACAAATTGTAGCGCCAGCAAGCTTTCCAGTCTTTTCACTAATTTTATAAGTTATTAGCCCTACTCCGCCCCTATTTTGAAGCTTATATTCAGCAATAGGAGTTCTTTTTCCATATCCATTTTCACTTATTACTAATAACTCTTCTCCATCAACAGCAATATCCATACATACTGCTATATCATCTTCTTTTAAATTAATAGCTTTAACACCTGACGCAGTTCTTCCCATTGATCTAACATCTTTTTCATTAAATTTAACGGCATAACCATTTTGAGTTACAACCATAATGTTAGCATCACCATAAGTATTCTTTACTTTTAATAATTCATCGCCATCTTTTAAGCTTATTGCAATTAATCCATTCTTTCTTAGATTTTTAAATTCACTTAATGGAGTCTTCTTTACTATTCCTTGCTTAGTTCCCATAAACAAAAAGCCTTCTTTTTTCTCATCTGTTACAGTAAGTACTGTTTGAATCTTTTCATCAGGTTCTATTGCTATAAGATTTATCAGATTTGTTCCTTTCGCCTGTCTTCCAGCATCATGAACTTCATAAGCTCTTAACTTATACACTCTTCCTTTATTGGTAAAGAATAGTACATCAGAATGTGTTGATGTTATCATCAAGTGCTCAACAAAATCATCTTCCTTAGTTGACATTGCTTGAATTCCTTTTCCACCTCTTCTTTGTGATGAATAAGTGTCTGCCGAAATTCTTTTTATATATCCTGAATGTGTTAATGTTATCACAACATCTTCTTCTTGAATTAAATCCTCTATATCAATTTCATTTACTATTTTTTCAATTTTACTTTTTCTCTCGTCTGAGTACCTATTCTTTATTTCTAATAGTTCCTCTTTAATAACATCTAACAGCTTTTCTTCACTAGCTAAAATAGATTTTAGATATTCTATTTGTTTCATTAGCTCATTATACTCTTCCTCGATTTTACCTCTTTCTAATCCAGTTAATCTTCTTAATCTCATCTCTAATATAGCCTGAGATTGCTTCTCAGAAAGTTCAAATCTTTCCATTAGAGTATTTTTGGCAATTTCAGTAGTATTAGAATTTCTTATTATACTTATTACTTCATCTATGTTATCTAATGCTATTTTTAAACCTTCTAAGATATGTGCTCTAGCCTCTGCCTTGTTTAAATCAAATATAGTTCTTCTTGTTATAACTTCTTTTTGAAATTCTACATAATTTTCTAGTATTTGCTTTAAATTTAAAACCTTTGGCTCATTATTAACTAATGCTAACATAATAATGCCAAATGTATCTTGAAGCTTTGTGTGCTTATATAATAAATTCAATACTACACTTGGATTAGCATCTCTTTTAAGCTCAATTACGATTCTCATACCGTCTCTGTCTGATTCGTCTCTCAAATCAGAGATTCCAGTAATCTTTTTATCTTTTACTAAATCAGCAATATTTTCTACAAGTTTTGCCTTATTTACTTGATATGGTATCTCAGTAACGATTATTGAGTGTCTTCCATTTTCCTCCTCTATCTCAGCATTCGCTCTTACTATTATCTTTCCCTTACCAGTTTCATATGCAGCCCTAATTCCTGCTTTCCCCATAATGGTAGCCCCTGTAGGAAAATCCGGTCCTGTAATTTTAGTCATAAGTTCCAAAACTGTGCTTTCAGGATTATCTATAAGCATAATAGTCCCATCAATTATTTCAGCCAAATTGTGTGGCGGAATATTAGTTGCCATGCCGACTGCAATTCCTGATGAACCATTTACCAAGAGATTAGGAAATCTTGATGGTAATACTACTGGCTCTTGCTCTTCACCATCAAAGTTAGGCATAAAATCAACTGTGTTCTTATTAATATCTCTTAACATTTCAACTGCTATTTTATTCATTTTTGCTTCTGTATATCTCATAGCAGCTGCACTGTCACCATCAACTGATCCAAAATTTCCATGTCCATCAACTAGCATATATCTCATTGAAAAATCTTGAGCCATTCTAACTAATGCATCATAAACTGAACTATCACCATGTGGATGATATTTACCTAAAACATCTCCAACTATTCTTGCACACTTTCTATATCCCTTTTCAGGAGTTAACCCCAATTCTTGCAACGAATATAATATCCTTCTATGAACAGGTTTTAGTCCGTCTCTTACATCTGGCAATGCACGACCAACTATAACACTCATTGCATAATCTATATAACATTTCTTCATTTCGTGTTTAATATCTACTGGTATAACTTTTCCTTCATTAAAATCCATGTACTTCACCTCGTATTTCAGTACTAAATATCTAAATTAACAACATTTCTAGCATTTTGTTGTATAAATTCTTTTCTTGGCTCAACTTTTTCCCCCATCAATATGGTGAAAATTTCATCAGCAGCCATAGCGTCTTCTATATTTACTTTTAATAAAATTCTCTTTTCTGGATCCATAGTTGTATCCCACAATTGAGATGCATTCATTTCTCCAAGACCTTTATATCTTTGAATATCAGTTGAATTATCTTTTCCACCTAGCTCAGATAAAACATTTTCTAATTCAGGATCACTATATGCATAATAATCTTTTTTACCTTTACTAACTTTATATAATGGTGGTTGCGCTATGTATACATGCCCATCATCTATTAAATTCCTCATATATCTATAAAAAAATGTTAGTAATAATGTTCTAATATGAGCGCCATCAACATCGGCATCTGTCATAATTATAATTCTATTATATCTAATCTTCTCAACATCAAAATCATTTCCTATGCCTGCTCCAAATGCAGTAATCATTGACCTAATAGTATCTGCATTTAATATTCTATCTAATCTTTGTTTTTCAACATTTAATATTTTACCTCTTAAAGGTAAAATGGCTTGGAATTTTCTATTTCTTCCCTGCTTTGCAGATCCCCCTGCCGAATCCCCTTCGACTATATAAATTTCACACTCTCTTGGATCTTTAGATGAACAATCTGCTAACTTTCCAGGCAATGTAGATCTTTCTAAGACTGATTTTCTTGTCAATTCTCTCGCTTTTCTAGCCGCATCTCTAGCTCTAGCAGCCATTAGAGCCTTATCAACAATCATTTTACCTATGTTAGGATTTTCCTCAAGGAATATACCTATATTTTCACCAACAATTGAGTCTACAATTCCTCTTACTTCGCTATTTCCTAGCTTAGTTTTTGTTTGCCCCTCAAATTGTGGCTCTTCAATTTTTATAGATATTACTCCAGTCAGCCCTTCCCTTATATCATCACCAGTAAAATTCTTGTCATTCTCTTTTATATGCCCAAATTTTTTTGCATAATCGTTAAATACTCTAGTTAGTGCAGTTTTAAATCCAACTAGATGCGTTCCGCCTTCAACTGTATCAATATTGTTTGCAAAAGAAAATATATTTTCAGTATAACCGTCATTATATTGAAGCGCTACTTCCACCGATATGTTATCTTTCACCCCTTCAATATATATAGGTTCTTCATGAAGTGGGACTTTATTCCTATTTAAGTAGCTAACAAATGATTTAATTCCACCCTCGTAATGGAAAACTTCTTCTTTTTCATCTCTTTTATCTACTAACCTTATATATATTCCTTTATTTAAGAATGCTAGTTCTCTTAATCTTTGAGATAAAACTTCAAAATCAAACACTATTTCATCAAATATTTCTGCATCAGGCTTAAAATATGTCTGTGTTCCAGTCTGATCACTGTCCCCTACTTTTGTAAGTTCGTTTAGAACCTTTCCCTTACTATATTTCTGTTGCCATATATGTCCATCTCTCTTAACTGTGACAGTACATTCTTCCGAAAGAGCATTAACTACAGATGCACCAACTCCGTGTAATCCACCTGAAACCTTATATCCTCCTCCTCCAAATTTACCACCTGCGTGTAATATTGTCATTATAACTTCAACAGTTGATTTTCCCATCTTAGGATGTATTCCTACAGGCATCCCTCTACCATCGTCATTTACTGTAATCGAATTATCCTCATTAATGTATACTTCTATTTTATTACAATATCCTGCTAAAGCCTCATCAATGCTATTATCTACGATTTCATATACTAAATGATGAAGGCCTCTTGAACTAGTGCTTCCAATATACATTCCTGGTCTTTTTCTTACTGCTTCTAATCCTTCAAGAACTTGTATCTGATTTTCATCATATTTTTTGTTATTTTGTTCCAAATCAGACTCCTCCTAAACTTAATAAGTATTATTAAAATTTTTAATTTTATAGAATTAAGAACTATATTCTATATCTGTCCTTTTTGTTAATGTAGTTGATGATATTGGTGATAAATATATTTTACTCTTATTATCTACTTCCGCTATTATAAACGACTTTGGTTTTTCTTCTGTTATTCTTTCTACAAATCCGTCTTCTTCTGCTAGCCTTAAAAATTGTATTGTATCAGAGCTATACATCGTATTTTGAAGATCGAATATTCCAATAATGTCTTTAATGGGAACTACTACATTTTCACCTAAATGCAAAAACATTATATATTCCTCCCTTGATTTAAAATTTGTCCGTTTGATACATTAAATATTTTGACTTTATCATCTAAATAATCATTTAAATCCTCAATTCCAGCACATGTTATTATAGTTTGTATATCCTTTATTGATCTTAATATATATTTTTTCCTATTTACATCAAGCTCCGATAAAACATCATCTAACAATAATACTGGATATTCACCTGTAATCTCTCTAATGATTTTTAAAGATGCAAATTTCATAGTTAAAATAGATGTTCTTTGTTGTCCTTGAGATCCGAAAACCTTAGTATCAATATTATTTATAAATACGCTAAAATCATCTCTATGAGGTCCCACAGACGTTAACCCCTTTTCCCTATCTTTTTCAATATTATCTTTTAGTTTTTTTAAATAATTATCTTTAAATTTTCCATTTTCTAGATTAACAGTACAATTATATTTAAAGTTTATTATTTCTTTTCCAGATGTAATTTCTTTATGAATTATATCACCGTAAAAATTTATCTTATTTATATATTCTAACCTTTTTGAAATAATATAATCAGCATATTTACTCAATTGTATATCATATACATCTAAAACATCTTCACTAAATGACCTGCTCTTTAATAAAGTGTTTCTTTCGCCTAGAACTTTATTATATTGTACTAGATTGAAGTAATAATTTGGATTTACCTGAGATAATTCCATATCTAATAGTCTTCTTCTTAAACTTGGTGCTTCTTTTATAACTTTTAAATCTTCTGGAGAAAACATTACTACATTAAAAATTCCAAATAGTTCACCTATCTTATTTACTTTTATATTATTTACTTTTATAGCTTTCTTACCATCTCTGAGTATATTTATATCAATCTTTTTATCTAATCTATTTTTCCCTATAAGTAAGCTTATGTAGGCTGTACTATTTTCCCAATTTATTAATTCTTTATCTTTTGATGTTCTGTGTGATTTTGCAAAAGCACAATAATATACTGATTCTAAAATATTTGTTTTTCCTTGAGCATTATCTCCCACAAACACATTAACATTTTTAGTCAATTCTACGCTTAATTTTTTATAATTCCTATAATTAAGCAAATTTATATTTTTAACATACATAAAAATACACCTATAATAATTATATCATAAATAATCAAATAACTATCTCTATATTATTTCAAAATCTGAACCATCGAAGTTTACTACATCTCCACTTCTTAACTTCTTACCTCTTTGAGTACAAACTTCTCCATTAACCTTTATCATTCCATCTTGCACATAGATCTTAGCTTCTGAACCTGAGCTAGCAATAGATGCCCATTTTAAAAAAGCATCTAATTTTATAATTTCAGTATCAATTTTTATTTTATTCATTTTCGTTATATAAATATTAAAATAATATTTATCCTCCTATCTCATTAGTCTTACTGGCAAAACTAAATATTTTGCATTTTCATTACTATTTTCTTCAATAACACATGGGCTTATACCAGATGTCATTTTCATAACAACTTCATTATCCTCCATGTTCTTTAAAACATCTAGCAGATATTTTGAGTTAAATGCAATTTCTATTTCATCTCCTTGCAATTTTATCGAAATTTCATCTCTTACCTTTCCCAATTGAGAATTAGAAGTTATTACTAAGTTATCTTGATGTAAATCTAATTTTATTAAATTGGTATTTCCATCCTTAGCCATTAGAGATGCTCTTTCTATTGCATTTTGTAGTTCTTGTCTATTAACATTTACAAATAGTTTGTGTTCTTGTGGTAATAATGATTTATAATTTATGAACTTACCTTCTAATAATCTAGATATTATTTTAGTTCTTTTTAAATTAAATAATATATGGTTATTAGTAAATGTTATATCCACAATCTCATCTATATCTTCTAGTATCTTTGATACTTCATTTAATGTTTTTCCTGGAATTACAACTTCTATGTCAATATCCGTATCTAAAAATTCACTTTTTATAGCTAGTCTATATCCATCTAGAGCAACTAAGTTTAAGTTTTTATTTCTCACTTCGAATAATATTCCTTGAAGAATAGGTCTTGTTTCATCTTGAGCTATAGCAAAAGAAGTCCCCTTTATCATATTTTTTAATATATTTTGATTTACTGATATTTTTAAATTCTCATTAATTTCAGGTAACTCTGGAAATTCATTTGTGTTCATATACACTACATCAAATATGGATTTTTCACAAGTTATTTTTATTAGTTGATTTTCCATAGTTTCTATTCTTATAGTTGAATTAGGTAGTTTTCTTATTATTTCTCCAAATATTTTAGCATCAATAACTATACTTCCTTCTTCCATAATAGTTGCATCAACTAATGTTTGAATACTAACATCCATATCTGAACCTATAAGAGTTATTGTTGAATTATTTGCATTTATATAAATACCTTCCAATATAGGCATTGTTGATTTACCTGTTATGGCTTTTTGCACTATTGATATACCTTCTAATATTTTTTGTTTTTCACATGTAAAGATCATTGAAAATCCTCCTTATTTTATTCACAAGAATTAAAGATGATAATTAGTAGTTAGATAAATATTTTTATAGTAATAATAGTAGTAGGGGCTGTTAATTTGTTGATAACTAGCATAATCCCTGTAATATCAACAAAATTTAGTTCAAAAATATTGTGGATAAATCAGTAACAAAACAGACTGGTTATCCACAAGTATAAGTGTAATATAACTAAAAAAATATTATCCACAAGTTATTATGTACTTATTATACAGCTCTGTGGATTAATTCTGAGTCAATTTCTTTGTAATGTCGTTAACAGTATTTTGTAATGAATCATCAGTTTTGAGATTCTCAGATATTTTCTCATAAGCATGTATTACTGTAGTATGATCTCTTCCTCCAAATTCTTCTCCAATTTTAGGTAAAGACATATCTGTTAGTTTTCTACTTAAATACATTGCTATTTGCCTTGGGTAAGCAACATTTCTAGTTCGTCTTTGAGATTTTAAATCTTCAACACGCAAATTAAAGTAACTAGAAACTACATCTTGTATTAAGTCAATAGTCACGTGCTTTCCTTGCTTTTTAGATATTATATCTTTTAATGCTTCTGTAGCTAAATCTACAGTAACTTCTCTGTTAGTTAATGAGGAGTAAGCAATTATTCTTATTAGTGCGCCTTCAAGTTCCCTTATATTAGATTTAATTTTAGTAGCAATGTATCCCATAACTTCATTTGCTACATTTAGATTTTCAACGTCAGCTTTCTTTTTTAGTATAGCCATTCTAGTTTCGAAATCAGGAACTTGAATATCTGCTATTAAGCCCCATTCAAATCTAGATCTAAGCCTATCTTCTAATGTTGGAATTTCTTTTGGCGGTCTATCTGAAGATAATATAATTTGTTTATTCGCATCATGTAACGCATTAAATGTATGAAAGAATTCTTCTTGAGTACGCTCTTTTCCGGCTATAAATTGTATATCATCTATAAGTAAGATATCAACATTCCTATATTTATTTCTGAATTCTTCATTCTTATCATCTTTTATAGCGTTTATTAATTCATTGGTAAATTTTTCAGATGAGACATACACAACTTTAGCATTAGGATTACCATCTAAGATGTAATGACCGATAGCATGCATTAAGTGAGTCTTTCCAAGGCCGACTCCACCATATATGAATAACGGGTTATATGCTTTTGCTGGTGATTCTGCAACTGCCAAAGATGCAGCATGAGCAAATCTATTACTATTACCTATTACAAAAGAATTAAAAGTATATTTTGGATTTAATGTAGACGACATTTCATCATTAACTACAATAGCTTTTGGTTTCTGATTTGAAGAATTCTTAATTTCTTCTTTTTCATAGATTTCAGACATTATAATAAATTCAATTGTATATAATTTTGAACATACTGCTTTTATGGAGTTTGCAACTAAATCTTTATATCTTTTATCTAAAATATCTTGAGTAAAGGAATTTGGAACGCTTATCTTTAGAGTATTAGAAGAAATAGACAGAGGTTCGCAGCTTTTAATCCAAGTATTAAAACTAACTTCACTTAGCTCACTTTTTATAATATCTAAGGTTTTATCCCATAAATTTTTAAGATCGGCATCCATTCTTATTCCTCCAATAATTGTAATAAAAAAATTTTTATAATAGTTATGTACAGTTTATCAACAAGGATATTAACATTCATATATTATAGCCAAGTATGTATATAAATATATCAACATGTTAATAACTATGTGTATAGATTAAATTTCTATAAATTTAATAACAGATTGTTATTAAGTGTTATAAACATGCTAAGACCTAAATAAAATCAACTATAAAGCATGTACTAACAATAAAAACAAACAAGTTATGCACAATTTTATCCACACATGTGGATAAGTTTTTATATTAATAAGTTATTCACAACATAATATTTATGATAACATAAGTAAATACTCATATTCAATAAGTTATCCACAAAAAAATATATATAAATATATTTATCAACAATTATTACCACCTTGACAGAAAAATAGTATATCTATATAATAATAAAGTAAAATTTAAATAGCGAAGTATAGTTTTTACTATAAATAATAAATTTAAGGGGGTGCATATGTAATGTTTATGACTTACCAACCTAAAAAGAGACAAAGAAAAAAAGAACATGGTTTTAGAAAAAGAATGAGCACTCAATCAGGAAGAAACATTCTTAAGAACAGAAGACAAAAAGGAAGAAAAAAATTAACAGCTTAAGGGCCCATTAGTGGCCTTTTTTCTGCAAATGCAGGGAAAAAAGGAGTATAAAAATATCTATGATTTATAGATTAAAGAAAAATTTTGAATTTACAATTGTATATAAAAGAGGTAAATCATTTGCAAATGAGCTTCTAGTTATGTACATATTAAAAAATAGAAGGAATAAAGATAAAGATCTTTTAGCCTATAGCAAGGTAGGTATTTCTGTAAGTAAAAAAGTTGGGAATAGTGTTGTTAGAAGTCGATGTAAAAGATTAATAACTGAAAGCTTTAGATTAAATTATAATTATATAGTAAAGGGATATGATTTTGTTTTCATAGCAAGAAATCCTATTCAAAGTAAAAGCTACTTTGAGGTAGAAAGAGCTATGAAAAGTTTAATTAAAAAGGCAGGCTTATATAATAATGAAGAAATTACTAATACGCCTAATTAAATTTTATAGAAAATATATTTCACCTGGAAGATCTTCATGCTGTAGATTTGTGCCTACTTGTTCACAATATGCAATAGATGCCATAAATAAATATGGAGCTTTTAAAGGTAGTGCATTAGCAGTTTACAGAATATTAAGATGTAATCCTTTTTGTAAGGGGGGATATGATCCGGTTAGGTGAGATATTAGGAGGTATATATTTTAATGTTTCAAGCAATAGTTAACTTTATGAAAGGGATATTTGATTCCCTGCATGACTTTATAGTTAGTATGGGAATATCAGATGTTGGGCTATCTTATGTTTTGGCAATATTTATTTTTACATTGATTATAAGAATTTTAATATTACCATTTAACATTAAGGCAGCAAAATCATCACAAGGAATGCAGAAAATTCAACCAGAAGTGAAAAAGCTTCAGGCTAAGTACAAAGACGATCCTCAAAAATTGAATACTGAAACTATGAGGTTATACAAGGAGAATAATGTTAGTGTAGCTGGTGGATGCCTTCCATCATTATTACCACTACCTATACTAATGGCTCTTTATTGGGTATTCATGGGGATACAAGGGATAGAAGGTGCTTCATTCCTATGGATTCACGATTTATTTGCGCCAGATAAATATTATATATTACCAGTATTAGCTGCATTATCAACATATATACCATCTTATTTAATGTCTAAATCAACACCATCACAACCAGGTGGAATGAATATGGGAAGTATGAATTTAGTTATGGCTGGAATGATGGGTGTTATGTCATTGAATTTTAAATCAATACTTGTACTTTACTGGATAATTGGTAATTTAATTCAAACAATACAAACATATTTCTTAAACTATAGACCAGCAATGAGAGAGATGGATGATAAGACTCAAAAAGATGCTGTAGCAGAATCAGATAAGTTTGTTATGGCAGTGGAAGAACCTAAAAATTCAGCTAGTAAAAAAAGAAAAAAGAAATAATTAAAAAGTGATTTTGCTTTGATATTAGAGGTGGTGAATTAACAGATGAAATCAGTAGAAGTGGAAGGAAAGACTGTTGAAGAAGCCTTAAATAAAGCTTTAAGTGAACTTGATGCAAATAAGGATATGGTTGATATTGAAATTTTGGATCATGGCTCAAAGGGTTTATTTAATGTTATAGGAGTTAAACCAGCAAGAATTAGAGTTTCTAAAAAATATAATTATATTGAAGAAGCACGAAACTTTATAGTTCATATACTCAAGGGAATGGAAGTTGAAGCAACGATTGATATTAAAGAAGAGAATGATAGCATTATAATTAATTTATCCGGAGAAAAAATGGGAGTGATAATTGGTTATAGGGGAGAGACATTAGATTCTATTCAATATTTAGTTTCACTTGTAGTTAATAAGGTACATGAACTTCCTCATAAAAAGGTTATACTAGATACCGAAGATTATAGAAGCAAAAGAGAGGAAACTCTTAAAGGTGTTGCAATTAAAACAGCTAATAGAGTTAAGAAAACAAGAAAATTATTTAAACTAGAGCCAATGAATCCATACGAGAGAAGAATCATTCATTCTGCACTTCAGGAAGATGCCTTTGTTAATACATATAGTGAAGGCGAGGAGCCGTTTAGAAGGGTAGTCGTTGAATTAAAGAAAGATTAAACTTAAAAAGAAAGCCATTATGGCTTTCTTTTTAAGTTTATAAATAAAATTTATGACTAAAAAGAGAAGTTTTAACTAATATAACTTTGACTATTTAAATTTTGTTATGTAAAATTGATAATAGTTAAAAAGGAGTTTTAGTTTAGAAAATATTCTTCTTTAAAAAGAGGAGGAAATTAAATGAAAGAATTTGATACTATTTGTGCGATCGCTACACCAATTGGAGAAGGCGGAGTTTCAATAATAAGAATTTCAGGGGAGAATGCTTTAAAGATTGCTAGTAAGATATTTACCCCTAGAAATAAATACGATATTGAAAGCATGAAAACATACACTATGAAGTATGGTAATATTGTGGATTTAGAGAACAAAGAAGAGATAATTGATGAAGTTATTTTAAGTTATATGAAAGCTCCAAGAAGCTATACGGGTGAAAACGTGGTAGAAATAAATTGTCACGGAGGAGTTATATCTACTAATAGTGTATTAGATCAGGTTATTAAAGCTGGTGCAAGACTTGCAGAACCTGGAGAATTTACTAAAAGAGCATTTTTAAATGGAAGAATAGATTTGAGTCAGGCTGAAGCAGTTATGGATATAATAACTGCTAAAACAGAGTTATCGATGAAAGCAGCTATGATTCAAAGCAAAGGAGCTTTGTCCAAGGAAATAAACGAATTAAGAGGGTATTTGCTAAACGTTTTAGCGCTAATTGAATATGCAGTTGATTTTACAGAAGATGATGAGGATATAATTGATGACAACTTAATTTTACAGGTTAAAGATGGGATCCATAAGGCAAATTCAAAAATTGAAACCTTATTGTCTAATGCGGATGCTGGGAAAATTGTGAGAGATGGACTCAACATAGTTATTGTAGGAAAGCCAAATGTAGGAAAATCTTCATTACTTAATGCATTATTAAGAGAAAATAGAGCTATAGTAACAGATGTTCCAGGGACAACTAGGGATATAATTGAGGAGTATATAAACCTTGATGGAATACCGGTTAAAATAACCGATACAGCAGGAATAAGAGATACAGAGGATGTAGTAGAAAAAATAGGTGTGGAAAAATCAAAAGAGAAAATTGAAGAAGCAGATCTAATAATACTAATGCTTGATGCATCTAGATATATGGATGAAGAAGACAGTAGAATAATTAATAAAATAAAGAATAGAAAATATATAGTATTATTAAATAAGATGGATTTGAAAGATATAAAAATTCAAGAAGAAATACTTAAGAGTTTAAGTAATATAATAAATATATCAGCTAAAACTGGCCAAGGAATAGATATTTTAAAAGATGAAGTTAAAAAGTTATTCTTTAATGGAGAGATAAGCTCTGAAAGCTTAATAATTTCTAATGCACGACATAAGCAAGCATTATATAAATCATTAGAAAATTGTAAAATGGCTTTAGATAAAATTAATGCTAATGAATATCTTGATTTAATATCCATTTATATAACAGCAGCTATGAAAGCTTTAGGAGAAATAACTGGAGATGAATTGGAAGAAGATTTATTAAACAAAATTTTTAGTGAATTTTGTGTAGGAAAGTAGGTAAAAGTAATGGCAGTAAATTATGATGGTGGTCAATTCGATATAGTTGTTGTGGGTGCAGGTCATGCGGGATGTGAAGCTGCATTGGCATCAGCAAGATTAGGTCTTAATACATTAGTATGTACAATAAATTTAGATTCAATAGCATTGATGCCTTGTAATCCTAATATCGGTGGTACTGCAAAAGGTCATTTAGTTAGGGAAATTGATGCACTTGGTGGAGAAATGGGGATAAATATTGATAATACATTTATTCAGTCAAGAATGTTGAATACTTCAAAAGGACCAGCCGTTCACTCATTGAGAGCTCAAGCAGATAAAAAAAGTTATCAATTTAGAATGAAGAGAATTTTAGAGGAACAGGAAAATCTTAAAATAAGGCAAATTGAGGTAACAGCGCTTAATGTTGAGAATGGAAAGGTGACAGGTGTAGTTACTAAAAATGGAGCTATTTTTAAATGTAAGGCAGTAATTCTTGCAACTGGTACATATTTAAAAGGAAAAATTATAATTGGTGAAGTATCATATAGTGGCGGTCCTAATGGTTTATTTCCAGCTAATGACCTATCACAATCATTATTAGATTTAGGCGTTTCTTTGAGGAGATTCAAAACTGGAACTCCAGCTAGGATAAATAGAAGATCTGTGGATTTTTCTAAGATGATAGAACAAAATGGCGATGATAATATAATACCTTTTTCATTTATGAGTGAAAATATTGAAAGGGAACAAGTATCTTGTTACTTAACTTATACAAATGATGAAACACGTAAAATAATTAGAGATAATATAGGCAGATCTCCAATTTATAATGGAAGCATAAAAGGTGTTGGTCCTAGATATTGCCCATCCATAGAAGATAAAATAATGAGATTTCCAGATAAACCACAACATCAAATATTTATTGAACCTGAAGGACTTGACACACTGGAAATGTATGTAGGTGGATTTTCATCATCATTACCAGAAGAAGTACAAATTAAAATGCTTAAAACATTATCAGGACTTGAAAATGTTGAAATGATGAGAACTGCATATGCAATTGAGTATGATTCAATTGATCCTACTCAATTAAAACCAACATTAGAATTTAAAGATATTGAAGGATTATATGGTGCAGGTCAGCTTAATGGAAGTTCAGGATATGAAGAGGCCGGAGCACAGGGGTTAATTGCAGGTATAAATGCAGCATTAAAAATTAAAGAAAAAGAACCACTAATATTAACTAGATCTGATGCTTATATAGGAGTTCTAATAGATGATTTAGTTACAAAAGGGACTAATGAACCTTATAGGATGATGACTTCAAGGGCAGAATATAGATTATTATTGAGGCAAGATAATGCGGATTTTAGATTAACGGATTTAGGATATAGAGTTGGATTAGTTACAGAGGAAAGATATGATAAATTTATAAAGAGGAAACAAAATATTGAAAATGAATTAGAACGATTAAAGAATTTAAAGGTAACTAATAAAAAAGAAATAAATGAATTTTTAATATCATTAAATTCAGCTGAATTAAGAAAGCCAATTACTTTTTATGAACTGCTACAAAGGCCTGAATTAGATTACTTTGATTTAAAACAAATAGATTCAGAAAGACCAGAATTGCCTCATGACGTTGGAGAGCAAATTAATATATTAACAAAATATGAAGGATATATCCAAAGTCAGCTTGAACAAGTTGCTCAATTTAAGAAATTTGAGAAGAAGTTATTACCTAAGGATATTAATTATAGTGATATTAAGGGGTTAAGAACTGAAGCAATACAAAAGTTAAGTGATATTAGGCCAATAAGCATAGGTCAGGCAACACGTATTTCAGGAGTGTCTCCAGCAGATATTTCGGTATTACTTATTTATCTTGAACATTATTATAATAAATAATTAATTATTATTGGAGGAATTATGAAGTTTTATGATTTAATGTCTAAATCAGCAGAAGATGTTGGTTTACAACTATCGAAAGAGCAGTATGAAAAATTTATTGATTATATGAAACTTCTTCAAGAATGGAATGAAAAGATTAATTTAACAGCTATAATTGATGATGAAGAAATAATCAAAAAGCATTTTATTGATTCAATAAAAGCATTTAAAAGAGATGAATTCAAAATTGCTAGAAGCTTAATAGATGTTGGTACAGGAGCTGGTTTTCCAGGTTTGCCTATTGCAATAATGAGAGCTGATTTGAATGTTACATTATTAGATTCATTGAACAAAAGAGTGAGTTTTTTAAACACAGTTATTAATAGAATTGGAGTATCTAATGTAACAACTATACATTCCAGGGCTGAAGATGGAGCAAAGGATGTTAAGCTAAGAGAGAATTTTGATATTGCAACATCTAGGGCTGTTGCAAATATGAGTGTATTATCTGAATTATGCTTACCATATGTAAAAGTTGGAGGAAGTTTTATTGCGCTAAAAGGTCCATCAGTTGATCAAGAAATTATAGAGAGCGCAAATGCAATAAAGATTTTAGGTGGAAAAATATTGGAAGTTTGTGAAATTAACATTGAAGATACAGAATTAAAACATAATCTAGTTGTCGTGAAAAAGATAGATAAATCTCCTAAGGGATATCCAAGAAGAGCAGGGTTAATAAGTAAAAATCCAATTAAATAAAGATATTACATAAATAATTGAAATTTGATTATGTAAGCAGGTATATGATAAAATATTAAGGTAGGAGTTAAATAGGCAAATAAGGATAACAAGGTAAAATATGTATGTAGTATTTTAATAAGGGATGGGTTGGGAACATGAATAATGAAATAGTAAGTATTAACATAAATAAAGTCATTCCAAATATTTATCAACCGCGTAAATATTTTAATGAAGAAGCTATAGAAGAATTATCACAATCAATTAGAGAACATGGAATAATTCAACCAATTACTGTAAGAAGGCGTGGAGAGGTCTTTGAATTGGTAGCAGGAGAGAGAAGACTTAGAGCAGCTAAGTTAGCTGAGTTAGAGACGGTTCCTTGCAATATTATAGATATAACTGACTCTGAATCTGCTCAGATAGCTCTACTTGAGAATCTTCAAAGAGAAGATTTAAATTACATAGAAGAAGCAGAGGCGTATTATAATTTAATAAGTGATCATAATTTTACACAAGATGAATTAGCAAAGAAGATGGGAAAGAAACAATCAACAATCGCTAATAAATTAAGATTGCTAAAGTTAAGTAGTGAAGTTAGAGAATTATGTTTAAAGAATAAATTAACTGAAAGACATGCAAGAGCATTGTTAACAATTCCAACTGAAGAAATGCAGTTAAGAATTGTTCAAAAAGTAATAAAAGACGGATTAAATGTTAAGAAAACAGAAGAATTAATTAATAAAGAATTGCTTAAATTAGCTGGAGAAGAATTAAAAAATAAGAATAAAAGAAATATAAGAGGCGTATTGCCGGCTAAACTTTATGTTAATACAATAAAACAAGTTTTGCAGAAATTTGATATTCCAGCTGAATATGCATATAAAGATGATGATGAATTTATAGAAGTAGTAGTAAAGATACCAAAAACAAAAAAATAAGAGGAATAATTGGAAGTTAAGGTTTTACCAAGTATTACCTTAACTTTAATTATATATACATGTTGTAGTTGAATTTTAAAATTTTGGTCTTAACTTAGGTTTTGGTTTTACATTACTGAAATTTTAAATGTAAATTTATTATTTCAAATATGTATTAATCTTATATTTATAAATATAGAAATATAGAATTGTCAATCATATTTATACACAGAAAATTAAGAATTAATGAAGAATATTTTATAATAGAATATATTTTATTAAGAGTTATTGTTTTTTAGAACATAATTCTTTTATTATAATAAAAAAGTATATATAATATTAATATGGAAAGGGGGGACGCTCTTTTAGGGCTGTACTTATGAAGGTAATTTGCATTTTTAATCAAAAAGGTGGCGTTGGAAAAACAACTACTAATATAAACTTATGTGCGTACTTAGCAATGGAAGGTTATAGAGTATTAACTATAGACATAGATCCTCAAGGAAATACTACAAGTGGATTAGGACTGGATAAAAGTAATTTAGACTTATCCATTTATGATGTATTAATTTCTGATACTACTATGAAAGAATCTATAGTACGAAGTGATTTAGTCCAGAATTTGTACATATCACCGTCAACGATGGAACTCGCTGGCGCAGAAGTGGAACTTATAAATAGAAGTGATAGAGAAAATATAATGAAGAATAAATTAAAAGAAGTTGAATCAGAATATGACTATGTGTTTATAGATTGTCCACCGTCTTTAGGGGTATTAACAATAAATGCATTAACATGTGCAGATTCGGTGCTAATACCAATACAATGCGAATTCTATGCATTGGAGGGAGTTAGTCAGTTAATCAACACCATACAATTAGTAAAAAAATCTCTTAATAAAAAGCTAGAAATCGAAGGCGTAGTAATGACAATGTTCGATTATAGGACAAATCTTAGTAATGAAGTTTTGAAAGAAGTAAAAAAGTATTTTAAAAATAAGGTATATGAAGCTACAATATCTAGAAATGTAAGGCTTGCAGAGGCGCCAAGCTTTGGACTTCCGATAATGTTGTATGATGAAAAATGTAAGGGCGCTGAAGCGTATGTAAAATTAACTAAAGAGTTTTTAGAGAGACAGTAGGTGATAGAATGGCAAAGAAATTCACTTTAGGAAAAGGATTAGGCGCACTTATACCGGAGGAATCAGATAATGCTGCGCAAGAAAACAATAGTTTTCTCATTCCTATAAATAAAATTAAAAGTGATGAAGATCAACCAAGAAAATTGTTTGACTCAGAAAAGATAGCTGAATTAGCAGAGTCCATCAAAGCTCATGGTGTTATTCAACCTTTAATTTTACGAGAGCTAAAAAATGATAAATACATTATAGTTGCTGGAGAGCGTAGATGGAGAGCAGCTAAAATGGTTGGCTTAAAAGAAGTACCAGCAATAATAATGGAATTAAGTGATAAAGATATATTAGAAATATCATTGATAGAGAATATTCAACGCCAAGATTTAAATCCAATAGAAGAGGCTTTAGCATATAGAAAATTGTTAAATGATTTTAAAATCACACAAGAAGAATTAAGTAAGAGAATAGGAAAATCAAGGGTTGCTATTGCTAATACAATGAGATTGATGAATCTGGATGAACGTGTTCAACAATATATAATTGAGAGTATCATAACGGAAGGACATGGAAGAGTACTTCTTTCAATAAATGATAAGCAGAAACAGTATGAAATAGCTCAGCAGGTAATTGATGAAAAATTATCCGTGAGAGAATTAGAAAGATTAATAAAAAGAATTAATGATGATATTGAAAAGGAAAAAAATAATGAAAATATAGGAGAAGTAAATCCTTATTATAAAGAAATTAAGAATCAGCTTCAAAACTATTTTGGAACAAAGGTAAATATTTTAAACAAGAAAAACAAGGGTAAAATAGAGATTGAATATTATTCAGAGGAAGATCTTCAAAGAATACTAGACATTATTAATATGTAATGTTTCACGTGAAACAATTATGAAAGGAATGACATAAAATTGGATATGCTAATTAGTGCAATGAATGATATAATGCCATATTTATTAATTGGAATGGCAATAATAATTATATTATTATTTATAATGGTAGTGGTATTATTTAAAGCAGTTGGAAAAGTAGAAAGCAGATACAGAAAATTAATGAAAGGTACTAGTAATAATAATTTAGAAGAAATGCTACTGGAAAGATTAGATAGTATTGAAGATGCTAAAGAAAGATCTGATAAGGCTTTAGAAGAATGTAAGAGATTAGAAGTTAAGATGAAGGATTGTGTTCAAAAAGTAGCAATTATGAGATATAAGGCATTCGAGAACGTTGGTAGTGACTTGAGCTTTTCGATAGCTATGCTAGATGATAGAAATGACGGAGTTATTTTAACTGGTATATATGGAAGGCAAGAAAGTACAACTTATGCAAAACCAATTGATAAGGGAATATCAAGATATGATCTTTCGGAGGAAGAATTATACGTTTTAAATGAAGCAGCTAATAAAGAAAATAAAAATTAGTTAAATTGTTTAGTTAAGTGAGCACCAATAAATTTGGTGCTCTATTTTTGTATTTAAAAATGCCACAAGTTTTACTTATGGTTGCAGAAAGCTTTTGACTATAAGTGAAGAAATAAATCACTGTTGCAAAATTATAATATGTTCGCTGACTTGAACTATGAGCTACAAGAGGCATATATGTTATGGATATTGATAATTTATAGTATAGTAAACGGAATGGAAAATATCATATAGTTTTCATGGCAATATTTTAAAGAAAAATTATATATAAGAAGATAAAGAATTATATATGAAAATATTTAGATTATTATGTGAAAAAACTTGAAATTATAGAAGTCAAAGCGTTTCTAGATTATATAATATGATTGCAAGTATACCTTTTAAATTAAATGTAGTGAAATCAATAATGAAATATATACTTCTAGCAATTCTTGAGGAAGAATAGAGATGCCATTATGTATAAAATTTATACCAAGGTTCATATCTTGAAGTTATTGATGAGATTAAAAGTATTTAGTACATTTATGGAATTCAGCTTAGTAAAGTCTTTACAATTAACAAGTGGTAATAGTTTTAGATTTGCTAGTTTGCCAACGATTGAGACTAAAACTGATGAAAAAAGTTTATTTTGCTCATTCATATTCATCTTTTGAATATGGGACTAATAAATGTAACGATGAATTAGTAAGCAGTTTTAACGTAGATCAAAACGATTTGGAATTATAATTTAAATAATGTTTTATTTTTATGAGCTTGAATGAATACTTTTTTAAGAAAAAAGGTCAATTTAATTATAATACTACAGAAGAGTTATTTTAGGTATATGCTGATTAAACATATTTTACATAATTAAAATTCATCAATTGAATGTAATCTAAAATATTTTGAAATGTATGATAGTATTATGATATGTATTTGGATATAGTTTAGAATCGCTAGATGAAATATAATAAGTGTGGATATTATACATAGAGTAAAAAATTTAAATATGTAAATAATTTATAATAGGACTACATAATGAAAAAGTGAAACTGTAAGGCAAATATAATTACTATATATAAGTTCTAATTAGTAAAATTCATTTCTTCTTAACTCATATTTATATTATTTGATAAGGCTATATAAAATAAATCTAAATAGAATTACCATAGAAGATAATAAGAGTGCAGTATAGTATTAGAACTTAACGGCAATGACAGAAACTAAAAGTGTACGAATGTATAAGCGGGATCCTGTAGTTTAAAAACACGTCTAAGTTTTTTTAATAAGATGATTGTAGAAATGGAAGGATTAGAAGAGCATACTGTTGGTGACTATATTAAAAAATATAAAGTCAATGGATTAAAGGGCCTTGCTTAAAAAAGCCACCTGGTGCCCCTAGAAAATTAAATCCTGAGCAATAACAAGAACTTATTTATGTGATAACAAATAATACGATTGACGAAGTGGGGGTTGAATCAATAAAAAACTTGACTATAAAATTAATATGTCAACGGGTCAGGGTTAATTTTAGAATTACTATAAAACATAGCAGTATGGCAGTTATACTTCACAGATTAAATTTGAGTTGTACAAAACCAACATATGTTTTAAAAAGTCTGATAAAGAGAAACAAGAAATTTTCAAGAAGGATTTTGAATATCTAAAAAAACACACCTTGATGACTTAATTGATATTACCTTATTTCAAGACTAATCAATGATAAGAGATTATCAGGCTATTCAAAAGACTTGGTTTATAAAAGGGAAATAAGGAAGTATACCTAATTATTGAAATGTGGTAGGCGTAAAATTAATAGGAATACTAGATTATGAAAGTGGCCATGTATATTGTGAAGAACATGAAAAATATGATGCTGTAGCATTCCTTGAGTTTTTTAAGAAGGTGCTTACGCAATATCCAAAAAAAGGTAAGATAGTTATTATTCTTGATAATGCTAAAGTTCATCATGCTAAATTGATACAACTGCTTTTGGAGAAACTGAAAAATAGACTTGAATTAATGTTTTTATCTCAATATAGTCCTGGCCTAAATCTAATTGAGGGGTTATAGGAAGGGGTAAAATCATCAGTGATAAACAATACATTCTTTAAAAGTTAGATTAGTATTCGAGCTTCTATATAAAATTTCATTGGAACAATAAATAGGGTTCTCACACAAACAATAGGCAGGCTATGCGTTAAAATGTATAAAATTTATTAGAACTTACATAGATTAATTATTTTGTTTATAAGTAAATAATTATAGTTATGTTAAAAACCAGAAAACTATTAAATTATAATATACCACGCATGGCTAGAAAGTTTTTATTAAAAGAAAATTAGCAAAGAAAATAAAGATTGTTTCACGTGAAACAATCTTTATTGAAAAATAATACAAAATAGTATTACACTGATGGCAACTATATAAGTTTAAAATAAATTAATAATCATAGAAATGAGAATTGTTTTGTTAAAGCAATTAAGAATTAAAAGTTACTAAAATTGAATATTTACAGAAGTGCTAGTAGTGTTAGGCCTATCTAAGCTCTTTAAAATAAAATAATAGATACCTCTAGAAATTGAATCTGCGAGATTCATAACAGTATATAATCTAGTATTTTGTAAAACTAAAAAATCAAATCCTCCGGATACATTTACAATACCAGTTATGCTCATATCACCAACGGCAGGAAGGTTCTTATTTAAAGCCAAACCAGGAAGTAGAGGCTTTTTCTGTATGAAAACTTTACCTATATTATTTATAGATCCTAAACAAGAATCGATTGCTATAATATATGGATTTATAAAATTAAAATTTATCTCATTTAATTTACTTACTATATTTTTTGCATGTATTGGATTTTCGAGTGTTCCAAATATATGTATATTATTCTTAGAAAAATGTTTTAATTTATGTCCTATTAATGGGCCTAATGAATCTCCAGTAGATCTATCACTTCCAATACAAATAAATATAATTGGCCTATCTTCATAAAGTATTGGTTGTAATTCAGTCAATAAATAATCTTTGATTTTAGTACAAGAAGCCAGTGAAGATGAGTTTACAGAAAAATTTTGACACATAAGAAAACCTCCTTTTATTAGATTTATTTCCAATAAAAAGAGGTTTTATTCATCGTATAAAAATAATAAATAGAATACAAATTAAATTAATAATCACATCTAACAAGAAAATAATATAAAAGGTATGTATTAAGGCCAGTGCTAAGAGCACTTGAAATATTTGTTGTTATAGATTTTTTGAAATTTTATTTAGAACCGTAAGCGCATAATTAACTTCTTCCTTAGTTGTAAAATAACTAATGCTTAGTCTGACAGTTCCAGATGGATAGCTACCTATGGTCTTGTGTGCTAATGGAGAACAATGCAAACCAGATCTAGTCTTTATTCCTTCACATTCTAAATAATATCCCAATTCAGAAGGATCGAGGAAATTAAGATTTATAGAAATACATGAACTTAGCCTTTTGCCAGATAAATCACCATAAACAGTTATTCCTTTGATGTTTAGCAAACCTTCTAGCATATGTTTTATTAAGTAGTTATTGTGTTCATAAATTGAATTTAAACCTACTGAGTTTATATATTTAATAGATTCTGATAATCCAACTATCCCTGGAAGATTATGAGTTCCGCATTCAAACTTATCAGGTAGAAAGTCTGGTTGTGATAAAGAATAAGAAAGACTTCCAGTACCGCCGTGTATTAGGCTTGAACAAGAGTCATTAAATTTAGAGTCCAATATAAATCCACCAATTCCTTGCGGACCCAATAAACTTTTATGTCCCGTAAAAGCTATCGCATTAGCTTTTATATTTTTCATATTAATATCTAAAACACCGGCACCCTGAGAAGAATCAACAATGAAAAAAATGTTGTTTTCATTACATATTTTACCGATGTTATATAGGTCTTGTACTGAGCCTGTGACGTTAGATGCTTGAGTCATTACAACTAGCTTTGTTTTATTAGTAATTTTCTTTTTTAAATCATTGGCATTGATAAAACCTTCAGAATTTGCAGCTACTATATCTAATTCAATTTGAAGGTTCTCCTTACAAAAGAATAATGGTCTAATAACAGAATTATGTTCCATTGAAGATGTTATTACATGATCACCAGGCCTTAAAATGCCTTTGATTAATATGTTTAAAGATGTAGTAACGTTGTTTGTAAAAATAACATTACTAGGGGAATCATAACCAAAAAAGTTACAAATTAATTCTCTTGCATCATAAAGATATCTATTACTTTGAAGAGAATTACTGTAATTTCCACGGCCTGCATTGCCACCTACATTTAGCATATAGTCACACATAGCATTAATAACTTGCTTTGGTTTAGGAAAAGTTGTTGATGAATTATCTAAGTAAACTTCCATATCAAGTATTCACCTCTAAAAAAATAATTTGTAAGAGCCCCAAATAATAAATATTATACCCAAAGCAAATAGGAAGTAGTCCAATATTTTTGTTGTATTATTGGCCAAATCAGGTTTAAATTTTTTAAAACCTTTACTTACTAAAATATTAAGAAAGCAGAACCAAGTTATACTTCCAATTATCATTGATGAGATTGAGAATATAAAATATATCCTTCCATGATGTCTCCAAACATTGAATATGGTTCCACTTAATGCAATCCATAATGATGGAGTTGTTGGATTGAGAAACGTTATCAAAAAACCAGTTAAAAAACCATTTGATGAACGTCTATAAATTGATTTTTCTAAGTTAAAGTCTGGTTTTTTAGCTGTAAATGATATTTTATTAGATATAATTAAAACAATACCAGATACTATCCAAAATAGACTGTGAAACTTAGGATTTCTAGTAAGTATTGTAAAAAGACCTAGGTTTATAATTACTATATATGTTATATCTGCGGATACAGCACCAAGTGATACTTTAAATCCCTCTTTAAAACCTTTTGATATTGAACGACTAACAGATTCAAGGCCTGAGGGCCCCAAAGGTATAGAGGCAACAAAACCTGTAAAAAAACCAATTAATATAGCTTTTAATATGTTAATTACTGAAAACATTATATTCTCCTTCTAATTGCATTTCTATATAATTATAAAATAAAAAGATATATTTTTCACTAAATTTATGAAGTTTTTATATGAATGTGTTCTTAACCTTTCACTACTTTACAATAAAATTAACTGACTCCGTCATGCGAAGCAATAAAATCTATTACATCTTTAGCAGTTGATATA
>NZ_JBJIAB010000059.1:0-24360 GCF_045310795.1 Candidatus Clostridium helianthi
TTTTGTTCATTTTATATTAATGGATATTTTTCACAATAAATTATTTTGGGAATTTCATTTTGCAACATATATATATTTAGTCTTTGTATCTGTTATGATTTTATACAGTAGCAGAGATATTTAGAATCTTCTTACAACCATCTTTAGACGCATTAGCAAAATAAAATAACTAAGTTTACTTTAAAAAATTTTCAAATTTCTAGGATTCATTTCTTAAAGTTATGCTTAATATTTCTGGCATATTAAATAATCTTATACCAGGTTTACTATGTCCCATTCCTCTACTTACAATAAGCTTTTTCATATCTATTGCATAAATTCCACTGTTATACTTGGGGAAAAATTTTCTTTCTGGAGAAAGTATTCCACCTATAAATGGTAATCTGATCATTCCTCCATGAACATGTCCTGATAAAACTAAATCTATATCAAATTTTGTATATGCTTTAAAATATAGCGGATTGTGAGCTAATAATATATTATATTCTTCGGAATCGCACCTTTTCAATACTTTTCCAATTACTTCTTCTATATTTGACGGCCTATTTCTTGTTTTATAAAATGAAAGAGGGATATTTATGCCATAAATATTAAGACAACTCCCCTTTTCTTCAATAGTGATTTTTTCATCATTTAATATAGTTATATTAAATTCACTCAGCCTTTTTATGATAAAATCTAAATCGTGCTTTTTTAATCTCTGTTCATGGTTACCTATAATATAATATATTTTATAACTTTTACTCAAAGTTTCTGCTAACTTAAAAAAAATACTAAAGTCTTTATCATATTTATTAACCATGTCTCCAGTCATAACGATAATATTGGGAGCTTCAGCATGAATTTTTTTAATTACTTGGGAATTATCTTTCCCGATAAAATTATAGTTATGAAAATCTGATAAATGAACTATTTTAAATTTATTAAATTCTTTTGGAATCTTATTACTTTTTATTTCATATTTAGATAATTTTATAATTTTATTATCTAGATATATTAATGTAGAGATTAAAGCAAAACCCGATAATGTCAATAAATTTTTAATCATTTATTTACTCCATTTCTTTCAATACTATTTTTTATACCTCTAAATTTCATTCTCAATCCTATATATTAGCTCATCAACTGAACTCGACATGCTCTGTATTAACTCTATTTGGCTCTTATCTATTATTTGCAATTTTTTTACCGCCATACTTTCTAATAACTTCATTCTTACTACTACATTATTAAGCAATTCCTTTGAATTGCTTTCCTCTATAATAACAAAATCCTTCCAAAACAATAATGGTAATATTAATATCTCTGATACAGCATATCCTATACTAAAAAATTCTTTATAGTTAGAACAGTCATCATGGCAAAACATTATTAAATATTCACCTAATGATTTAAATAGATTATCCTTACCATCCGTCCTACACAATATGAGCTCTATTACATTTACTATGCCATCTATCACTAAATATCTTAAATTATCGGGCAAATTTGATATTATACTAGAAGAAAAGTAATTAATTATTTTTAAAAATTCAGCTTCGTTTGTCTCATCTCTTAAATTGCCATTTTCGTCTAAAAGCACACTTGCCTTATGATAATCAAATGGGTTAATCTGAATTTCGGTTTTTATATATATATTCTTTTCTGATATCGAATTAAATAAACAGTTTACATAATCATATTTTGCATTTATAGATATAATCTTTTCCTTGTTTTTGCTAATCTCTTCTTCATACCTACTGATAAACTCTTTTGAAAATCCTTGTCCATTAATAGAAACACATTTACTTACCTTAGGAGAAAATATTGATACGTATTGAGCCTTGTTTCCTCCCTTAGAATGGCCAGTAACCGTAATATCACTATATTCAAGGCTATTTATATATTTTAAGGCCTCTATTTGTTCCAGTGTATCATATTCATAAGCACCTTTGCCATTATCATTCCACTCTTTTGTTGTAGCTGTTCCCCTAAAAATTACTGTTGCATTTCCATCTTCGCTTAAGAAACATGCATACTCCATTCCATTATTATAACTATTTACATTTTTAATTCTTAGATTCCTTAAATTTGGTTTAACTTTTATTTGATTTAATATCATTATCCATTCTTTTGTATCCATTCTTATTATACAATCTCCAATAGCGTTCATAAGATAGTCAAAATTATCACTTTTCAATAAATTATCTACAAGATTTATAAGTTTTTCGTTTTCTTTTATATCCCATTTCAAATATATCAGATTGTCTAGAAGTATCAACTCTTCATAAGTCAAACTGCTCATTCTGCCTCCATATAATATTACATTGATTATCTTTATATTAATAAATTATTCATATAATATAAAAATAAACCTATAAATCTCAGTTATATGAAATCTATAGGTTTATTATTTTAAAATATCATTTATTGCATATATATGATTTTAGCATAAGTTTCTCGAGCTTATTGCTCAAATGCTTACATAAACAGCTTAGCTATAAATATAATAAATGCTGAAAGAGCTGCTGTTATTGGAATAGTTAAAATCCAAGCCCAAACTATATTTTGAGCAACTCCCCACTTTACAGATTTAATTCTTTTAGAGGCTCCTACTCCCATTACAGTTGTTGAAATAATGTGAGTTGTACTTACTGGAGCGTGAAATAGTGTTGCTAAAAATATTACAGCTGCGCCTCCTGTTTGAGCCGCAAATCCATTTACTGGTGTTAATTTTGCCATTCCACTTCCCATTGTTTTGATAATTTTTTTTCCTCCAGATGCTGTTCCAAGAGCCATAGCTATAGCACAACATGCTATAACCCATGTTGGCACTTCAAATGTGCTGATAAGTCCACCACTTAATAACGCCATAGTTATTAATCCCATAGACTTTTGAGCATCATTACTTCCATGATTTAATGCCATAAGTGAACCAGCAACAACTTGTAATTTCAAAAAGATTTTATTTATTATTCCAGGCTTAAATGGCTTTAATATCCAATTCAGCAATATCATTAATATGTATCCAACTGTGAAACCAATAATTGGTGCAATAAATATCCATATTACTACATCATGAAAAAGATTATACCAATTTACTACATCAAATCTCAAATTATAAGCTATTCCGCCACCAACTAGTGCACCTATTAACGCATGAGATGAACTACTTGGAATACCAAAATACCATGTTATTATGTTCCATATTATTGCTGAAATTAAAACTCCTAATATAACCCATTGAGGCATAGAATTATGACTTACTATGTTTTCTCCTACAGTTTTTGCAACCGCTGTTCCTGCGAATGCACCAATGAAATTAAAAATTGCACATATTACTATAGCTGTTTGCGGTTTAAGTGCCCTTGTTGTTATAGAAGTAGCTACCGCTGTTGCTGTATCATGGAATCCATTGATAAAGTCAAATATTAATACTGTAATTACTATTAATACCGTTATAGTCATAGTACTAAACATTCTTAATGACAACTCCCTCTACAATATTTGCAATTTTTTCACACTTATCAATAGTGTTTTCTAATATTTGATATATTTCTTTCCATTTTATAATTTCTATAGGATCTTTTTCATTTCTGAACAAATCACCTACTGTATTTCTAAATAAACGATCTACTTCACTTTCTATTTGGTTTATTGTTAGTATTTTTTGATTTATGCTATTTTTGCCACCTATTAAATGAAGTTCATCCATTAATTCAGATATGAGTTTTGTACACTTTATTATCATATCAGCTAAATATTTTGCTGGTTCTGTACTTTTAGTAACGTTAAACATTACAAATCTATGTATTGTTGAGTTGATTAAATCTAAAATATCATCTAACCTTTTAATCAATAGATAAATATCTTCTCTATCAAAAGGAGTTATAAATGAATCATTTAATTCTTTAACCATAACATTTACTAATCTATCACCGTTATGTTCTAATTCTTCGATCTTGCTAACATTAAGTTCAATATTGGATAATGAGTTTAGGCTTTCTCTTAATACTTTTGCACCTTCCTCTACATTTTGTGCAGCTTCTATAAACATTTTATAGAATTTATCTTCTTTTGGATTTAAATTAAACATATTATCACATCTCCCTATAAAATATAAATATTCGACATATTGTTAAATATCATAATCCAGTAACAAGTATATTCTATTTTGTAACACTTTTAAACTCTTTTTAAAAAACTTAACCTAATTTTAATATTACTCACCTTATTTTAACAATTGTAGTATTTCTTGAATCACTTCAAATTATGTTATCTTACTACTAAAAAATTAATAGCCAACATCCACCTCGTTATCAATTGATAATAATTATATGATCTCTTTTATTTATTTTAAATAAAATTTCATAATAATATTATTTGATCTATTTATTAGATGATAAAATATTAATATTACTTGGCTTAAATAAGTAAATTAAAATAGCTAAAGATATATAAACAAACACTATTCTTTATGCTATAACTTGGATAATTTCATTATACAAAATACAAATGTATTATATATAATTGAATCCGATTTTCTCTCAAAATATTTTAATGAAAGATACTTATTAAATATATAATAAAATTTAACATTACATAAAGAATATTTAAATATACTCATAATCATATGAAAAACACGTACACATTCATTTTATAAATTTCAATTGCATATGTAAAGAAAATTATAAAAATGCTCTTTCAAATAATAAACTGTAAAAAATCATATTATTCTATATTTTAATATAATTTTAAGAAAAACCTCGATATTTAACATCGAGGTTTTTCCATAATTTTAAATCAAACTCAAATTCATGTTCTAATCTTTTTTTACTCTTGGAAAATATACTGTATGGAGTAATTCATGAGCTTTATTACTTAATGGATGATCTAAATATTTTTCATATATAGCAAGTACTTCTGGATTTTCATTTGATCTTCTAAGTGTCTTTGATCTATCTATATTATTCAATCCTTCTGCTCTTTTTTGTAATGCTGCTTGTTTATTTCCCTTTGTTTTAGGTTGACCACCACCGCCGATGCATCCACCTACACAAGCCATTATTTCTATTGCATGGAAGAATTCTTCTCCTGATCTTATTTTATCTAACATCTTAGCTGCTTCCCTAAGTCCATGAGCAACACCTATTCTTAATTTTATATCTCCAGCTTCAAGTTCGCAAACTCTGAATCCATCCCAACCTCTAAGGCCTTCAAATTCTATATTATCAAATCTTTCTCCAGTCATCTTTTCAAGAGCTGTTCTTGTAGCTGCTTCTATAACTCCACCTGTTCTACCAAAGATAATTCCAGCTCCAGTATATTCTCCCATAACTGTATCTATTTCTTCATCTTCAATTTCTTTTAAGTTTATTCCTGAATTCTCGAATATTTTAATAAGTTCCCTTGTTGTTATTACATAATCAACATCATAATTCATATCTACTGAAAATTCCGCTCTTGAAGCTTCATACTTCTTTGCAATACATGGCATAATAGCAACCGAAGTAACTTCATCTCTTGAAAGCCCCTTCTCTTTTGCCCATATTTCTTTAGCCACTATAGCAAACATCTCCATTGGAGATTTAGCTGAAGAAGGAACATCTAACATATCTCCATAATTCTGCTCTATAAATTTAATCCATGAAGGACAACATGAAGTAAGAATTGGAAGTTTTACACTCTCATCTCCAGCTAGATGTCTTTCAAGTCTTTCTTGAAGTTCTGCTGCTTCTTCCATTATTGTTAAATCAGCTCCCCAGCTTGTATCAAACACATAATCTACTCCTAGTTTTCTAAGACCTGCTGCTATTTTCTTTTCAACATTCTCTCCTGGTTCAAAGCCAAAAGCTTCACCTATCGCAACTCTAACTGCTGGTGCCATCTGAGTAATTACAACCTTATTAGGTGTCGCTAAATCTCTAAGAAATAACATAGTATTATCTCCTGCACTTATTGCATCAACAGGACATGCAGACACACATGCGCCACAATGTGTACATCTATTATAATCTATTTCATGTTTCTTTTTTAATTCTCCATCTATACAATCAACAGGACATGCTCTTTTGCAAGCTCCACATCCAATACACTTTTTAGTGATTGTTAGTTTTACTAAATGGTTACATTGTGATGTATAACACTTCTTTTCTTCTATATGTTCTTCAATTTCTTCATAGAATTTATCTATTATTTCTTCCATGATATTATGCTTTTGGTTCATTTTACTTTTCACTGTCACTGCAAGATTTCTCAAAAGATAAATCTCACGCATATTAGACACACCTTTACTTATTCTGTTTAATATATTAAACATTTCAGTTATGTCCTCTTTAACAACCTCATAGTTCTTATAAGATCCATCTTTAATTTTTGCTAGTAAATATTCTATATAAAATTTTTCAAACTGAATAATACAGTCTTCTTGTGATAAAACAATAATTGTTCTTGCAATATTTTCATAAAATATTCCAAAATCAAATTCTTTATCTAAGCTATCCTCTGTTAAAAAACCACCGAAAGGAAGTCCTATTTGAGCTGCTTTAAAGTTACTTTTGTTTATAAGCCCACCACATAATTGTATTATTTCATTAAGGGTAGCCCCTTCTGGAACTTCTATTATCCCTGGATTGTTAACTTTTCCACATATAGCAATTTTTCTGCCGTTTGACAGTTCTTTTAATTCATCTTCGCTAAAAACAGAAAAAACTGAACCTAATGCACTTTGTATAAAAGATTTTTTATTATCTCCCATAATATTCACTCCTTAACATTTTGTCTTCTTTTTATTTTCAAATCTAATCATATAAAATATATATTATTTAGTATAATTGTTTATTATTTTTAACAAAACCGTCGCATAATAATCTATTGTATCTATTAACGCACTATTTTAATAAAGAAAATCCATATATATGATACACCATATTTCGCGAATTCTTCAAGTTAATAAAACTTTCTTAACACGTTTAATAATAAACTTATTATCCTCCCCCTTAAGTTAATAACGAGATAAATACGAAGCTCTCTATTTTATGCGTCGCCAATCTATTATAACATATATTTATAGAAAATTATTAAATATTATATGATTATTTTATAAAAAAAGACAACAAATTTATTATTAATAAATTTGTTGTCTAAAATAAGTATTATTTTAGAATAATCTCCAAGCTATGTACCGCATTTTATCAAAATAGTAAGATAATAAATATTTATAAAAACACAATTTAGCGTAAATTCTGAATATATTAATTATTACCTATCAATATTCTTACTTAAGTACGCCTTAATATCTAGTAAATTCTCAAAGCTTCTATGACAATACTTTAGTATATCATTGTCGGCTTTCTTAATATCTTCTACATGTATTCCTATCATTTTAGCTTTATAGGCTCCTTCAATACCTGCAGCAGAATCCTCTATAACAATACAATCTTCAGGATTTACACAAAGCTTTTTAGCCGCCTTTAGAAATATTTCTGGATCTGGTTTGGCTTTTACTACATCATCACCATAAACCATAACATCAAAATCTTCTTTTATATCAGTATTTCTAAACTGAATATTGGCTCGTTCTCTTTTAGCCGATGTCGCAAGAGCTATTCTATATCCTCTCTCTTTTAGAAACTCTAAAATTTCCTTCGCGCCTTCCTTAATAGCAACTTGACCACTTTCTACTGCATTCTTTAATTCCTTATCTTTTTCTTCATACATTTGTGTTATAGGCAAGTCTTCTCCATATAACTCTAAAAATTTCTTGATTACGTTTTTCCGACCTCTTCCCATTACAGAAATATAAACATCATCACTCATATTATATCCATACTTCTTAAAAATCTTTCTCCAAGTCTCTAAGTATACTCTCTCTGTATCGAATATAACTCCATCCATGTCAAATAACACCGCTTTTATTTTTTTCATTATTCCCCCGTGAATTAATTTTTTTATTTAATCAAAATTCTACCTTGTTTAAAAAACTCTTTAGGTATTATCTATATAAGTCTAAATTATTTATAAGGAATTTATATGTCTATACCTTTTAGAACCTCTTGATTAAATTTCTCAATTCCGATTCTATCAATAAAAAATCCCAACTTTTCTCCTGCTTCTGCATTTTCTATATAATATTCAAAAATATTATCCACTAAACTCAACGCTTGGCTTTCTGTTATATCTTTAGCAATGATATCTGACATTCTTGGATTATAACCTCCTGATCCCCCTGCTGCAACAATGAATCCAGTTTTATCTGCTATTACTCCAATATCTTTACTATAAACGCTTCCACAAGCATTCCTACAGCCTGCTACTCCTATTTTAGTCCTACATGGCATTTCCATCCATTGATATTTTCTTGAAAGTTTCATTCCTGTCCCAATTGTGTTATATTTAGATCTTTTACAGTATCCAGCCGGACATATTTCAACATTCTTAACTGAATTTTGTGTTTTAACTGCTGGCTCCATTCCAAGTTCATTCCAAATGCTTTCTAAGTCTTCTTGCTTAAGATTAGTTATTAATATCCTTTGTCCTGAAGTTATTTTTAATATACCATTATATTTTTTTGCTACATCCACAATTTTTTGCATAGTCTCCACAGTAATAAAACCGCCTGGAATATGCGGAGTTATCCCAAAAGTTCTCTTTCCATTACTTATCTTCTGAAGATTTCCAAAACTCATATTACATCCTCCTCTTATGTGTATTAATAATATTTAATACTAGATTAATGTTTATTTTATCATATTTTTAACATAAATAATTATTTACAGTTGATGAATTCTTTTTCAAAATAACTTTTTTCCATTTTATTCTCCATCAATTTCGAATTTTTTGCCTTATTATATCTTAACCCAAAGCTAATTTTTAACCAATAAATTTTATGTTAATAAATTTATTTTTTATATCAAATCACACAATCCATTTAATAGATTCCTTAAAAATTTTAAGAGTTTATGGCTTTACTTATAGAATAGGAAGAAAATAATTCCATTATTAACTTGATACGTGTTCTTCTCCGTTATATACTATTAATAATGCTATTTAATATATTATAAACCTATAATTTACTTATGTTTATGAATGTTTATTTAGCCATAATAATCTATATACAGAAAGGTTCTGAAATATAATGATTTCAACTAAAGATAATTCTGCTTTGCTCAAAAATAAATCATTAAGACTATTAATGACAGCACGTGTATCCACTAATTTCGCATATCAAATGATTACAGTTGCTATTGGATGGCAGATGTATTCATTAACTCATTCGGCATTTTATTTAGGTCTTGTTGGACTAGTTCAGTTTTTACCAATGCTTTTTCTCTCTCTTTTTGTCGGACATATATCGGATAGGTATGATCGCAGAAGAATAGTAACCTTAAGCCAAGTAACTCAAAGCGTGTTTATTTTTATTATGGCTTTTGGGAATTATAATGAGTTAATTACTAAAGAACGGTTTTTAATTCTCATTTTCTTTATAGCGGTAGCTCATTCTTTTGAAGGCCCACCAATGCAAGCTTTATTGCCTAATATTGTTAGTAAGGAGATTTTCCCGAGAGCTTCTGCTTTAATGTCTTCAGTTTCAGAATTTGCAGTTATTATAGGACCAGCTGTTGGTGGAATTTTATATTCTTTTGGCCCAACACTAGTTTTTTTATTAACTGGTATCTTATATTTAATATCAGGCATTCTTATATATCAGATTTCAATCAAGAAAGAAAAATTTAAATCTGAGCCAACTACTATAAAATCTTTATTCGCAGGAATATCTTTTATAAAGAGCAGACCTATAATACTTGGGGCGATATCACTAGATTTATTTGCAGTATTGTTTGGTGGCGCAACTGCCTTACTTCCAATTTACGCAAGTAGCATTCTAATGATAGGTTCTTTTGGTTTAGGAATACTAAGATCTGCTCCTGCCGTTGGAGCATTATTAATGTCTGCTTATCTTGCAAGAAAACCATTAAAACACAAGGTAGGGAAGACAATGTTCATAGCTGTTATATTCTTCGGTTTGTCTACTATAGCTTTTGCAATATCTAGATCTGTTATAATATCTTTCATTGCTCTTTTGATTTTAGGTGCTTCCGATGTAATTAGCGTTGTTATACGATCTACGCTTGTTCAACTTAATACTCCAGATTATATGAGAGGACGAGTTAGCTCTGTAAATATGATATTCATAGGAACTTCTAATCAGCTTGGTGAATTTGAATCAGGAATTACAGCGTCTTTATTCGGGACTGTTCCCGCTGCTCTTATTGGAGGCATTGGAACTATAGCAGTTGTAATGCTATGGATGAAATTATTTCCTTCTATATTACATGTCGATAGATTTGAAGCAAGCAAAAACTAAAAATGTATTTTTAGTTCATGATCTTTTAATTAAATATCTTAAAATAGAAAAACTTTAAATAGTATTATAATAACTATTTAAAGTTTTTTTACTTTGTAATAATCAATGTGCTACACCATTTATAATAATCTAACTATTCCCCATTTTTATAGAAACCCTATTTCTTCCTAAACTCTTCGCTTCATACAAAGCTTTATCTGCAAATTTAATCATATTTTCCAAATCTCTTTCTCTAACTGATGTAAATATCCCAAAAGAAGATGTTATTTTTATACATTTATTGTCATGGAGTATTTCTAAATTTTCAATCCTTCTCCTTATTGTTTCACCAATTTCTAAAGCTTTTTCTGAATTAGCGTTATCTAGTAAAATTAAAAATTCCTCTCCACCATATCTTCCTATATAATATTTTTTCCCCAATAATTCTTTACAAATATTCATTACCTTTTTTAAAACAATATCACCTGTAGGATGCCCATAAGTATCATTAATAGTTTTAAATTTATCTATATCCATCATTAATAGAGACATATGTTTCTTATCCGAACAAGCTTCAATTTTTTCCTTTGCAATTTTATAGAAATACTTTCTATTATATACTCCTGTCAAAACATCAGTGATGCCGTAGTATTCAAGTTTCTTAATCATTAAAACTTGTTCAGTATTATCACTCAAAACAATAACTTTCCCCTTCCCTCTATTATTATTAATTAGTGTAAGTTTTCCTTTAAAATAATAGAGTTTGTTCTTTATTTTAATTTCACAGTTGAAGCTAGTTTCTTTTTCTTCATATATATATTGAATAATTTCCTGATACTCTTTAAACTCTGTGCATACGTCTTGTCCTATTGCTAGCTTTGATTTTATATTAAAAATTTTCTCTGCTATATTATTCATATCTATTATTTTATTTTCTTGGTCTAACACTAATATTGCTTCAGAAATATTATCAAAAATAACATGTCTAGCAATAGTAGCTGTTTCAAAGATATTTGATTTAAACAAAGCGTATGTATATATCAAACAAAATACTCCCATAAAAATTGGAACTATATCTATTCTTATAGACGTAATCCTTGACATGTATATCCAATATCCAACCCAAGGAATAAATGATGTAAGCATGATTTTAAAACTTCTCTTTTTATATAAACTGTTTTCTTTTCTATAAAAAATTAAATACAGACTATTCCCTACTATGAAGCATACATTTACAAAAATTACGCATATAACATATACAATGCCTGGTTTAAGATTTGCAATATATAGATTATCTGCAATGTCAACTGTGTAACTTTTATAAAATAGATGATGATAGTCATTAGTAATATTTAATACCACTAATACCGTAGGCAAAGAAAATAACAACATATAGAGCTTTTTAGTAATATACCTACTTTTATTAGTATATTCTAGAGCCATGATAACCCAAAAAGCCGGAATGGATGCTATTCCTATATACTCTATCCCAGTAAACAATTTCATAAAGGTTAAATTAGGACATATTAATTCAAAAGAATAAAATAAACTATATATAAAAACACTTAAAATAACACCTAAAAGACCGTTTAAATGTATTCTTCTTTTTTTATAAAATAAAAATATGCATAATTGCGCTGAAACAAATGCTGTTAAAAACATTGCAAGAAATATTATATAATTAACCATTTAATATCCTCTTTCATAATCACTAATTCTTTAATATATTATTATCTTAAAGTCAATTTCGACTTTTGGAATTAGAAACCTATTCTATCATTATATATTATAAAACCCATGTTATTCCATTTCAATAACTATTACAATATATTTCTATAGTTAAAGATTTCTCTATCAATATTTACTCGAATCAACGTGATTTTGTGAAACTTTTAATTAGAGAAAAAAAATCAAGTAGCTACAACGGCTACTTGATTTTTTTTAATTTAAAATTTAATCCTATTCCCACAATGAGGACAAAATTGAAAACTTGTGTCAACTTCCATACCACAGTTCCTGCATATACCACTATTATAATTATCTCTATAATTACTGCTTTCTAGCTCCTCAAGATCCCAATAAGTTATATTTACAGGTTCGTTATTCTCAATGGCTTTTCCTTTGTTCACTGAAATACTAAAGTTAGTTCCACATCCATCACATATTATATAATATTTTATATTCCACTTAAAAATGGGAATAAAGAAAAAATGAAAATAATTAAAATTTTTTATCAGCTTTCCCCGAAAAAATTTATTACATTTTTTACAGTTTAAATTGTCTAAAATCTTTATTTCTTTATTTTTATTTTCAATGCCAAATATACCTATAAAAAACATACAACCATTTACCTCTATCTATAAATATTATTTTATATATCTTCGAATACTAAGCATACATTTAGACTCCTTGTAAATCAAGTTATTCAATTAGGACTACAATATTAGAACTTAATTGTAATATACATTATATATTTTATTAAAGTATTTATATGTTTAATTCTATTCAGGCTTTATTGTATCTAAATAAGTAAACTTACCATCTTTAACTATCTTTAAAACAGCTTCTTTTACTGCATTATTGTTTTCATCAATTGTTATTACTCCTGCTGCCCCAGGAAAATCTTTTGTTTTTGCGATTTCATCTCTAATTTTAACTGGATCTGCAGAATTAGCTCTCTTAATTGCGTCTAAAATTACTAGATATGCATCATACCCTAACGCTGTAGCTGCTGCTGGCTCTTTATTATATTCCTTTCTGTATTCATCAAGAAAAATTTTTGATTCTTCAGTTATAGGTGTCTCAGTTGCAAAAAATGTTGAAAATACAGTTCCTTCAACATCCTCTTTACCTATATCTAAAAATTCCGGTGTCTCCCAGGTATCAGCTCCAATTATTGGGGCTGTGATTCCAAGTTGTCTTGCTTGCTTTATTATCATTGCTCCCTCAGTAAAATTACCTGGAGCAAATATTACATCAGGATTGCTTCCTTTAATATTTGTAAGCTGTGCTGAGAAATCTTGATCTCCTGTATTATAATTCGATTTTGCTACAACAGCATTATTATCATCAGTTAGCTTTTTGAATTCATCAGTAAAGAATTTGCAAATCCCAACTGAGTAATCACTTGAGACCTCTTGAAGAATTGCTACCTTTTTAGCCTTTAACTTATTAGCTGCGTATTTTGCCATAACAGTTCCTTGAAAAGGATCAATAAAGCAAACTCTAAAATAATAATCATTTCCTGCAGTTACTAATGGGTTTGTACAAGTTACCCCTACAGCTGGAACCTTAGATTCCTGTACTATATCACCTGCTGCCATAGAGAATCCACTTCCATAGCTTCCTATAATAGCATCAACATGCTCCTGTTCAATAAGGTTTGCGGCTGCACTAGCTGCTTCAACTTTATCAGATTTATTATCTGCAAAAACTAGTTCGACCTTTTTACCAAGAACAGTTGGATAAATCTTATTTGCAAGTTTTGCACCTTCTGCTTCTAGCTGTCCACCTGCTGCATTTGCACCTGTCATTGGTTCAAATACACCTATTTT
Source organism: Candidatus Clostridium helianthi (assembly GCF_045310795.1). NCBI lineage: Bacteria > Bacillati > Bacillota > Clostridia > Eubacteriales > Clostridiaceae > Clostridium > Candidatus Clostridium helianthi. Next base: position 13,879 of record NZ_JBJIAB010000059.1, read on the forward strand.
TATTACATCACTATCATCATTAGCTCTTGTGCCTGATTTTGAATTACAACCTCCTAAAGTAAAAGAAGTCATCATAGCTATAACCAAAAGCAATGAAATTTTTCTTTTCATCTATATGTCCCCTTAATATTTAAATATTAATTTAATCTTATCAGTATACACAGTATAAAAAAATTATAGTTTTTTCACACTACATTTTAGCAATAAGAATAAAATAAATTTCTTAAATGCAAAAAATAACAAGTCAGTATTTTGTTATTTCCTGACTTGCCATTTCTTCTTTAAATACGAAAATTTTCATATTATAAAGCTTCACCAAGATAAGCTTTTTTAATTTCATCATTAGAAAGTAATTCTTGCCCTGAGCCACTTAGTGTTATTCTTCCAGTTTCCATAATATAACCAATATCAGCAATTTTTAAAGCTGCATTTGCATTTTGCTCAATTAGTAGAACTGTCATGCCTTCTTCATTAATTTTTTTTATAATTCCAAATAATTCTTTTACGATTATTGGTGCAAGTCCTAAAGAAGGCTCATCCATCATTATTAACTTTGGTCTTGACATTAGTGCTCTTCCTATGGCGAGCATTTGTTGCTCACCTCCTGAAAGAGTTCCCGATAATTGCCAAGTTCTCTCCTTAAGTCTTGGGAAAAGTGAATATACCTTTTCCAAGTCTTCCTGAATACCTGATTTATCCTTTCTTGTATAAGCACCTATCTTTAAATTTTCTAGTACTGTAAGGTCTGAAAAAACTTTTCTTCCTTCTGGTACTAATGCTATACCTTTTTTCACCATAAGTTCCGTATTAAGCTTAGTTAAATCAGTTCCATCATCAAAACTTATAGTTCCACTCTTTGGTTTAACTAGACCTACTATAGATTTTAGCGTAGTACTTTTTCCTGCACCATTGGCACCAACTAAAGTTACAATTTTCCCTTCTGGTACCTCTAAGCTTATTCCTTTTAATGCTTCAATTCCACCATAAGCGACTACTAAATTATCAATTTTAATCATCTTCAGATACCCCCAAATATGCATCTATAACCTTTTTATCATTTTGTATTTCAGAAGGTGTACCTTCAGCTATAGTTATTCCATATTCAAAAACCTGTATTCTATCTGATAAACCCATAACCATATTCATATGATGCTCTATCATAAATATAGTTAAATCGAATTTATCCTTAATTTCTCTAACAAAATCTGTAAGCTCATCAGTTTCTGTAGGATTCATCCCTGCTGCTGGCTCATCAAGAAGAAGAAGCTTTGGATTAGTAGCAAGTGCTCTTGCTATTTCAAGTTTTCTTTGCATTCCATATGGAAGAGAATTTGCTTTTTCATTTCTTAGCTTTTCAAGACCTACCTCTTTTAAAAGCTCTAAAGATTTCTCAACCATCTCTTTTTCTTCTCTTTTATACCTAGGAAGCTTTAACATCGCTTCAAGACAGTTTGACTTAATATGAACATGATTTGCTATTAAAACATTATCAAGTACACTCAAATCTTTAAAAAGTCTTATGTTTTGAAATGTCCTTGCTATACCAGTTTGCGTTATTTTATCTTGTCTCATTCCTGTAATATTAGTATCATCAAAAATTATTTTTCCTCTAGTAGGAGTATAAACATTAGTAATCATGTTAAAAGCTGTAGTTTTACCAGCTCCATTAGGTCCAATTAAAGAAATTATTTCTCCTTGATTAATTTGAAGGTTAAAGTCTTTTACAGCCGTAAGTCCTCCAAACTGCATAGTCGCGTTTTGTACATTTAATAATGTCATTACTTGTCTCCTCCTTTTTCTAGAGGTCTATCATTAGAATATTTAAATATTGATTTCCAAGAAAATTCTTTTGTTCCCATTATTCCATGTCTGAAGAATAGTACTATTATCATAAGCAAAATTGAGAAAATAACCATTCTAAGTCCTGGTATTCCTGAAAAGCTAAATATTCCCAAATCAAATTGTTTTTCCATATCCAAAAATCTTAAAGCTTCTCCAAGTATTGTTACGATGAAAGCTGATATAACTGTTCCTGTAACGCTTCCCATTCCTCCAATAACTATTATAAGAAGTATATTGAACGTAAGGCTGAACTTAAACATATTAGGATCAATTGTTCCCATTAAGTTCCCAAGTAATCCACCTCCAACTCCAGCAAAGAAAGCACCAATAGCAAATCCTATTACTTTATGTTTGAATAAACTTATTCCCATACTTTCAGCTGCAATCTCATCTTCTCTAATTGATTTTAGAGCTCTTCCATATGAACTATTTATAAGTGATAGCAATATTATTATTGTCACAATTGCTATTCCAAAGCTCCAATATAGGTTTGTCATATGAGGAATACCACGAAGACCCAAAGCTCCATTTGTTAAACCTTGTATATTAGTAATAACTATTCTTATAATTTCTGCAAATCCTAAAGTAACAATAGCCAAATAGTCACCCTTAAGCCTTAAAGCCGGAGCACCTATTAAAACTGCTATAAATGCTGATAAAAGACCAGCTATTAACAAAGCTACAATAAACGGTACCGATATATGATTAAAAGGCGCCATTAATGGTTCCATAAAGAAATTTTGATTTTTAACTTTTTCGCTCATTGTAAGCAATGCAGTTGTATAAGCACCTACTGCTATAAATCCTGCATGTCCTAGTGAAAACAATCCTGTAAATCCATTTATTAGATTTAAACTTAGTCCAAGAACTGTATATATTGCACATAAATTTAAGATTCTAATTTTATAAGAGTCCAAGCTATTATTTGCAACAAATAAGAGTAAAAATACAATTGCAATAAGAGCTATATTTAAAAATTTATTTTTATTGTTCATTTTTACACCTTCTCTGTTAAATTTTTGCCCATTATTCCTGTAGGCTTAAATAGCAATATTACGATTAATAGTATAAATGCTAAAGCATCTCTATACCCTGTAAGTCCAGGGAAGAACCCAATTAACATAATTTCAGCTAGTCCAAGTATAAAACCACCAATAACTGCTCCCTTAATATCTCCTATACCACCAATTACAGCTGCTATAAAACATTTAAGACCTGGCATCATTCCCATAAGTGCAACTATTTGTGGATATTTTACACACCACATCATAGAACCCACTGCAGCCAATCCCGATCCTATAGCGAAAGTAAATGATATTGTCTTATTTACATTTATTCCCATAAGCCTTGCAGTTTCAACATCTTTTGAAGCTGCTCTCATTGCCATACCAATATTCGTATTATTAACTAAGTGTAATAAAACAAATAGTATTACTATTGTAACAACTGGAATTATAAAAGTAAGTCTTTGAATTGAAATTCCACCTATAACTATTACATCTGTAAATAGCTTTACATCTGGAAATGCTTTAGGTCTTCCTCCAAATAAAACAACTGCTAAATTTTCAAGTAAGAAGGATACACCAATAGCTGAAATTAAAGCTGAAATCTTAGGTGCATTTCTTAACGGTCTATAAGCAGTGAATTCAATTCCCATTCCAAGGAATGCTGTTATAACCACTGCAATTATAAAAGCAAAGTACCAAGGTAGTCCAAATGTTGCAACTCCGAAAAATCCGAAATATGCAGCCATCATAAATATATCTCCATGCGCAAAATTTATAAGTTTTAATATTCCATAGACCATAGTATATCCTATAGCTATAAGTGCGTATAAACTTCCTAGTGAGATACCATTTGCTAAATTTTGCATAAATGTGCTTAAATTCATTAAAGTCATATTTTCACCCCTAATTAATTTTCTTCAGGTTTTATTGTATCAAGATAAGTAAATTTACCATCTTTAACTATCTTTAAAACTGCGTCTTTTACTGCATTGTTATTTTGATCTATAGTTATTACTCCTGCAGCACCAGGAAAATTCTTGGTTTTTGCAATTTCATCTCTAATTTTTACTGGATCTATCGAATTAGCTCTCTTAATTGCATCTAAAATTACTAGATATGCATCATATGATAAAGCTGAAACCGCTGCTGGTTCTTTATTATATTCTTTTCTATATTCATCAAGAAAGACTTTTGATTCGTTAGTTATAGGAGTCTCACTTGCAAAAAAAGTAGAAAATACTGTTCCATCAACATCTTCTTTACCTATATCTAAAAATTCTGGCGTTTCCCAAGTATCTCCTCCAATTATTGGAGTAGTTATTCCAAGCTGTCTTGCTTGTTTTATTATCATAGCTCCTTCTGTAAAATTACCTGGAGCAAAAATCACATCTGGATTACTACTCTTTATATTTGTGAGTTGAGCTGTAAAATCCTGATCACCTGTATTATAGTTAGCTTTAGCTATAATTGCATCTTTATCTCCTGTAATCTTTATAAATTCATCGGTAAAGAACTTACAAATTCCAACTGAGTAATCACTTGAAACCTCTTGAAGTAAAGCTACTTTTTTAGCTTGTAATTTATTTGCTGCATATTTTGCCATAACAGTTCCTTGAAAAGGATCTATAAAACAAACTCTAAAGTAATAATCATTACCAGCTGTTACAAGAGGATTTGTAGCTGAGGCTGCAACTGCTGGAACCTTGGCATCTTGTACAACATCTCCTGCCGCCATAGAGTTTCCACTTCCCCAGCTTCCTATAATTGCATTAACTTGTTCCTGTTCCACAAGATTTGATGCTGCACTAGCCGCTTCAACTTTATCTGATTTATTATCTGCAAAAACCAGCTCAACTTTTTTTCCATTAACCGTTGGATAGAGCTTGTTCGCAAGTTTTACGCCTTCAACTTCTAGCTGTCCACCAGCTGCGTTAGCACCGGTCATTGGCTCAAATACACCAATTTTTATAACATCGCTGTCTATATTTGCTTTAGTATTTGATTTTGAACATCCCGCCAGCGTAAATGTAGTTGTCATAGCCAGCGCCAAAAGTAAAGAAATTTTTTTCTTCATAAAATAAGCCCCCTAGTATTAGTTTTATTTTCTTAAGGTGTACGCTGTAAAAAAATAATAATTTGACAATAAGATTTACAAAAAACATAGAAAATAATTAACCAGCTATTCATTGTTTAAATATTACTATTCTTTTTAATATTTCTATTGAAATTGTTTATATAAATTAATCCCTAAAGTATAAAATTATTAATTTATTAATTTAATCCGACGATTATTAACAAATTATATATTATCCTATATCTGCTCATCTGTCAACCCACGAAAGACATTTGTATTCTCTACAAATATAAATATTAGAACTATATTATTAAAAAACGTTCGTTATGTAGAAATGTTATGATAGTTTTTACAAGTTAATTTATATATATATCAGTTATGTATTTCTTAGTCTCTATCTCTTTTAATTAATTCTAGTCTAGAAAGATATTTTGCTTTACTTTTCAGAATGTATTAAATTAATTTACATACAATATTTTAACGTTGCTTACCTTTGGCTTATTAAACCTTATTAAAACACAAAAAAGCTTAATGTTACTAAAATATAACATTAAGCTTTTTTATCTATACAATTTTCTTATAGATTAAAATCCCGCTGGCTCTGATTTAGCACCAGCTTCATGCATTTCTTTGATCGCTTCTACATACATGCTTTTATCTTCTACAATCTTAGCGGCTTGCTCATAGCAATATAATGCTTTATTTAAATCTTCAATATGATAATAACATGCAGCTAATCTATTGATTAAATCAGGATTTCTCCTATTTATTTTTAGTGCCATTTTATAATATCTTACTGCACTTTTATAGTTCATACTATATTTATCTCTCTCATTAAATTCTACTATATTTTCTTTACTTAAATATATATTTCCTATACACTCATAAGTCGCACAGATTAATAATTTATGATCTTCCTTTTCATTTTTTGAGATGTTCTTTTCGCCTTTTCTAAGATGATCTAATGCATTTTCTATGTTTCCTAATTCTGCATACGAAAGTCCCATATATATGTGGGTTAATGAATCATCAGAGTCTTTACAATATACATTAAATGCTTCAATCGCATCTTCATTTTTACCTAACTTTCTATATACTAGACCTTTTATAAAATATGAATAATAATTTTCTTTATTGAATTCAGCTGCTTTTTCTGTAAAATATAATGCCTTATCTAGCTTTCCTTTTTTCAAATCACCCATTGCAAGATCATTTAAAACTAGTGATAATTGCTTTTCACTTGTTATAGTTCCACCTTTAACATTTATCCTATTCTCTTCTAAAAAACTCTTTATTTTGTCTTGTATATTTTGATTATCTTCCATTTTGTTCCTCACTTTTTATCTTTATTTTAATAACAAATGCTAAAAATGTTAATTATTAATTCTAGCATTTTTATTTTCATATATATTTATATATTATTTTTCATTTTATTACAATAAATACTTTATTAAATTTTTAATTTATATCCACTTTATAAAAATGTATGTTTATCTTAATATAATTATCAAAATATATTAAGTATTTTTAATTCATTGTAACTAAAAGCCTCCACTTTCTCCCATAATTATTACAGTTATATCTGTGGTCATAGGCTTTCTTCTCATAATTGAATATACTCTGCATATCCTAGTTTGCGATTTACAATTCATGCATATGCCAGTTTTTGAACAAGGATTCGGCTTCTCAAGTCTCTTATTATTCATAGGTGATGCTATATTCTCCAATCGTTCAAAAGCTGCTGCTTCATCTTTACATATCTTATCAACACTTGCTACAATTATGACTTTTCTAGGTCCAAAAGTCATAGCTGATATCCTGTTTCCCATTCCATCTACATTAATAAGAGTCCCATCTAAAGTTATAGCATTACTACTACATAAATATAGATCACTAAATATCTCCTCTCTTGCAATAGACATAGCCTCTTCTACACTTGATGCTTCTCCATGCTCAAAAACTCTCCCTCCAGCAGCCTTAACTTTATCCTGAATTTTCATATCAGATATTGTCACTGAACCACCAAAACCGACCTTAGTACCTGCTTTCACATATTTCATAATAAATTCTATTGCCTCATCTTTAGTTGCCAAATATACCGCATCAAAATCATTTTTTATCAAAGCATCTACTACTCTTTTTCCATTTATATCTTTATGCCACTTTATCACTGATTTTCCGTCCATAATCTCACTCCCGATCTTCTAATTATAGCATTTATATAAAACCTATTTTATATTCTTAAGTATATATATTATAAATTTTATATATTCAGTATTTTACATTCAAATATCTGTGGAAATTTTTCACCAATATTAATTTATCTAGTTTCACTTTCCTTTTAATCTTCTATACTAAACTTAGTTTTATCAAAACTAAAAATTCTTCTGTTATTATATCTATCAAACTTCTGCTCATCTTCACTGATTTTCTAAACAAACACGTCATAACTTCATTAAATATTAAAACATTTTATATAACTCTAGGATAAGTTATTTGTTCAAAATATATGATTTATCTTAGAAGCTAAGAAATAAATATAAATTCAATATTTAATTGCAAGTCACTCTATTAGAGGTATAGATTTAAACATAATTAAAATATTCAAGAAAATGAAATAAGGAATGAACTAAGATTATTGGTGTTAAATAATCCTATTTCATTCCTTATTACATAAATCTTACGACAATACAAAGTTACTATATAAACTAACTTTTACTTACTTATATAATTGCATGCATCTATATTTGATTCATACAAACAGCTTTTCTTTTTTGAATATTCTATATCTATTCTTCTAATGCTAATATAGTATGCACTTATAAGCGGAATACATGCTCCAAGCCATGCTAATGGATTAGCCATACATACGCCTAAAAAACCTAACGGTCGTGATAATATAATTGCAGCGAACGTCCTCATTAATAATTCCATAATTCCTGCTACTGTTGGAATAAAACTTTGTCCTAATCCTTGAAGCGTATATCTATATATAAACAGTAGTGAAAGTAAAAAATAATTTAATCCGTTTGAAGTTAAATATATTTGCGACAACCTAATAACTTCTTTTTGATCATATCCAACAAAGATTCCTGTAAGAAAATAACCTGCAAAAGTATTTATAAGGCCCACTATAATACTAAATGCTACTGATATAAAAACACATTTCTTTACGCCTTCTTTAATTCTATCAATTTTTTCCGCACCAAAATTTTGAGCTGTGTATGTAGCCATTGTTATACCAAATGACATCATAGGTTGAGTTGCGAGAGTATCTATTTTCTGAGCAGCAGTATATGCAGCTACAGAAGTAGCCCCAAGGCTATTTAATGCAAATTGTAATATGATAGCTCCAATTGCTATTATAGATGCCTGAAATCCCATTGGTAGAGAAATTTTAATGTGTTCTAAAAAAGTTTCTTTGGATAACTTTAAGTCACTCTTCCTTAACTTAAGTATGGGCAAATTTCTCTTTATGTACCACATACACAATAATGCCGATACTCCCTGGGCTATAACAGTTGCACAAGCTGCCCCAGTTACTCCCATCTTGAATATTAATATAAATGCAAATTCTAAAATTATATTTAAAATACACGCTACCACTAGGTATATTAATGGAGTTTTGCTATCTCCCAAAGCTCTAATAATATTAGAAAAAAAATTAAAAAACATTGACGCTATTATTCCAATAAATATTACTACTACAAAATTATATGCATCATCAACAATTTCTACAGGTGTATTCATTAGTTCTAATATAGGTCTAGCTAGAATCGTGCTTATAGTTGTAAGAATTATAGTTATTATCATGCTAATAACTATGCCTGTAAAGTAACTTTTCTTAACTCCTTCCTTATCATCTGCACCAAATTTTTGTGCAGTAATGATTGAAAGTCCAGATGTTAAACCTTGAGCAAACCCTAAAATTAAAAACATTATACTTCCTGTACATCCTACTGCTGCTAAAGCATTTACGCCTATTGTACGACCAACAATAAATGTATCTGCTATGTTGTAAAATTGTTGAAATATATTTCCTATTAATAAAGGAATAGTAAACAGCAATATCAATTTTGCCGGATTTCCTTTTGTTAAATTTCTAGTTATCATCATTTAATGTCTCCCCCTTAAAGATATTAGTAAAAATTAATTTATATTAGTCAAACATTTAGTACGATACCACAAAAATATCCTATTTGAATTCTGTACTCCACAACTATGTAATTATACGCTTTATATTAATAGAAATATATAAACAAAAAGTACAAAATTTTATATTTAATTTGAATAAAATCACAAAAACAGTAAATCTATATATAATTTAAACATGTGATTCAGTATTTCACTCATTAACAATCATAATTTAAAATTTTAGAAGATTTACTGTCTTCGCAATAAATTATATTTCTTTATTATAGCTATTGTAATTCTTTCTTGAATTCAGATTTTTACACCAATTTATCCTATCGCTTATTCCTTATCTGATAGGTAATAATGAGTAATTGGCTTTAACTTCTCATCCAATTCATATACTAAAGGTATTCCTGTTGGAATATTCAAATCAGCTATATTATCAGCTGGAATACCATCTAAATATTTAACTAAAGCTCTTAATGTATTTCCATGAGCAGATATTATCACTCTTTTACCTGCTTTCAAATCTTGAGCTATATTTCCTCTCCATTCCTCTAACACACGTCTTTCAGTATCAGCAAGATTTTCTGTTAAGGGTATCTGTTCTTCATTTAAATCCTTGTACTTATATTCATTTCTAGGGTATCTGGTATCCTCTTTAGTCAATTCTGGAGGTTTTACATTTACAAATCTTCTCCATTTATGAACTTGCTCTTCTCCATATTTTTTAGCAGTTTCTGCTTTATTTAATCCTTGTAAGGCTCCATAATGCCTCTCGTTTAATCTCCATGATTTAAAAACAGGAATCCATGCCAAATCCATCTCATATAATATTATCCATAATGTTCTTATCGCTCTTTTTAGAACTGATGTATAAGCTACATCAAATACAAAACCATTTTTCTTAAGTATTTTTCCTGCTCTACTTGCTTCCTTTAATCCATTCTCTGACAAATCCACATCTGTCCATCCAGTAAATCTATTTTCTAAATTCCAAAGACTTTCTCCATGCCTTACTAGTACTAATTTAATCATAATCTCACCTTCTAAAGTAATTTATCACAATCACAATTTAATGATAGTTAGCAAATTCTTAAACAGTCCAAATAATGAAATCTAACTATAAAAAATTGTGCATAGAAATAAATTTCAATATATATGCTTATCTCTATTAATACCAGTATAGTCGTGTCCAAAAAATTAGTTACACGTTGTATAGTAGTTATTACAAATCCTTAAAGCTGAATTTTTATATTAAATGATTCTTTAATTATTATTTTAAATCAAAAAACTTTATAATAAAAAATATGCTCAGATGATAACTTATCATCTGAGCATATTTTTTATTACCTCGCAACGTCCTACTCTGCCACACAGTCTCCCATGCAGTACCATCGGCGCTATAGACCTTAACTTTCCTGT
>NZ_JBJIAB010000060.1:0-23978 GCF_045310795.1 Candidatus Clostridium helianthi
TAAATCTATAAATATGGTTCCTACTCAGACAATAGACAGGCTATGCGTCCGAATGTAGAAACCAATTTGCAACATATGTATTTTAACTTCATTTTTAGTTAACTCTAGAGAATTATCTTTATAAATAATCGTTGCATTTGAAAGATTTAAATTAAAATCTCTGTAGCTTAATATACTACTAGTCTTTATATTTACATAAGTCCTTTTTAAAATATTAGTTATCCTTGCAAGTAGTATTTCTGTATTATAAGGTTTTGTAATAAAGTCATCTGCCCCTAAATTCATGCTCATCAGTTCATCTACTTCACTATCTCTACTTGTAACTATTATAATTGGAACCTCCGAAGTCTTGCGTATTTCCCTAAATATATAATAACCATCATACATAGGCAAATTAATATCTAGCAATATAAGTTCAGCGTTCTCACTTTTAATATAATTTATTATGTTATCCATATCTAAAGGAGCCTTCACTTCATATCCATATCTCTCTAAGAAACTTTGCAATTCCTCCCTTATAACTTCATCATCTTCAATAATAATAATTTTCCTCATCATATCCCCCTACTACAAATATAAGGTTATTAAATTTTGAAATCCAAAACTTAATAACCTTAATAATTATTATAAAACTAAATACTACATTTTACCACAATTTTACTCAGTATCATTATAATACCTTCATCTTTTCTTTGTAGTTGCAGATAAAATTATCATCAAGAGTCCAGTTAATCCAAATATAAATTTCCCAATTACTACACTTATAGGTATTAAGAATGCCGGTTCTACTACGCTAAGAGACATAGGGTATTGTTCAAAGAAATTTCCTCCAAATAAATCAACTTCGTATGGTAGCGGAACATAATTTATAAGCAATACTACTACCATTAATCCAAAAATTAATCCTTGATGATATCGTCCTCCAAGACTTCCTATGCCAAACACAAACAGCATTGATGGAACAAGCGTTATAAATGCTGGCATAACAAGACCGCCAAAGCTTAAGAAGTGAAAATTCACACTATAAAACCACACACTATATAAGATTGGTATCATAGAAATCAAAACAAATCCTATAATAATAGTACCAAAGCGTAGCATCTGAAACTTAAATTGATCAATAGGAGTTGCATTCGTCAAATCTTGTACATTTTTTTCCTGTTTTGAATAAAGAAATGAGATAAAAAATAATAAGGTAACAAGTAAAATTGGCAGCACTTTAGCAAAATATTCTCCATAGCTCCAGCCTGAAAATGGCGCAGTGTTTGCCACTCCAAGGATAATATCACTTGTCATAACTTCATAGCTATATATAGCTGAAATTATAAGAAGTCCTAAAAAAAATTTATTTATAATAAGTCTTTTTAGTTCATATTTTAATAATTTAATCAACATTTAAATCCTCCTCTTTAAGATTACATGCATCTAAAAAGTCCTGCCATGAAATCCTTTGTGTTTCTGTCTTAGCATATAGCTTATATAAAATTTCATCTATTTTATTTTCGCCACCAACTAATTCACTGGCTTTCAGAATTTGAAGAGGCATTTTTGAATATTGATTTACGGCTCTATTGTCAACAACTGCCTCAGCATATTTTTCTGGCAATACATCTAAATATTCTGGGTGTCTAATATAAAAATTATCACTCTTCTCCTTAATATGCTTCTTCCACTGATCTACATAGTTTTTTTGTGCATATTCTTCACCATACTTTTCCTTTGCAATTCGATAGGTTGTATATACTGCGAGACCTTCACCTGAACCTCCACATTTTACACCAAACCACTGATGACTAATTTCATGAGCCAGTATTTCCGCACTTTCTGTTCCCTTTAATTTATCAGCTAAATTTTTATCACTAAAACAAGTTTCATCCATAATACTTATATTGGGCTGTGCTAGTCCACCGCCATAAAATACAGTTCCTTGTAGTATTTTTAGTGGATTATTTCTAGACACATTATACAACTTACCATAATGATTGGAACAATATTTAATCGTATCCTTCATAACTTCTTCAGCATCCATCTTCTGCATCTTATCTTCAATTGTTCTGCTATAGTACAATTGTACAGGCATATCCTGATTTCCTAACTCCTTCACGACATAATTACCAGCTTTAAAGTCTACACCATCCCCATCAGCTTTTATAAGCCAAGTTTTATTATTCTCTTTTTCAGAAAGCAATTCTACAGTGGAGCCAATCGGATTTGCTATCAAATTACCATCTTTATCTTTTTTCTTACAATCTACAACTGGCATAAGTTCAGAAGACATAGTAACCTGACCTGTAATTTTACAATTATCTTCATTCCTCTTTACTCTTATTATTGGAAAGATATAGCTACTATGCAAATCAATATATTTCTCACTAATATCAGTTTCATAAGCAAAATCACTCAGCTCTTGATTAATTTTGGGGACACCTTGATATTCTATCTCAAGGTTTATTTCTTTTTCATCAGGTACTTTAAATTTAATACTGCCTCTATAATCATTTAAAGATTCAAATTTAAGCTCTTTTCCATTTGCCATAACATGCTGAAAAGTATACCCATTCATCATGGTGAGCCTGCATTCCTGTTCACTTCCACTCAAATTTCCAAGAGAATAAGTAGCCTTTCCTGAAAGACTTCCTTTACTTTCATCAAAGGATACTTCAAAATCAGTATTTGATAACTGAAGTTTTTCATTTATTTCATCTGATGCATCCTCTCCATATTCTTTATAAACAAATGGTTGATTTAAATAAGCATAGCAGCTGCCGCTGATTAACATAATAGCCAATATGGGAATATAAACTTTCCTTGAATTATAAATTATTGATCCAAATAAACCTTTACCATAACGACGAACACATAATACTCCTATGATCCAAAAACCTCCAAATACTAAAAACCAAAACAAACGATTTTGCTTCATCAAGCGAAATACCACTTCATTCCCAAAATAATCTGAAAGTGCTATAACGCTCGGCTCCATCCAATGAAGAATATTATTATCTCCCAATAATTCAAGAATATTTTTCGATTCAAACAATCTCCAAATACCTAGCACCGAAAATATAAAAAATAAAATCATACTGATATCCATACGACAGAAAATTTGATAAAGTGCAGAAACTAATACAATTGATAATAAAACTGAAGGTAACATCAAAAGAAAGAAGCTATTACAATACGTATAAGTATCAAAAATATTCCCAAGTTTGTTGAATGTATACGGAAAATAAAATACTGCTGTAATAAAAACAGTAACAATAGCTGTTATTCCTAAGGCAAGTAATCTGACTATATTTGAGGTTAATGGTGAGACAATGCTATTGTTTAATGCTTCAGTTTTATATTTTTTTACTCTATCAAATTCCAGTAAAGTTAACATCGCAAATAATATTCCACCACCTATTGCTCCTGCCATCACTGGATTTGCAATCAAATCACCAAATAAAGTTGAAGCATCTGCTGGTTTATACAATTTATATCCTGCTAGTGGACATATCATAGTTAATACCATAATTAGATAAACAATCTTTGAGTGAAAAATACGACTTAATTCCACTCTTAAATAGGAAATGAATTTCATGATTACATCGCCTCTTTTCCCATGATAAGATACATATATGCATCCTCAAGGGTAGGCTCTACAGTCTCTGCAAATGCTGGAAGTGTTTCCCCTACAATCCTGCAGGCAATACCACGCACTGTGTTAACTCTTGCTGTCACCTTATATTCTTCCTTTGAGCTTTCCCCCATCTTTTCTTCAAAAACTCCAACATGATTGTGAGCCAAGGCAATTAATTCTTCTGGAGTTCCAGTAAACAAAATTTGCCCATGATTAATAACAATCAGTTTATCACACACCGATTGTACATCTTCAATTATATGTGTAGATAATAAAACTATCTTATCCTGTGCCATTTTGGAAAATAGATTTCGAAAGTTAATTCGTTCCTCAGGATCTAGTCCAACAGTTGGCTCATCAAAAATTAATAATTTCGGATTTCCCAGAAGAGCTTGTGCAATTCCTACACGCTGCCTTTGACCTCCTGATAAAGTAGAAATACGTGCTTTACGTTTCTCTTTAAGATTTGTTTTCTCAATGACTTCTTCAATAATCTTCTTACTATTTTTAATTCCTTTAAGGGCTGCCATGTAATCTAGAAACTGCCATACTGTAAGTTCATCATACAGTCCAAAAGCTTGTGGTAGATATCCTAGGCTTCCTTTTAACTTTTTTTCATCCTTAAGTATTGGCATATCATCCATAAGAATCTCACCACTAGTTTGTATTAGGCCTCCTACAAGCAATTTCATAAGAGTTGATTTTCCTGCTCCATTTGGTCCTAGAAGTCCAATAAGGCTTGGACTTCCCATTTCAAGTGAAACCTCCTTTAAGGCTCTTTTACCACCTTTATAATCCATATTTAAATTTTTAATTGAGATTTTCATATTCTTCTTATCCTTTCTTTCCTTCTTTATTTAAATATTATTTTTTACTATATCTCTATAGCTTGTATACGTTATATAAAAATAAGCTATATAAACTACAAGAAATATCAAAGCTGTAATTAATGTTGAAAATCTAATATTCATTTGACCATAAGAGTTAATTTCTTTATTAACTACCGTAATCCCAACAATGGAATGAATTAATGCTAAGATCATAGGAAGGCTGAAATATATCAAGGTTTGAATAAATATTGTTTTATTTATCATGTTCTTATTTACCCCAATCCTTTTTAATGCTCTATACCTTTCCATACTATCACTGACTTCTGATAGCTGCTTAAGAGACAATATAGCCATGCTGGTTATTAACAATACCGCACCTAAATATAAGCGAATAAACAATGCTCCTGTTGATGATCTCTTTGCCATAGAATAAATATCGTCCTTAGAATAAGCATCTATGATTGGAAGATTTAAACTTTCGTACTCTCCAGATCTATAATTTTTCTGGATCTTATCGTACTTTTTATTGTTTTCTTCTCTGTTTTCATCTGTATACATTACATTAAGTACTGATTTAGAAACTTTATAGCCTGATAGAAACTCATCATTTATGACTATTGTGCACTCATTATTTGTAACATTAAAATCTTCAAGATTTCCTCGTATAACTTCCTGATTTTTAACAGTAAATTCTTCACCTTTAATCTTAACTTTATTACTACTTTTTAACTTTGCATTAATTGGTCCAACTAATTTATTTAAGTTTGATAAAATCAATACCTCATCCTTATTTAAATTTACTTCTTTCTCCCCTTTTAATTTTAATATTTCATTATACTCAGATATTTTTACAAAACTTCCACCAAACATTTCAAAGGCTTTATCTTCAGTTCCAAATAAATCTCTGAAATCTATAATTGGAACATATTCATTGTAAATTGCATATTTTTCATTTCCATATTTTTTAAAATTAATCTTATTAAGCGCATCTTCTACATTATTAATTTCATCATTGGTATATAAAATCACACTGGCATCAAAAGGTGCTAGTTTTACAAATCCTGCTTCATAACCTTTCTTAAGACCTATTCCTGTAGTTAATGCAAGTATTGTAATAAATAACATTAAGCATATTACTGACATTGATATAAAATTTGTATTAATTTTGCTATATATTTGTTTTACTATAAATATATTTACTCCCTTAAAGTATGCCTTTCTATTATTACTTACTATATATAATATGATTCCAGATAAACTAAAGAAGAATAGTACTGTGCCTACTATTAGAAAGACTAATGCTGGTATGATAATAGAATCCCACAAATATAAATTCATCCCTAAAAAAGTTTTATATGTAAATGTTAGTGATGCCACACTTAATATAAATGATGTTAAATATATAAATGGATTTTTAAATTTCATATTTTCATTTCTTTTATCTGCTGCCAATAAATCAATTATTTTGTATTTAGAAATGACAAATATATTAAATATAATTACAAGTAAAAACATTATTCCAAAACATAATATAGTCTTACCTATAGCACTTATTGAAACTATAAATCTATATCCATCCATTGAATCATCAAACAACTTTAATATAAAAGTAGATAAAACTTGTGATGTTACTATTCCTAATATAAGACCAGTAATTAAAGATATTCCTTCCACCATAAAGGTTTCTGTCACTAAAATTCTAGATATTTTTCTTTTTCCCATGCCTAAAGTCATATATATACCTAATTCTTTTTTACGTTTCTTTATTAAAAAATTATTTGCATATAATATTAAACTGCCTAATACAACAGATACAAACATTGATATAGCAGATATTGTCTCAATTAACTTATCCATATAATTTGCAGTCGGTGATTCCATATCAAAAAGTGCCTTTTGTGAATCTATTGAATTAAAACTATAAAATATGCAGACAGCTAATATTAATGTTAAGAAATATATAGTATAATCTTTATAACTCTTTTTTATATTGTCATAAGCTAGCTTAAAATACATCATTATCACCACCTCCCAAAAGGCATATCACTTCTATGATTTTATTTTTATCCTTAGCTAATCAGTATTTTTTAATTTCATCTCATGTAACTTATTTTATATGAAGCTATTTCTTTCATCAATTTAACTATATTTCATTAACATTACATTTTTGTTATATTAGTACAAACAGTGCTAATTCCGTAAAAAATTTATTTGTAATAAGTCTTTTAAATTCATATTTAAATAATTTGATCAAGATTTAAATCCTCCTCTTTAAGATTGCATGCATCTAAAAAGTCCTGCCATGAGATTTTTTCTTTTGAGCTATTTTCATATAATTTAGCTAAAATTTCATCCATTTTATCTTCACCACCAACAAGCTCAGATGCCTTTAAAATTTGAAGTGGAAGCTTTGAATATAAACATACGCTTCTATTCTCTCCCTTAACCTTTTCAATATATCTTTCTGACAATAAATTCAAATATTCTGGATTTCTATAATAGAAGTTTTTTTCACTATCCTTCGTGTGTATCTTCCACTTGTCTACATAGTTTTTTTGAGCATATTCTTCTCCGTAGTTTTCCTTAGCAATCCGATAGGTAGTATATACTGCAAGTCCTTCAGCAGACCAGTTTTCATTATTACCATGCCATCCAACAGTCTCCACTCCAAACCATTGATGAGCAAGTTCATGAGCTAATACTTCAGCCCCTGAAGATCCCTTTGATGTATTACTTAAATTCTCATCACTAAAGCAGTTTTCTGTCATTGTACTATAATTAGGCATTCCTAAGCCTCCTGAA
Source organism: Candidatus Clostridium helianthi (assembly GCF_045310795.1). NCBI lineage: Bacteria > Bacillati > Bacillota > Clostridia > Eubacteriales > Clostridiaceae > Clostridium > Candidatus Clostridium helianthi. The sequence continues at coordinate 7,255 of NZ_JBJIAB010000060.1, forward strand.
AATAACGCTGTTTTCTCTACTACTTTTAATGGATTATTTTCAGAAACTTTTTTCAGCTTACCATAATGCTTAGTACAATAATCTATAGTATATTTCATTATCTTTTCAGCATTCATTTTTTTCATATTATCACCATGTTTACTGTTATAATAAAATTGCACTGGCATTTCTTTACTTCCTAGCTGCTTCATAACATAATCCCCTGCCATTAAATCAAAACGAGTCCCTTTAAGCTTAACAAGCCAAGTTTTTTTATCACCCTCTTCTGAGATTAACTTGGTAGTATCACCTGTAATATTAGCAATTTCTTTGCCATTCTCCTCCATCTGACATGGGTTAATTATTGGCATAATACCTGAAGGCATGGTAAGCTCAGCTTTAATATTTGAATTTTCTTTGCTATCTGTAACCAGCATTTCAGGAATAATTTCTTTACTGCTTAAATCTATATACTTATCACTAATAGTTGTATCTAGAATATCATCACTTACCATATAAAAAATCTTAGGCTTTCCTTCGTATTCCATAGTTACATTAATACTTTTCCCAACAGGCATAATAAACTCAGCATTAGCTTCTATGGTGTCCAATTTTTTTAAAGGAACAACCTTATCATTTATTTTTACTACTCTAATAATGTATCCTGGGTTAAGCTTCAATTTACACTCCTGCTCACTATCACTTAGATTATTAAAAGAATACACAGCATTTGCTGAAAGACTCCCCTTACTTCCATCAAATGAAATCTTAAAGTCACTGTTTAGTAATTGGAGCTCTTTGTTGATCCTATAATGATTATCTTCTGAATTATCATTAAATGCTTCAAACACTTCAGAAATTTGATTTTGTGATAATATATAAACATCTGGTTGATTTACAAAGGCATAGCCTGCTTCACTTATCATTACCACAGCAATTAGAGGAATATAAATTATTCTTTTTGAATTATGAAATATAGAGGTAAATAATCCTTTACCATAGATACGTATACCTAATATCGAAATTAACCATACTCCTCCAAACATTAAAAACCAAAATAATCTATTATGCTCCATTAAGCGAAATACTTCTGTATTGCTGAAATAATCTGAAAGTTCTGGAACTGCAGGCTTTATCCAACGCATAATATTACCAATAGGAACACGTTGAAATAAATTAGGTAAGACAAGTACAATAAATACAGCAGCGCTAAGATCTACTCTTTGAAAAATCTGATACAAAGCTGAAGCTGCTAAAATTGACAACATCACAGATGGGAGAATTAAAAGAAAGAAACTATTCCAATACGTATATCCATCAAAAACTCTTCCCATTTTCATAACCGTATATGGATAATAAAATACAGCTTCAATAGAAACAGCAATAATTGCAGATACTTCTACAGCAATTAATTTTACTGCATTTAGAGCTAATGGAGATACAATGCTGCTCAATAATATCTCAGTTTTATACTTACGTCCTTGATCAAACTTAAGAAAAGTCAACATAGCAAATAAAATTCCTCCAATTAGAGCGCCAGCAACAGTTGGATTTCCGATAAAGTGACCTGTTATCGTTTCGTCCAACATACTATCATTGTACAACTTATAGCCAGCCATTGGGCTAAATATGGTTAATAGCATTGTTAAATAAACAATTTTTGAATGGAAAATGCGTTTTAATTCTACATCTAAATATGAAAGAAATTTCATTGTTAATTCACCTCTTTACCTAGTTCTTATATGTTATTTCTTACAATATTTTTATACCCTGTATATGTTGTATAGAAATACCCTGCATATACTACCCCAAATATTAAAGCCGTCATTAACGCTGAAAATCTAATATCTATTTGATTAAAATTACTTATCTCCTTGTTAATCACAATAATGCCAACAATTGAATGAACTAATGCAAGAATTACTGGAAGACTGAAATATATCAAGGTTTGAAGAAATATAGTTTTATTTATCATTTTCTTATTTGCACCAATTCTCTTTAAAGCTTTATATCTTCCTATACTGTCACTGGCTTCTGATAATTGCTGAAGTGCTAATACAGCCATACTTGATATTAAAAATACCATACCTAAATACAAGCCAAGAAATAATTCAGAAGTTGAAGAACTCTTTTCCCTAGAATAAATGCCATCCTTTGAATAGGCATCCATATGGGGGACATCCATACTTTCGTACTTCCCACCAATCAAAGAATTATTATAAATTTCTTGGTATCTTTCATTGTTTTCTTCTCTATTTTCATCAGTATACATTACATCAAGTACTGATTTATAAACCTTACTATCTGGCAAAAACTCATCATTTATTACTATAACGCAATAATTTTCTGCCATTGTAGAAGTTTCAAGATTTTCTTGTAGAGCCTTGTGATTTTTCGCTAGATACTCTTTTCCTTCAATATTGACTTTATTGCTATGCTTTAATTTTTCATTAATTGGATAAGCTAATTTGTTATGATTTGATAAGATTAAAACCTCACAACTATTTAAATTAACTTCTTTTTCACCTTTTAGTTTTAATATTTTATTGTAATCAGATATTTTTACAAAGCTTGCTGTATAGCCTTTAAAAGCCTCATCTTCATCTTTAAATAAATCCTTAAGTTCTACTGATGCCGAGTATTCATCATAAGTTATGTATTTTTCATTTTCACTCAATTTGAAATCAATTTTATTAAACACCTCATCTAAAGAAATATTTTCACCCTGAGGATATATGACTACACTAGCATCAAAAGGTGTTATTTTTTCAAGGCCTGCTTCATAATTTTTCTTAAGACCTATTCCTGTAGATAATACAAGTATTGTAGTAAACAGCATTAAACATATTATTGATATTGATAGAAAATGTGTATTAAACTTGCTATTTACCTGCTTTATAACGAATATATTTAATCCCTTGAAATATACCTTCTTATTTCTATTTAAAAAATATAATATAACTCCAGATAAACTAAAGAAGAATAATACTGTGCTCATAACACCAATGACTAATGAAGGTGTAAACATTGGATTCCACGTATCTATACCTATCTTTAATAGAAATTTATAGACAGCTGCAAGAGATACTATACTTAATGCAAATACTGCCAAATATATAAATGGATTTTTAAATCTCATTTTTTCATTTTTTCTATCTGCCGCAAGTAAGTCTATTATTTTGTACTTAGAAACAACAAATACATTAAAAATCATTACAAGTAAAAACATTATTCCAAAATATAATATAGTCTTTCCTATAGCATTTATAGAAACTGTAAACCTATATTCGTTCATAGAAACATCGAACAGCTTTAAGATAAGAGTAGATAAGACCTGTGAGGCTGCTATTCCTAACATAAGGCCTGCAACTAAAGAGATAGCACCAACCATAAAACTTTCTGTTACTAAAATCTTAGATATTTTTCTCTTTCCCATTCCTAAAGTCATATATATCCCTAATTCTTTTTTACGCTTTTTTATTAGAAAATTATTAGCATACAAGATTAAACTTCCTAGTATTACTGATACAAACATTGAAAAATAAGACATAATATCTGTTAGTTTCTCTATGTAGTTTGCATTTGAAGACTTTATATCAAAAAGCGCCTTTTGTGAATCTATAGAATTAAAACTATAAAATATGCATACTGCTAATATTAATGTTAAAAAGTATATAGTATAATCCTTATAACTCTTTTTTATATTGCCAAAGGCCAGCTTAAAATACATCATTATCATCACCTCCAAGAAGAGATATAACTTCTATGATTTTATTAAAAAATTCCTTTCTTGTATCTTTACCTCTTATGAGCTCATTGAAAATTCTACCATCCTTAATAAAGAGTATTCTATGAGCATAACTTGCTGTAAAAGAATCGTGAGTAACCATAAGTATTGTAGTTTTCAAATTATCATTTAAGTTTTCAAACCTTTCAAGTAGCAGCCTAGCTGACTTAGAATCTAGTGCCCCTGTTGGTTCATCAGCAAGAACTAAAGATGGATTAGTTACAATTGCTCTTGCTGAAGCAACTCTTTGCTTTTGCCCTCCAGACATCTCATAAGGATATTTATTAAGCACTTGTCCTATTTCTAAATGCTCTGCCACCTCTTGTATTTCTTTATCTATTTTATAGGTGTCCTCTCCCTTTATTGTTAAGGCTAAAGCAATATTCTCATAAGCTGTAAGTGTATCTAATAAGTTAAAATCTTGAAATATAAATCCCAACTCATTTTGCCTAAACTTATCTAATTCTTTTGATTTTAGCCTGGTAATGTCACTACCATTTATCAATATCTTTCCTGCGGTAATACTATCAATAGTTGATATACAATTAAGAAGTGTAGTTTTGCCACTTCCTGAAGGTCCCATTATTCCAACAAACTCTCCCTCATCTACCTTAAAGCTTATATTATCTATTGCCTTTGTTAAATTCCCCTTATTGCCATAATATTTCTCGATTCTTTCTACATTCAATATATTTTTCATCTATAATTCTCCCTTTTTTTCTTAAACCTTTGCTTTGGATATATATCTATAATCAATATACTTAACTTGGCTCTATGTTAACTATTCTATATGATTATAACTACTTCATCAATTTAACTACATTTCATTAATATTACATTTTTGTTATGTTGATATAATTGGATAATTAAAACTTGAAAAATAAAATGCCCCCTTTATAGAAACAGTTTTATTATTTTAACTATCTCCTATAAAGTGAGCATATCATTTTCATGTGTTTTATGATGGACACTGAAGTGATGACTTCAAAGCCCACAAGTTTTTATTTTAATTTCTATAATATATTATAAACTTTTAAGAAATGAAAGTATCTCTGCACTAACCTCTTTTGGTTTTTCTTGCTGAGCCCAGTGTCCGCAATCTTCAAGAAATATAGTTTGACGGATGTTTGGAACAATACTCTTCATTTCAGAAATTATTTGATCCATTCCTGGAATACTTAAGCCAACATCACGAGTACCTACTATGAATAATGCAGGAATTGTTACTTTTAATCCATTAAAACAACTTAATAATTCTCTATTTTTATCTAAATTACGGTAATAATTTAATCCACCACTAAAGCCTGTTTTCGCAAATGCTTCTACATAAACCTCTAAGTCTTTTTCTTTAAGCCAAGAAGTCATTTTAGGCATTGGTAATGATGAAAGTAATCCCTTCTCTCTTGATACCATACTAAATGGATTTGGAGTTCCATCATTACCTTTACGTGGTCCTGCATCTCCAGAAGCTGAATACAGCAAGTTATGAACTGTAGATCGTGCATCTTTCTCGAATTCTTTTTCTGCCACACCTGGTGTTTGAAAATATAAAGTATAAAATAGCTCCTTACTAGTTTGTGGGAAAACAGTGGTTGGTGGAATTGGTGGTTGAGGCATCATTGGAACTGTTAAAGCTATAACGCCCTTGAATTTATCTGGCCTTAATAATGCTGCATTCCATGCAATTGTTGCTCCCCAATCATTTCCTACTATTACTGCTGTTTCTTCATTTAATGCATCCAACAATCCAACTATATCTCCAACTAAATGAAGCAGAGTGTATTGATCAATATTTTCTGGTTTTTCTGTATCTCCATATCCTCTTAAATCTGGCGCTACTACGTGGTAACCTTCTTCAGCCAAAACAGGTATCTGATTTCTCCATGAGTACCATATTTCAGGGAATCCATGAAGTAATAATACAAGAGGCCCTTTTCCTTGCTCAGCTATATGCATTTTTATACCATTTGTTTCAATAATTCTATGTTTTAATTCACTCATTTTACTTTCTCCTCATATACATAATTGTAAATAGCAGCTTAATCGTCAAATTATTAAACACGTGTTGTTGTAGCGATTTATGCATGCTATTATTATAATGTACTAAAATTAGCTATTCAACCAACAGAAATCATGAAATGTCGATTATTAAGAAAAAATATTAATAACAAGTATTTATTAAAAAATATTTATATTGCAATAATAAATCAAATATAGTCTATACTTATGCGTATAGCTCACCGAAATGAATAATATAATTTATGATTGTGTTATCTATGCACTAAACCAAGTACTCAATTAAAATTATAATTTAGGAGCTTACTTAAAATATCCACACTATATAAATTCTAAATAGTATAATTCATTCCTCATAAGTGCACATGGCTTGTAGTGTCTGATAGTTTAAGACAAACTTCTATAAATTAATATTTTTATAGAATATATATTTAGAAAGGAGCAGCAGGTATGATACAAAAATCTCAAATAAATGATAAACGCATAATTAAATCTCGTAAACTCATTCAAGATGCATTTCTTTCATTAGCTAATAAAAGCCCCTTTGAAAATATAACCGTGAAGGATATTTCAGAAAGAGCTAACGTAAACCGAGCAACCTTTTATGCTCATTTTAAAGATAAATATGATTTATTAGATTCTTTTATATCAGATAAATTCATGACAATTGTATCCAGCAGGATTAGTACTGATGCACAGTTAAATGAGAAAACTTTGCGTGATCTAATTTTTATTATGTGTGATTATCATAAGACTGTCGGCACTAGCTATATAAGATTATATAAATCTGCCAATATGTTAATTGATATGAGAGTTCAGCTTAAATTGCAAGATATAGTACAAAATATGCTCAACAATACTAGAACTTGTTCAAAGAATGAAAAAGAAAAATTAGAATTGATTACTGTTATGATGAGCAGCGGTATATATTGCGCTACAAAACGTTGGCATAGTAAAGGTAACTTGAAAGATGCTTCTGCAATTTCTGCATTAGCTGATGAAATTCTTTCTTTCATGACTTCTTGGCTAACATCAGCATTAGATTAAATTTAACTAATCTAAATTTATTTAACTCACATATGAATTCCTCCTAAGAGTCTATTTAATATTCTTACGAACACTCATTAAAATTCTTCTCTACTAAATATAGCCATAGATTTTCTCTCTTAAATCACATAAAAACATATGGTTTATTTACGTTCACAGCCTTTAACCCCGCATTATTCAAGCATATTCTGAAGAATATTAGAATATATATTCTTCAGAATATATATGGTTTAGAATATTTATTCTTCACAATATTTATTGTAAAGAATATTATAGATATCGAACTTTAAAACTAGACTTATATGTGGTAAATTACCGAAATCATAAATATTTTGTTTCGAAAAGTTATGAAAATATCGCTGAAGATTCTAAGCAGAGATTAATTATTCAAATAATAAATAGCTATTTATTATCTGCATTGATTTTCTTATGCTGTGAATTTAAATATTCAATGATCTCAGTTTTATTTATAGGTGATGAGTGTCCTGGAAAACAAATGTCAAACTCTAAATCCTTTAATACATTTATAAAACACTCTAATTTAAACGGATCATATTCACAATTATTATAATAGTTCATACTATAAGCATCTCCTATAAATACTACTTTTTCTTCAGGTACATAAACTATTACTGAATCTTTAGAATGAGGTGAAATAACATTTTTTAAAATAACTGTTAATCCTCCTAAATCTATTTCTAAGTCATTTTTAAAGACTATATCAGCTGGTACAACTTTTATACCTTGAAGTCCTTCGTATTCTTTACGAATATTAGTATCTGCAAATTCAATATCTTCTCCAGTCAAGAGACGATTTTTCATTGCTTCATCTGTCCATTGCCACTTAGACATAACATTTAATTGCTCATTAGTTATTTCACATGCTATAGTTTTTCCTGTAACTGCATGCATCCCATAAGTATGATCCCAATGCCAATGAGTGATTGCAACATAATCAGGCAATCTTAAATTCAATTTTTCTATACAACTATTAAATTTCTCTACATGATTTTTTGAATTTCCTGCATCCACCATTAAAGAATATTTATCTCCTTTAATATATCCAAGCACTGGTCTGTCAGTTTCTCCGTCATTAATTAGATAATAAACCTTTTCTGTAACCTTTGTAAATTCCATAAAAAGTCCCACCTTTCTTTATACAAAATTAAAACTCCCCATATAGACAAACAATATCATCTATGGAGAGTTCATTTATTTAAAGATCTTTTATTATAGTTAAATTTAATCTAATATAAAACATATACTTTAGCTTAATCAAAATAAGTACTTCTAAATATATGTATATCTAAAGTTATTTTATTTTTTATAAAAGAGCTTAGTAGAAGATATTGTTCTTAAAATGCTCACTTAGTTAAAGCTTTATGGTAGAACTTCAAAGCATCTCAAACTATTTAATTTTAATAGCTTAGTTAAGAACAACTAAAATCATCTCTTTAAGTCTCCTTTTTATAAATCATTCAATTACAATGGTATCACGCTGAATTTTTACTGTCAATGTTTTGATTGTTAAACTATTACTGATAAGATAACATTATACAAACATCTTAACTTCATCAGCAATCATCCATTAAATTCTTTTCATAAAATTAATTCTTTCTTATATTATCATTCATATTTTCACACTTACTTATAATAATGTTATTACTCCATTTGTTCCATCTACTCTTATTCTTTGTCCATCCTTTAATATACTTGTTGCATTATCAATAGCCACAACAGCAGGTATACCATACTCTCTAGCTACAATTGCTGCATGGGAAGTTGGGCTTCCTATTTCAGTAACAGCTGCAGATGCAACCTTAAAAAGAGGTGTCCAAATTGGAGATGTATATGGCGATACGAGTATATCTCCTTTTTTTAATTTTTTAAATTCAGAAGGATTTCTTACTATACATACTTGTCCTTCATATACTCCACGACTTGCAGCACTTCCTTTAATTGAATTAGAAGCATCGTTCTTATCTTGTTTAATTTTTTCCTTTAGCTCAAATACTGGAATTGACCCTGTTGCTACCAACCAATGCACACCTTTTTCATGAGCCTCATAAACCTTATCAAAAGCTTTCTTTCTTTTATTTAATTTTTCTTCTATGTTTAACTTACCTTCTGCCACAGAATTAAGTTCCTCAAGAAAAATGAAAAATACATCTTCTGCATCATTAATATAATCTTTCTTAACTAAAAGGCTTCCTAGCTTTAAAGCCATTCTATGCAAACAACCTGCTATTTTTTCTAAGTAAAATACACTTTCCTCTCTTATTATTACCATATTTCTTATTTTCTCTAGAACTTTCGTAAACTTTTTATAATCATCACATTTTAACCCTTTCTTTACTAAGTCTTTTGCAACTTTATAAGCTTCTTCCTGCTTCTTAAAACTTTCTTCCGAATCTAATATAGATGTATCACATAATAATGCATCAATAATTTCATTTATCATTTCAGGTTTTTCACTCCATGTAGAAGGTGATATCATACGTCCCGCACCTATAGAAGGCCTATCTCCATATTCTTTCAAGAAATTATCAATTGCATCCTCGAAAGCTTGGCTACCCTTTCCGTTTATGGCTGCTGTTTGTGCTATCTTTATCATTTCTTTGTTCTGAAGTGCAGTCCTAAAAGGCAAAGCTCTAAGAAGATTTTCTTTAACCTCTTCAAATTTTTCCTTTCCTACAGCTTTTTTTATAAGTTTATTGAACTTATACTCAGTAATCCCACCAGGCATACCAATTAAAGAAAATCTTTTATAAACAAAATTTTCGTATTCTTTCATCCCCTGTTTAATAAATTTTATAAGCTTCTCTGCATCATTTGTATTCTTTTTCGCAGTATCCATCCTCTTAATCCACTCATTAGCTTCTCTTGAAAAATCCTGCCATAGAATATTTGTATCTTTAAATAAACTATTAATTAGTGATTTAGGACCCTTCCAAATTATAGCTGGAGATATTGATGGTGCCTGATAACTTAAGGCCACGCATCCACTTTCTCTTTCTATAGGTATATTCTTCTCCTTGGGCATCTTAAAGCCTGTTTCGGAGAAAGAAGTATATATACCCTGATAAAAATGAGTAAAACATGCAAAATCCAAAGGAGTATGTGGATATGCACTATGTTCCATTACACTTTGAAGACCAAAATCTGCCTTTTTGCCTTGATAAATTATTTTATCCTCAGATCCAAGTATATTAAAATCCTCACTCTCGGCTTCCATTGTTGTAATTGGTCTTGCTTGGAGTAAATATATCTTGCCTTCAGAAAGAGCCCATTCTGTATCTTGAGGACTACCATAATGTTTTTCAACAAGCTCTGCTAGTTTTGTAAGCTGCTTAAGTTCATTTGATTCTAGACAATAAGATTTTCTCTTGGAATCAGGTACTTTTTCTGTAACAATTCCTCTTTTAGTTAATTTAATATTAATCTCCTTAGATCCAAGATTCTTTTCTTTTATATCTCCCTTTTTGCTTAGAACAAATGAATCCGGAGTTATCAAACCACTAACAACTGCTTCTCCAAGTCCATAGCCTGCACTTATTAATATTTCATCTCTCTTTCCATTTACAGGATTTGCAGTAAACATCACTCCAGCCGCCTCTGAATCTATCATTGCCTGAACTACAACTGCAAGATCCACCTTAAGATGCTCAAAATTCATACTTATTCTATAATTTATTGCCTGCGATGACCAAAGACTTGCCCAGCATTTTTTTACATGTTTAATGACATTTTCTTTTCCATAGATACCAAGATAAGTCTCATGCTGGCCTGCAAATGAAGCCGTTGGTAAATCTTCAGCCGTTGCACTTGATCGTACTGAAACTGACATCTTTTCACCTACTCCCATTTTTTTATACAAACTGTCAAAAGCTATGTTTAGTTCCTTCTGAATCTCAATAGGCATTTGAGCTTCTTCAATCCATGATGATATATCTTTACTTGCCTCTAATATTTCATTAATATCTTGCCCCTTAATCTTTTCAAGCCTTTTTGTTATTCTCTCTTTAAGGCCAGATCTTTCAAGATGAGCATCATATGCACTTGTTGTAACCACAAATCCAGGTGGTACAGGAAGTCCAGCATTTATTAATATTCCGAGGTTAGCTCCTTTTCCTCCTGCTTCAAGCAATGAATCTTTATTTAATTCTTTTAATTTTTTTATATAATTTGACATAACTATTTCTCCTATCTTAATGAATTTAATATTTCATCTAATATTCTTTCATTTTGTTAAAATCTACTTTTTTCACCTAAATATTAGCTATAATATATTCTTAAAAATCAGTTATTTTATCTAACTTTTGAATCCTCTCACTTGACGTTTATAACTCCTATGAATTTTCTTACTATTAACATATATATACTTCTAGGCTAAACTCCCAGCAAATTGACTATTATAAATATCTGCATAAGCTCCGGCCCTTGATAATAACTCTTTATGGGTTCCTGTTTCAGCAATATCTCCCTTTTCCATAACCACGATAGAATCAGCATCATATATAGTCGATAAACGATGCGCTACCACAAAGCTTGTTCTATTTTTTAATAGTCTTTTCATGGCTTTTTGAATAATAAGCTCTGTACGGCTGTCAACATTAGAAGTCGCTTCATCGAGTACTAAAATATCTGGATTAGCTACAAACGCTCTGGCAATTGTAATAAGCTGCCTCTGCCCTTGTGAAATGTTCTCTGCATCTTCATTCAAAACCGTGTTATAACCATAAGGTAATTTCTGAATGAATTCATGAGCATAAGCTGCTTTTGCTGCAGCATATACTTGTTCTTTGGTAGCATTTTCATTACCATATTTTATATTTTCAAAGATTGTGCCTGAAAATAGCCACGTATCTTGTAGTACCATTCCGATGTTTTTTCTTAATTTACCAATATCCAAATTACGAACATCAATGCCATCAATTCGAATGCTGCCTCCTTGTATCTCATAAAACCGCTCTAATAAATTTATTAATGTGGATTTTCCCGCACCAGTATGTCCTACAATAGCTACCATTTGCCCCTCATTAACATTCATGCTGAAATTAGTCATTAATGGTTTATCTGTATACCCAAATTTAACATTTTCAAAAGCAACTTTAGCAGTTTCAAATTCTTTGTTTGGAAACTCCGATTCATATTCTTTTATTTCTTCAGTATCTAAAATATTAAACACCCTCTCAGCAGAGGCTATAGCTGAAAGAAGATTAGCCCAAGTCATGGAAAGTTTAGCTATGGGAGAAGTGAATTGCTGAGAATATTGTAAAAAAGCCTGCATATCACCAATTAGAATTGAACCTCCTACTACTTTAACTGCACCTGTTGCTGCAATTAGTACATAAATAATATTCTGCATGAGCATCATACATGGCATCATCATGCCTCCAGAAAATCTTGCCTTCCAGCCTGAATCATACATTTTTTCATTTATGCTCTCAAACTTTTGCAATGCATCGTTTTCCCAATTAAAACTCTTAATAACAGAAAAACCTTGGTAGCTTTCTTCAACCAAGCTATTTAATTCTCCCATGCTTTTCAAGTACTCTTTGTTATATTTCTGTGTTTTAGGAGTAAACAGCTTTGTAATTATTAGGGTTATTGGAATCATTATGAAAACTATTATTGTAAGTAATGGACTTATAGTAATCATAAAAAGCAGTGCACCTATAACAGTAATAATTGTTGAAATAAGCTGCGTCAGACTTTGCTGTAGATTAGTCATAATATTATCTATATCATTTGCAGCTACTGACATGAGATTTCCATTAGAATTTACATCAAAGAATGTAACTTCTACTCTATTCATTTTTGCTTTTAACTGGCTGCGAAGCGCATAAGTTGTTTTTTGTGCTACTACAGTCATAATTCTCTCTTGTAAGAATGATGATATAAACACCCCTAAATACATGACAGCCACACTAAGTAGAATTAATATAAGTCTATTAAAATCAATTCCTGCCTTTGTTTTTATTCCGTAAAAAACTAAAGTTGTAGCCTTTCCAAGTAGCTTTGGACTTATAACCTGCATAACAGTTCCTCCTATAGCAATCACTATAGTAAGTACAATTAATAAACTGCTTTTTTTCATGCATTGCAGAATTTTTTTTATGGTTAACCATAAATCTTGTGGTTTTGCTATAACATTTATCTTTCTATCAGTTTCTTTTTTGCTTATATTCATGCGATCCCCTCCTTATACATCTGTGAGTCAATTATTTCTTTATAAACATTATTAGATTTTTTAAGCTCTTCATGTGTACCAAGTCCTACTAGTTTTCCATTATCTAATACTGCTATCAAATCAGCATTCATAACAGCACTGACTCTTTGTGCAACTATCACAGTGATAGCTTTTGAAAGCTTATTTTGTATTGACTCACGTATAATCCTATCGGTCTTAAAGTCCAGCGCTGAAAATGAATCATCAAAAATATATATATTCGCATCCTTAAGCAAACCTCTAGCAATACAAATTCTCTGCTTTTGTCCTCCTGAAAAATTACCTCCGGCTTTTTCTACCATACTGTCCAATCCACCATTAAGATTGGATACAAATTCTGTAGCACATGCTAAATCTAAAGCTTCCCATATTTCTTCATCAGTAGCGTCAGGCTTTGCAATTAGCATATTGTCTCGTATAGATCCCATAAACAGTGTTGATTTTTGTGGCACTAAGCTTACCATATGATTAAGTTCCGATTTTTTGATTTTCCTAATATCTACATCACCAATTTTTATGTATCCACTCTCTATGTCATAAAGTCTTATAATAAGATTTATGAGAGATGTTTTTCCATCACCAGTACTCCCAATAATAGCTAAAGTTTCTCCCTCTTTAACCTTAAAACTAATATCTTCTAAAGCTTTTTTCTCTGCACCAGGATAGCTAAAATCAACTTTTTCAAACTGCAAATACCTATTCTTTGATACCTCAGTTTTAGAAGATTCTATTATACTTAGATTCATATCTAAAATCTCATTAATGCGCTCAATTGAAATCTTTCCCCTTGGAATAGCTAATATAACACTCGCGAGTATTGTAAATCCAATTAAAATCTGAGTCGAATATGATATTGCTGCCATTGTTGTCCCAATTTCCATAGTTCCAGAAGCGATTGATCTAGAGCCAATCCAAATTATAATTATAGTTGTTAAATTAAGAAGCACAGTAATAAATGGTGTGAAAACACTCATAATTGTCCCTGCCTTAATAGCTGTCTTTGTATAATTCTGATTTATGGCATTATACTTTTTATAATCTTCTTCTTCCCTGCCAAAAGCTCTAATAACTTTTACACCTGTAAGTCCTTCTCTAAAAAGAAGATTTAATCTATCAAGCAATTTTTGCATTTTTTCATAAAGGGGATTTGCAAACCTATATATAACAATGGTGCCAATAGCTAGAAAAGGTATAACCCCAATAAAAATTAATGATAATTTGGGGCTTAGCCGATAAGTCATTACTATTCCGCCTAGCAAATATAAAGGAGCTATAATCAGAAACTTAAGCCCCATTTCAACTAAGCTTTGTACTTGTGTTACATCATTGATATTACGAGTAATCAATGATGCTGCTCCAAATTTGTCGTACTCTCTTTTAGAAAAAGTAAGTGCCTTATTATAAATATCCTTACGAAGCTTACTGCTCATATTGTATGATATTTTTGCTGATATATAGGTATTCAAAACTTGTCCAATTAAGCTCATTATCGTAATACCAATCATAAATATTCCTTGCTGGCAAATGTAATATATATCTCCATTTACAATACCCTCATTTACAATGTTCGCTGTCATATAAGGCAGATAAATCGCACCTGAAATCTGTAACAATAAAAACATAATTGCAACAACCACTTTATCTGCCGGCAATCTTTTTATAATTCTAATCATAAATATAACCTCCAATTAATTCAGTAAAATCAAAACTCGCTTTGGGTGAAATTCTTTAGGACTTAATGAAATGTCTTTGCTTAATACATCCCTTGAATTTTTAATAATTAAACTACTTCAAAAATGTATTTAACATAATATATATAGACTTCTACTTATATTGTTAAATAAAAAAAGCATTTAGTATTCCTTTATTTATTATTTCTAGCCTCTGCTTTATGCATAAATAATCAATTTTTTAATTAATCTTCCCTTCAAAAAAATTTATTTAAATATACGTAGACTTCTACATATATATTTAAATAAAAAGCAACAATACGCTTTTTATTATTAATCGAACTTTCCATATAAGTTTTTATAAGCTCTAATAAGCAGATCCAAAAAAACTTTTTTCTCCTCTTGTGACATGCCTTTTAATAACAGTTCTTCAGTTTCTTCAAAAACCTTTTCCATCTCTGTTAATATATTTCTTCCTTTTGGAGTAACTTGAATTTGAAAAGTACGCCCATCTGATATCCCAGCACTACGTATGATGCATCCTTTTCTATCTAATCCATTTAAAAGGTTCGTTATAGATGACCCTTTCAAATTCATAACACTCTCTAAATTCTTGCGAGTTATCTCTTTTCCGTGTCTTATTTCCCTTTCGATAAGCTCCAACAATAAAGCTTGAGGTGAAGTCAGATCATATTCCTTTAATTTTTCGTCATTTGTATATCTCATCTTTTGAGCAATGCTCTTTATAAATAAGTCATATGGGTATTCCCATTCTCTATTCTTCATTATTTATCCTCCTCGCCTCAAATAGGTAGACCTCTACTTATTAATATATACATAATATATCTAATTGTCAATAACTTTAAGTTTCAATATTCAAAATCCACCATTTTTTTATTTTAATCCTATAACAAATTATAAACTTTTAGGAAGTGAAAGAAATCTAACCAATATAACTTACTTTTCTCACAACATCGCTGAATCTTTTCAAATTCTCCCAGTTATTGATTATATGATTAAGTAATAATACAATTTTTTACTTTTAAGTATTAAATTTATTTATTGACCGCATTGGTCAATAGGGTTATAATCCTCTTAAATAATAAAAAGAATTATTTTTTTACTACTTAAATTACAATACTAATATTTCATTGAAGTAATGAGCATGACTTAATAGAACAAATATTTATGTAAAATTCTTTATTAATCTTACATAAATCTGAAAGAAGGTAATACTGTGGTATCGAAGTTTTTAAATTTAGATTCAGAAAAACAAAATCGTATTTTAAATGCAGCAATAAATGAATTTGCTGAGAAAGGTTATGAGAATGCCTCTACAAATGATATTGTTAAAGAGGCTGGTATATCTAAAGGGTTATTATTTCACTACTTCAAAAATAAGAAGCAATTATTTTTATTTTTATATGATTATTGCATAGATGTTAGCCTGACTGAATTTTACAAAAAGATTGATTTAAACGAAAGAGATTTTTTCGTTAGGTTACGTCAAATCCATTTGATTAAAGCAGAATTATTGAATAAATATCCTAAAATGCTTAAATTTATTGAAGTTGCAAATATTGAAAAATCAAGTGATATAGAAAATGATTTAAATGTGATAAATAAGGACGAATTAGAAAACGCTTCAAAAAGAGTATTTGATGGTATAGATTTATCTAAATTTAGAGATGGCATAGATATAGAAAAGGCAATAAACGTTGTTATATGGTCCTTTCAAGGATTTAATGCAAAAGTTCTGGAAGAAGCAAAGTTATCATCTTCAAAACAAATTAATTATGATAAGGCTTTTATTGAAGCAGAAGCTTATACAGAAATGCTTAAAAGTTGTTTTTATAAATAAGTATTGAGTTTTAAAAAGACCAGCTAATAATAGTCAAGTTAATTTTAAAAAAAATAGTTTTTGGAAAAAGAGTATGGCAAACAAACCGTTTCAAAACACGAACGGTTACAGAAATTGGAATAAAATTAAGCG
>NZ_JBJIAB010000061.1:0-23814 GCF_045310795.1 Candidatus Clostridium helianthi
TTAAGAAAAGAAATAGCTAATAGCATGAAAAACTAACTTTCTTATGTTATTAACTATATCTATGAATAATTCAGGTTTACATATAATTTTAATTCAGCCGCAATGTTTTTATCTACACTTTCTCCATTTAATATCTTTTTAACATTTTCTATAGCCATACTTCCCATTAAATCTGGTTGTTGTGCTACTGTTGCTGTCATTTCTCCTGAATCTACAGCTTTTTTCGCATCATCGCCTCCATCAAATCCAACAATTATAGCTTTTTTTCCAGAAGTGTTTAATGCTTTAACAGCACCTAATGCCATTTCATCATTTTGTGCAAAGATAGCTTGAATATCTGGATTTGATTGTAACATGTTCTCAGTTACAGTTAATCCCTTTTGTCTATCAAAATCAGCTGGTTGAGATGATACGACTTTTAAGTTTTTATCTGCATCAATTATATTATGGAACCCAGTTCCTCTATCACGTGTTGCAGAAGCACCTGGTGTTCCTTGAAGTTCTGCTATATTACCTTTGTCGCCAAGTTGTTCTTTTATAAAGTTAGCTGCCATTTCTCCACCTTTTATATTATCTGATGCTATATGGCAAATTACATCGCCACCATTTGCTTGTCTATCTACAGTTATTACTGGAATTTTTTCATTGTTAGCTTGGGCAACTGAACTTGCAGCTGCATCACTATCAACAGGATTAAGTATTAACGCACTAACTCCTTTTTGTAGTATATCTTGAACGTTTGAAAGCTCTTTAGATGAATCATTTTGTGAATCAACAACTAATAATTCATATCCTAATTCTTTAGCCTTAGCTTCAGCACCTTCCTTTAGTGTTACAAAGAAAGGATTATTTAAAGTTGAGACAACCATACCTATTTTTTTAGAATCAGATTTTGTACTTGAAGATGTCCCTGAACTGCTGGAACTACATCCTGCAAACGCCCCCATTGACATAGTTGCTATCATAGCTATTGATGCTAGTTTAAATATTTTTTTCATAAAATTCCCTCCTAAAAATATTTTTTATAATTTTTATTAGTTTAATATTTAAGCGATGCTTTTAGATTAAACTAGTAATATCGTTTTCTTATTTACGATAAATACTTAATGCATTATTTAGATTTTTTCATTTCTATTAAAACTGCTAATAGTATTACTAACCCTTTTACTATAGTTTGATAAAAAGCTGAAACATCCATAAGATTTAAACCATTACTTAAAACCCCTATAATTAACACACCTATTATTGTTCCAAGTATTGTTCCTTCGCCACCAGCTAAGTTTGTACCTCCAATAACTATGGCCGCTATTGCATCTAATTCATAGCCATTACCAGCTGTTGGTGCTGCTGATCCTATTCTGCTTGCGACAATAATTCCAGCGATTGCAGCTGTAGCACCAGATATAATATACACCCAAGTTTTAACACTAGTAACACTTATTCCCGAAAGTCTTGCTGAATCTTCATTTCCACCTACTGCATATACATATCTTCCATATCTAGTTTGAGTTAAAAGATAAGCACAAATAGCAAATACAATTATTGTAATAATAACTGGAACAGGTATTCCTAATATTCTACTATTAGTTAATTTGACAAAGCCATCGCCTATTCCTGATATTGGATTACCTCCAGTAAATACATAAGTAGCACCTCTAAATATTGTTTGTGTTGCTAAAGTCGCTACAAAGGCTTGAAATCTTCCTTTAGCAACAATTATTCCATTAATTACTCCTACTAAAATTCCTGTAAGTAATGCTGCTAATATCCCTAGTGATATGCTTCCAGTATTTTTTATAGTTACAGCTGATACTGCTCCTGCTATTGCAACAATTGACCCTACAGACAAGTCTATTCCGCCTGTAAGTATTACAAAAGTCATTCCCAATGATATAACAGCATTTACAGAAATTTGAGTAAATAAATTTCTTAAATTTGATACTTGTAAAAATGATGGTGAAATTATAGTAATAACTGCACACAATACGATTAATGCTAAAATAGATTTATATTTTAATAAATTATTCTTTATATTAGTCATTTTTAACTCTCCCTTATAAGAAATCAAACTTTTTTCACTCTTTATATTAGTCACTTTCAACACTCCTTTATAAAAAAGTTGAACCTTTTTTATCATTCAATCGCTAATTTCATTATATTTTCTTGGGTTGCTTCTTTGCGGTCTAACTCTCCAGTTATTTTACCTTCATGCATTACTATTACTCTATCTGATATTCCAAGCACTTCCTGCATGTCTGATGAAATCATAATAACTGCTGTTCCTTTAGCTTTTAACATATTTAATACATCATATATTTCTTTTTTGGCACCTACATCTATACCTTTTGTAGGTTCATCTATTATTAAAACTTTAGGAGATTGTATAAGCCATTTGGCTATAATGACCTTTTGTTGATTTCCGCCACTTAAATTCTTTATTAGTTGATCTTGGTTAGGAGTTTTAATTAATAAGTCTTTTATATACTTATCAACTGTATTTTTTTCAGCTGTTTTGCTTATAGAAAAATTTCTATTTTCAAACTTATTCAAAGAAGCCAATGTCATATTTTCTCTTACTGATAAAGGAAGAATAAGTCCTTCTTTTTTTCTGTCTTCTGATAAATATGCGATTCCGTTGTTTATTGCATCTTTAGGAGAATTGATATTTAATTCTTTCCCGTTCATCTCAATAGAACCACTAGTTTTTTTGTATTCTCCAAAAATGACCTTCGCAACTTCTGTTCTACCTGCCCCCATAAGTCCTGACATTCCAAGGATTTCCCCAGCTCTTACCTCTAAATTAATTGATTGTAAAACTCCTTTTAAACAAATATCCTTTAATTTTAATATAGGTTTCACATTAGCAGGTTCTTTATATGGATATTGTTCTTCCATTTTTCTACCTACCATCATAGTTATTAAATCATCTTTAGTAACATCTTTTACTTGAACTTCACCTACATATTTTCCATCTCTTAAAACATTTATCCTATCGCAAATAGCAAAAATTTCATCTAATCTATGAGATATATATATTATTGCTATGTTCTTACTCGTAAGCTTTTCGACAACTTTGAAAAGCTTTTCTGTTTCCGCATCTGTTAATGCTGTTGTTGGCTCGTCCATAATTATTACGTTAGAGTTTTTTGAAATTGCTTTTGCTATTTCAAGCATCTGCATTTCTCCAATGCTTATATTTTTGGCATACTCATTCGGCTTAACATTGCATCCTATCTGTTCTAAATAATCTTTACACATACTGTTCATTGTTTTTCTATCTAACTTTTTAGTTAATTTATTTATTTTTTCATTTCCTAAAAACAAATTCTCTGCAACTGTTAAATTAGGTAAAACACTTAACTCTTGATGTATCATTGATATACCTAATTTTTCAGCTTCTTTTATATTTTTTATCTCAACTTCTGAACCGTCTATAATAATTTTACCTTCATCTTTTTGATAAACACCAGTTAAAACCTTCATCAATGTAGATTTTCCCGCACCATTTTCTCCTAAAAGAGCTAATACTTCTCCTTTATATAAGCTTAAGTTTATATTTTCAAGTGCTTTTACTCCCGGGAAACTCTTGGATATGCCTTCCATCTGAAGGAAAGGAATGTTTTCTTCCATAATTACTCCTCCTTAAAAAATTACTCCTGATCTAAGAATTATGTTAGCATAAGGAGTCTGCTCTCCTGTTCTAATTACAGCCTTACAGTCATTTAACATTATTTTTAATTGTTCATGAGATATAAAAGTAAATTTCACATTTTGAAATTGTTTTTTTATTTTCTCAAAAATTTTAGGGTTATTTTTTTCTGTTTCTTCAGCTAAAATTACTTCTTCTACTTGAAGTTCTAATAATACGTTCTTTAATGTATCCATAAAGCTAGGAATATCTTTTGTTAATGCTATATCTATTCTTTTTGTTTTATCAGGTATTGGTAATCCACAATCTCCTATAGCTATTAAATCTTTATGTCCCATTTTTGAAACCACACTAGAAATTTCTCCATTTAAAATACCAATTTTTTTCATCTTTATTCCTCCCTATAAATCTCGTTAATTTCTTTTAAAGATGGTATTGAAGGTTGCGCTCCTTCTCTTTGAACTGCTATAGCTGAAACCTTATTTGCAAATTTAACTGCTTCTGCCAATGAATTAATATTTAAATTAGATTTTGTTAATTTGGTACTTACTGCTCCTATAAACGAATCTCCAGCTGCAGTAGTATCTACTGCATTAACTTTATATGCAGGGATTAAAATTCCATCTTCCTTTGATATTACAGCTGCGCCCTTATCACCTAATGTAATTATTACATATTTAACATTATTATTAAAAAAGATATTTGCAGCTTGCTTTGCACTTTCTAAATCCTTTACATTTATTCCAGTCAATGTTGTAGCTTCTGTTTCATTAGGTACTATAATATCTGTATATTTAAGTAATTCTTTTGGAATATCTTTTGCTGGAGCTGGATTTAAAATTGTAATAACTTCATTTTCTTTTGCAAATTTAAAAGCTTCTATTGTAACTTCAATAGGTGTTTCAAATTGTGATACTATTATGTCACTACAAGTTATGACTTCTTTACATTTATTTATTTCTTTTAAATTAAGAGTCATATTTGCACCTGGTACAACTATTATCGAATTATTACCTTCATTGTCTACAGTTATTATTGCGGTACCTGTTGGGCTAACATCATCTCTAAATATATTATCAACATTTATATTTTCCTTTTCCAGACTATTTACTATTTGTAATCCATAAGCATCTTGTCCTACCTTGCTTATCATATGTACTTCTGATCCTAGTCTTTGTGCTGCAACTGCCTGATTAGCACCTTTGCCCCCATGTGCTAACTTAAAATTATCACTAAAAATTGTTTCTCCAATTAGTGGCATTTTATTTATAGAAACAACCATATCCATATTGATACTTCCAAGAATACAAATCTTATTCATAAACTCACCTCTTCTTTACTTAACCGGTTAAGTAATCCGGTTAAGTAAAGTATAAAACGTTATCATAACAATGTCAATAGTTTCTGTAAATTTTTTGTAACCATTTATATGATAATAATTTTAAATTTCTATAACGTACCTTTCTGTCTCTAACTCATTTATTTTTATAATCATGTCCAGTTAACTCATACTATACTAATTCTAATCTCCTTGCTGTATCGCTAGGTATTTCTTATTCCTAAAATAAAATACTCCTTATTTAATCTTTTCAAAATTACCACGACTCCAACTTTTCACATATTTTGAGTTTTAAAATGTACTCATCAATATTATCCTATTTTCATTTAGTATAATTAATATTTCTTTGTACTCTTTTGAAATTTCCAATAAATCTAAATTAGATAGATTGTATACGTCTAAAATAATGCTTTTCTCTCATAGAAAATAATTTTTCCATTACTCATGTTCATGTATAAAAGTATAGTATTTAGAAATTTCATTATGTGTTTATTTCTTTGCCAAAAATATCAACGTAATCTTATAGTATAATTACAACATCACCTTCTAATTTTATATATAATAAAAACCGTATTGGATGTTTGCAATACAGTCATGTATATTCTTGTATTTCACTGGCTACTACGAACTCTCATGAGACTTATAGGCAAAAAAATCTAAATTACTTATGATATGTAGTTCACAATATCACCTCTAAATGCACGTCGCACTAACTCCATTAATCTTCTTAATTTTTACTATTTAAATTACTTTTTTCTATTATTGATCCATTCAATTGTTGCTTCTTAAACCCCTTTAGGAAGCTTTTTATTATATACTTCATCGTATAACCATGCCAATGATTTTTTTCTTAAATATTTTCTCATTTCATCTTCTGCTTCTGACACTATAACTTTTATTAAACATGTACATTTTGTATGTGTATATGGCAAATTATCTTTATCTACTAATATATTATTTTGCGTAATTTATGCACATTGGAGGAATGGTTTGCTTCCTTGCTACTGCTTCAACAATATCCCAAAATGTTATTTCTTCTGCACTGCGAGCTAACGCGTAAACACCTTTTACACCCGGCATGATTTTATAATTCCTGACTCGCTTACTTTTGCATATACTTTAGATAAGTAAGTTTCTGAGATACCTTAAAATGTTGCCAAATCTCTTATTCCCACTGATTTACCTTCCTCTAGTTTTATCATATATAATAAGCAATGTATTGCATATTATACTCCTACTAAAAATTTCATATGGTATAATAAAGTTGAGGGGAATAGTTGATTTTTATAGATTAGAGAATTTTACTCCCAGAAATCATTACTTTATTACTGCCATGTGATTTCTAAAGGATTTCTATCTACCAGTCTCTTAAAATTATAAAGTGGATAACCTACTAATAGTGCACCTGTTACTACCCTATCTTTAGAAATATTAAGCAATCTTAAAAGTGGTCCATATTCTGTCATAGAACAATATTCAAATAGTCCTGACCACATCATGTCAAGTTATAATCGCTGAATCAAAATGAATATAATCCACTGTATAACTAAGAAAATAAAACCCCATAATATTACATAATGTTATCAGACTAGAATTCCTATTTACCCAATTTCCAAAAGATGAAAGTATTAAATTATATAATATGACCTATCTTCCTATAATGATTTTGCTTAAGTAAATAAATACCATTCCAAAACTTGACGTGATGTCGTCAAGTTTGCTTAATTATACTGATTAAGTAGATAAACTTATTTAAAGGGAGGTATTTTTAATTATGCAAAATACTTATCATTTGATATTAACAAAGAACTTGATGGTAAACGCGTACTTGTAACAGGTGGAACTAAAGGTATTGGTAGATCAATTGTTGATCGTTTGCTTAATGTTGGTGCTAAAATAATAACTACTGCACGAACTATGCCTAATGATTTGCCAGATTCTATAGGGTTCATTCAAGCAAATGTTAGCACACCAGAGAGTACTGAGAGAATCATTAAAGAGACTCTTGAAAGACTCGGTGGATTAGATATTTTAATAAATAATGTAGGTGGTTCTTCATCCTCCACTTCTGGAGCATTAAGTTTAAGTGATGACGACTGGTTGCAAGCCTTTAACCAAAATCTTTTTTCAGCTGTACGCTTAGATCGTGGTTTTCTACCATCTATGATTAAACAACAGAAAGGTGTAATAATTCACATATCATCTATTCAAAGGAGACTTCCTGGGATAATGACTATGTCATATTCTGCTGCTAAAGCAGCTCTAACAAATTACAGCAAAAATCTAGCTACACAGTTTGGTGGAAATGGAATACGAATAAATACGGTTGCTCCAGGTTTTACAGAAACAAAAGCTGCTGAGCGTCTTATTGAAAGAATGGCACAAAATTCCGGAATTGACTATAATGACGCACGTCAAGAATTAATGGATAACCTTGGCGGCATACCACTTGGTCGCCCAGCAAAGCCCGAAGAAATCGCTGAACTTGTTGCATTTCTTGTATCTGACAGAGCATCTTATATCACTGGTAGTGAGCATATTATTGATGGTGGAATAATAAGGACTATATAGTCTATAAAGCCGCTCTACTAAATAATTCAACATAGGCATATTGTATTATTTAGTGCTCACTAGATTATTATTAAGAACTTTGTAATCCTTGCTACCCGTAATAGCTTGCATGTCATGAAGAAAATTCTCTTCTAAATCAATGGTCATTAAATCGCACAAACTACATTAAATATTTTAGGAGGTAAAATAATATGATCATAAACAATTTATTATTAAAATTAAAGAATAGAGATACTGATAATATTAAAAAAACTCAAGAAATTCTTCTAAGCATGAGAGGAAAAATAGATGTTCTGATAGACATACAGGCAGAAATAAATATTCGTCCTGGTGAAAGTAATTATGATATAATTTTGATTACAAAATTTGCATCATTAGAAGATTTAGATAAATATCTTATTCATCCAAATCACTTAGAAGTTGCTAAATTTATCGGCAGTGTCTTAGATACACAAGCATCCGTATGTTATAGCTTATAAATAGTAATATAACTACTTACATTTAAAAATAATAGTTAGTATATTTAATACTAAAATAAGAACTTTATACCTTCCTAATTACCTTCAAAAAAGTTAATGTAGGAAGGTTTATTAGAGTTAGAAATTAATTACTAACATATCTTCATTATTAACTTTATAAAAATAGAGCTATCAAAAGCTTTGTATAATCTAAAAAATACTATATAACACAAGGTTGGGTGTAAACTTTAAATTCCCAACCTTGATCTTATAATTATTGAATGATATTATATTTCTTATGTACAGACTAAATAATATCCAGCTATTTATTAAAATATTTATCATTAATATAATATAAATCTATATATTTTGAACTTAAATTTCTAAAGTCTAATTTTAATTCAAAACTTACTTGAGTTTTTATTCTACTTCTTACCTCATGAAGTTCCTTCTTCAATATCTATTAAATTAGGCACCTTCAAAAATTACTAACATTGCAGCTATTCTTTGAAGATGCCTAAATATATAAAATATGACGCTAGGCATTACCCTATAACGCTAAATTATATCTTTTTTAAAATATTCCACTAATTGAGTTTATTTTTTACCATTGTATATCGTTTATTAACTTTTGGTATCATTATATACCTTTTTAAATATCTATTCAATATATTTTATAAATTAAAAGAATAATGTTATAATATTAATCAACAACAATACTAAACGATAATGATTGGTGAGGTGCCTAAATGTTTACTGAAGAAAGACTAGAACAGATTTTAAATATACTTAATAAACATGGTCGAGTGAAAGTTAAAGAACTAAGTGAACAATTTAATGTTTCAGAAGGTATGATAAGAAAGGATTTACAAAGGTTAGAGAAAAATGGAGATCTTCAAAGGACCTATGGTGGAGCTATATTAAATAGAAAAATTTCTAAATTAAGCTCTATAACTACCAGAATGACAGTTAACTTAAATAGCAAAGAGTTAATATCTAAGAAAGCTTTTGAACTTATAGAGGATGGAGATATTATTTTTTTAGAGTCCTCAAGCATAAATTTTTTATTAGCAAAACTAATAGCTAATAGTACCAAAAAAATAACTTTGATAACTAATATGTCTATAATTCCACCACTTTTCAATAGCAATGAAACCGTTGTATTAATATGCATAGGTGGTGTATATGACAATAGAAGCGGCGGAGTATTAGGCTCAGAAGCCATTAAGAGCATATCTAAATATACTTTTAATAAAGGCTTTTTAGGAAGTTCCGGTGTAAATTTAATTACTAACAGCGTAGGTACTTCTATGTTAGAAGATGGTAATCTTAAAGAACTTATAGTTTCAACAAGTAAAGAAGCATTTTTGCTTGTTGAAACAGAAAAATTTAATACAGATAGTCTCTATAAATTTGCAACTATAGATGAATTTGATGCTATAGTTACAGATTCAAACATCACTGATGATATTAGAGAACAGCTGAATAATTTAACTGTTAAGCTATTATAAGATTTAATACATACTATAGGGTTCCACAATGAGAATTGAACTTACGTGGATATCAGCCGAAATTGAATATCCATATAGTGTATGCTTTCTTTAATGTAGAAAAGAAAGCATACATATGTTTATGTAAACCAACTACATGTATGCTTCTAAAAATTTTTTGCGGATATACTATTTATGAAAAAAGTATTTTATTATACCCCATTTTTATATAACCAATATGAATAATAACATGGAATTACTACAATAACTAATAAAATAATTAAAGTTAATAAAGCACTTTTCATCTGTATGCAACCTAATATTATCATACAAATACCGCCAAATATCCAAAGGTATCCTGCCATATGATGAGTTTTATTCCAATTCATTTCGCTATTTAATGTCCATGGTAATCTAATACCAACAGTATAATTTTGCTTGCATTTTGGTAAATAGTTTCCAACCGCTACGATAATAACTCCTACGACTACTGATGTAATAATTTGAATAGGAATTTTATATCCAAGTGCAATAAATAAGGTTACTGGTACTAATACGACTGAAATAATTGGAGCAGACCACTTTCCTAAATACTTCAATGCAGATGGTGAATTCATTTTCTTTGGGTCGTTATTAAGCTTAAAGTGTATAAAAATATTAATTATTGCCATTAAAATCGGCATTCCAAATGCTCCAACTGCTTTTGGCACATAATTATCTGGAACACCTGCATAATTAAAATGAATAGGCACTACTTCAGGTAATTTATCATATACTCCAAATGAAAGAATCAATGGCAAAAAACAAATAATAGTTGTAATCCATAAAATATTATCTTTTTTCATCTTCATTCCCCCTAAATTGCGAAAACCAAAGCATTACTTCTTCAAATACCGATACATTGATTTCGTAATATATAAAATTTTTGTATTTTGTCTCTAAAACCAAACCTGCTTTTTTTAATTGAGATATATGATATGAAATTGTTGCACCTGTCATATCAAATTCCTTTGAAATCTCCCCAGCTGATTTTTTACCACTTTTCAGCATTACTAAAATTTCTCGCCGAACTGGATCTGACAATGCTTTAAAAGTTTCTGGAAACCCCAAACTATCATCTCCCTTTTATATTCTATTTAGAAATATTTCTAAATAGAATATATCAATTCTTATCTTCAAAGTCAATATCTATTTAGATTACTTTCTAAATAGGTATTACATAAAAAGGAGAACCTCCTCTATCTAGATTTAGTTCTCCACATTATTTTTTATTTGATATTTATTGTAAATTCATCTCCAACCTTCTTATATTCATCAAATTTAGGTTCCTCACCACCTTCTTCTGGCATTTTTACTGCATAAGGTGTCAGAATTAATTTAATTGCCTTTTCACTCATATTTCCAACTAATACATTTTCATATTTTAATACAAACCAATCTTTTCTCCCTCTTGATAAATCAAATTCTACCTTATTCCCCAAATCATCATATC
Organism: Candidatus Clostridium helianthi; assembly: GCF_045310795.1. Taxonomy (NCBI): domain Bacteria; kingdom Bacillati; phylum Bacillota; class Clostridia; order Eubacteriales; family Clostridiaceae; genus Clostridium; species Candidatus Clostridium helianthi. The sequence goes on from NZ_JBJIAB010000061.1 coordinate 11,000, forward strand.
CTTTTAGTAAAATCTTGTATGTTCCATTATTGACTGAATTATTAATGATTTTCCCATATACTTTTTTACCTAAAGCATTATCTGTATACTTTTCTAATATATATTTATCTCCATTTTCAATATCAAATTCATAGTCAAGATTTACTGTTTTAGTATCAATTTTAAGTTTATCTCCATTAGTTTTAAATTCAAACTTCCAAGTTCCATTTATATCATCTTGATAATTTACTGCCATTTTAGAAAATATAATTTTCATATTTAAGTCTCCGCTTAAATCAATATCTTTTATTGAATCTAAATCATATTCTAATACTTCTTGAGTAGTATTAGAATCTAAATTTTTAATACCTCCGCTTGCTCCTGTAAATTTAACTTTCTTATTATTTATATACAGAGTCATTTCACCATTCCAGCATTCGTAGTCTTTTAAAATCCTATCGGAGCTAATATTAGTAGATATAAGTAATTCATTATCATCTAATATTACCTCATTTAGTTTAACATTTACACCTTTATCCCTGACAGATTTATTAATAACAGTGCTATAATCCTCTAAGTTCCTCTCTATTCCTAAGAAACTTGAAATACTTTCGCTAAATAAATTTATTTTTGATATGGCGTAAGCTCCCGTATTTCCAAAAGACATACCAACTAGTACTGCTATTATTGCAGCTGCAGCTATTACTTTTCTTCCAACATTTTGTTTTCTACTCTTCTTTACAGATTTTCTAATATTCTTTTTAAGTAATTTCTTTTCAATATCATTAAAATCCTCTTTTTTATATTCATCCAAATTAATATTTGTATCATTAAGCAGACTATATACATTATTTTTCATACTTAACACCTCTTTTATTACTAATATTAAAAATATCTTTTATTTTCTTTTTTGCTCTAGATAGCCTATTGTATATAACTTCTTTTTTCATTCCATATTCGTTGCTTATTTCATCAATCTCCATTTCATCAACATATAGCTTATAAAGTAAATTTCTATCCTTCTCCTTTAAACATCCAAGCAGCGATTCTACTTCATCACTTAATTCATTTTCTAAATTCTTCACTTCAATGCCATTATCACTGATATTTAGATCTTCTATATTTTCATGTTGTAAATCTTTTAAATACTTTCGTTTATAATCAATGCATTTAAATTTACATATACCAGCTACCCAATTTTTAAATTCATTTTTACTTTCGTCAAAGCTATTTATGTTGTTCCAAATCCCTAAAAGAATATCATTTATGCATTCTTCTTGAACACTATTGATCCCATATAGATGCTTCCCTACAACAGATTTTATAATCCAACCATAATTATCAATAACATAATCTAAGGCTTTTTCATTTCTATTTCTTAATTCTTTAATATAATTATCTTCATTCACCTTCATTTTCTACCTCTTCCCGTAAAGCAAGCTTGCATTTAGTAAGTTTGTACTTACATATATTAATTCGTATAAAAAAAGAAAAATCTATCAAAATTATAAAATAATTTTAACAGATCTTTCTAAATTCTTTGATAATATCACTTTAATATATTAAATCCTATTTTGATTATATGATATTTGTTTATTAAAAATATAATTTCTCAAAGGTTTATATATATTTTATAATGCACAATTCACAATTAGTGCTAGAACTCTTGCAATATTTTTAGATTTATAATGAAGAATTATTTTTGTAATATATATCGCTTTAAGTAATCTTTTTCTCAATCAGATTAAGTATTGCATTTACTACTATAGCTAAGCCTGCTGACATTAAGGTTCCCCATAGTATTTTAGCTGTATTTACTGTTCTAAGTCCGTCTAATAAGACACTTCCAATCCCGCCAGCATTAATAGAGGCCGCAATTGTAGCAATACCTATTGTAGATACTACTGCAAGATGGATTCCTGCAAAAATTGGCTTAGTGACTAAAGGTAATTTAACTTGAAATAATATTTGGCTTTTGCTCATTCCCATTCCAGTTGCCGCTTCTACAATGGAAGCATCTACATTATTAAGACCATCTATTGTGTTTCTTAGTAGTATGTACTGATTATAAAGTACTAAAACTATAATTGCAGTAACTTTACCAAGCCCTGTTATTGGCACCAAAATCGCAAATAATGCTAAACTAGGAATTGAATATATCATAGCAAATATATTAACCAGCAATTTAGATGCTATTTTTGAATAAGCCGCTAATATCGTTAATAATGCTGCTAATATTATAGAAATTACTAAAGTAATTAATACAATTTCTATATGTCCTACAAATGCTTTTAATAATTTATCGGGATATTTTAATAAATAATCAATCATAAATTTTTAATCCTCCAAAAATACTTCCTGCCCTTTTGCAGAATTAATTAGTGATTTCACAAAATCATTTGCTGGATTTTTTGCGATATTTCTTGGTGTATCAAATTGCTGTATCTTTCCTTTATCCATTATTAACACTTTGCTTCCAAGTTTAAATGCTTCATTAATATCATGAGTTACAAATAAATATGTTTTCTTTGAAGTATTATAAATCTTTAATAACTCATCTTGAAGATTTATCCTATTTATTGCATCAATAGCACCAAAAGGTTCATCAAGCAGCATTACATCTGGGTTAACTGCTAAAGCCCTAGCAAGTCCTACACGTTGCTGCTGCCCACCAGATAATTGAGCTGGATATCTACTTCTAAACTCCTTTGGCTCAAGTCCAACAAGTTCAAGTAATTCATCTACTCTAGCTTCTATTTTTTCCTTAGGCCATTTAAGTATCTTTGGAACTGTCGCTATATTACCTGCTATAGTCATATGTGGAAACAACCCAACTTGTTGAATTACATAACCTATTTTTCTTCTAAACTCTACTGGATCTTTACTGCTAATATCCTCACCAAAAAATTCAATACTTCCTTTATGTGGATCATACAAGCGATTAATCATCTTAAGTAGTGTTGTCTTGCCACACCCTGAAGAACCTAAAATTGTAATAAATTCTCCATGTTCAATCTTTAGACTTACATTATCAACTGCGCTATATGCTGCTCCTTTAAATTGTTTATAAACATTCTTAAACTCTATTGCTATACTCATCTTGAATATCTCCTTCTATCTATTATTTAATAGAATCGTAATACTCCTTAGCTACTTCTTCATATTCTTTTTTATCTACATCAACTTCTGCGTTTAATTTTGTTATCTTTTTAGTATCTAAGCTTGCACTAACTTTATTTAAAATATCAGCAATATCTGGATGAGCATCTAATACTGATTTTTTTATTACTGGTGCTAAATTATATGGAGGCCATACGTGTTTATCGTCTTCTAATAAAGTAAATTCAGGTTTTACTAATTGACCTTCTGTTGTAGATGCTGGTGCAAGATCTGCTTCATTATTCGCTAACACTTCGTACTTTAACCCATTGTCATATACCTTTGTAGATTTAAAATCAAACTTTCCATAGACCTTCTCTAATCCTGGAATACCATCTTCTCTCTTATCAAATTCACCTTGTGATGCAAATCTGATTTCACCTGCATGTTTTTGTAAATCAGAAATAGTTTTGATTCCAAGTTTATTTGCTACATCTGTACGAATTACTAAGCCTTGTCCATCATTTGCAGGCGAATAGTCAAGCCATTCTAAATTAAATTGCTTTTCATATTCAGATTTAACTGTGTCATAAACTTGCTTTGGATCTGTAATTAAATCCTTCTTTAAAATCGCCAATAATCCAGTACCAGTATATTCTGGGTATAAATCAATTTCATCATTTACAAGCGATGTATGAATAACTGAGCTTGCTATATTAGGTACTCTTTCTACTTTATAACCTTTATCTTCAAGGGCTAATGCATAAACTTCACCTACTATTGAATTTTCTGTAAAGTCCTTTGACCCTATGCGGATTGTATTTTTATCTCCACTTGAACCTTTGCTATTTCCGCAAGCAACAAGCCCTCCAAGTGTAACTGTAATTAATAACGTTCCTATTATTCTTTTAATATTTTTATTCATAATTATCACTCCCCAATCTAAATTAATCTTTATTACTTGTCTTTTAATGAGCTTATCTAAAGCTCATATGTGATTCTTTAATACTTTCACTAATCTATAATCATTAAGCGACTTAAAACTATATATTCGAATTAATATACTTATATCTGAGCAGATATTTTTCCAAACCTAACATAATTACATTTGCAAGCATTGAAAGAATTGCTACAGTAACACCTCCTATTAGAAGTAAATCTGCTCTATTAAGTCCTAATCCAGTGAAAATAATATTCCCAACTCCCCCGCCACCAATATAAGCAGCAAGGGTAGCACTAGCAATAATCTCAACCATTGCAGTTTTAATTCCTGTTAGCATAAGAGGCGCAGCTAATGGCACCTTTACCTTCCAAAAACTCTGTGCTTTTGACATTCCCATTGCCATTGAAGTCTCTATCATAAATTCAGGAATTGTGTTAAAGGCAAGTGCTGTATTTAATAATATCGGTGGTATTCCAAGTAATGCTAATGCAATAAGTGCTGGTTTAACACCTGTTCCTACAATAGGAATAAACATTATAAGAACAGCTAAGCTCGGAATAATTCTAAGAGTATTAAACCAGGTTGTTACCCATCTATACCAAACTTTATTTTTAGTAGATAATATTCCAAAGGGAATCCCAACAATCGCTGCTACAAATAAGGATAGTAAACTTATTTCTAAGTGTTGCCCTATTGCCTGCAAATAATTATTCATATCCTTTTGAAAATAATCTATAATATTTTGCCACATATTCTCACTTCCCTTGTTGAAAAAGTATAATTCCTAAAATTTTTAAGTTCTTATAAAACCTTTGGTAAAAAGATTAAAAGTATTAACGTTCCTAAAAAAATATTATACGCTCCTAAGTCAAAGATACATTGAATTGTGCTTAGGCTTAATAGATAATAATATATAATTCCTATCTTTGTAAGTATATACGACATATTCAAAATTATTATTGTAATTATTGAATAAAATTTGTAACTGTTCATCTATCTTTGATTGCTTAGTCTATCATTAATTATTAGAAACTTTCCTCTTTTCTTCCAGTAATTATATCATATAACATATTTCTATGCAAACTTATGTTCTCAGAACGTAGGTTTGCTTATAGAAAAATATTGATTATTTAATATTCTCTATTCATCTATTAAATCAAGCGCATGCTTAAGATCTGCTATTAAATCCTCTGCCTCTTCAATTCCTATTGATAATCTTAAAGTATCATCATATACTCCTGCTTTTTCTCTTTCTTCTTTAGATTGTCCAAAATGAGTTGATGTTGCTGAATGTACAATAAGTGATTTTGCATCTCCCACATTTACCATGTAATCAAATACTTTAACTTCTTCAAGGACTTTTCTTGCTGCCTCTATTCCACCTTTTAATCTTATAGACATTATTGCGCCTGGACCCTTAGGAAAATATTTTTTAGCTAACTCATGATACTTATTACTTTTAAGTCCTGGGTAAGCCACTGAAAGAACTTTCGGATGACCTTCAAGGAATTTAGCCACCTTTTGCGCATTAGCTGCATGTTCTCTCATTCTTAAAGATAAAGTTTCAATTCCTTGCAATAAATAAAACGCACTAGTTGGGCTTAAGTGTGCACCTAAATCAGTTAAATATCTTATTCTAAGCCTCTTAGTAAACATGGTTTTATCTAAAATATCTTTTCCTATCGTATCTTTATATTCATCATAAAATTTTTCAAACTGAGGGAATTTCCCATTTAGCCAATCAAAACCACCTTTTTCAACTACAGCTCCTACAATTGTTGTCCCATGACCTGCAAGATATTTGGTTGCAGAATAGCAAACAATATCCGCTCCATATTCGAATGGTCTTAATAAATACGGTGTTGCAAAAGTATTATCAACAATTAATGGTATTCCATGTTCATGAGCTAGATTAGCTACAGCTTCAATATCGATTATATTCATACCAGGATTGCCAAGGCTTTCAATATAAATTGCCTTTGTCTTTTCTGTAATTACTTTTCTGTATGATTCTATATCATTTTCATCTTCTACAAACCTTCCAACAATTCCGTAATCAGGTAAAATGCTATTTAATAAGGTTGTACTTCCTCCATATAAAGTATTAACAGCTACTATTTCATCCCCTGTTTTTGCGATATTCAAAAAAGTATTAGATATTGCTGCCATTCCTGAACCTAATGCAATTGCTTCTATGCCTCCCTCAAGTGATGCTAATCTTCTTTCAAGTACCGTATTAGTTGGATTTGAAAATCTTACGTAAGAATGACCTTCTTCAGAATAATCAAATAATCTAATACATCTCTCAAAATCCCCAAGTTCAAAAGCTGCTGTTTGGTAAATTGGAACTGCTTTTGATCTATAATGTTCTGCTGGATTATAACCTGCATGTAATTGTCTTGTAGTAAAACCTAACTGATTATTTTTATATGCTTCGTAACTCATTTTAATCCCTCTCTTTTAATTTAATCACATTCAAAACATATCAAACCATATCCCTAACCTTTTTGAACCAAGCTTAATACTCTCAATGTTTATTTAATCTCTCCCTATATAAACAAAAGCACTTTCTTTACTAACGCAAAATATACGGTGTATCTTCAAGCATGTTATTTTCTTTCCTGTAACTTAAGTGCCTTTGTAGGACACGAATTTGAACAAATTCCACAACCTACGCATTTTGAAATATCTGTTTTTATGATTCCATCAACCTTAGTAAATACATCAAAATGACATCTTTTTATACAAGCACCACACTTAATGCAGTCATGTGAATCAAGTTTAATGATTTGATTTGCTTTTGGCCAAAATCCACTGCTATTTCTTTTTGCCTGACTTCTAAATAAATAACAGCAATCTCCGCAGCAATTACATATACCATTTGAATTAACAGTATGCATAAGACCTTCCTTATCAGCATTTTTCACTATTTCTTTTGCTCTTTCTTTATCTATTTCTTCTGATAAACCTCTATGTGCAAATGTATTAATTCCATTTCTATACGTAATACAGGTCTTAGTTGTTTTTTCACATTCACCTCTAAGGCTTCTACAATCGCAATAATTTAGATAAACAGGCCTATCCTGAGTATCAATGAATTCTAACACCTTGTTAAGTGGTAAGATTTCATCCTCTGTAGGCCTTACACTAAAATCAGGATCTAGCTCATCATAATAAGCCTTAAAATACCAGGCATCCATAGCAAGTTGCTCTTCCTTTGGAATGCTTCTATAAACCTCTTGCTCAGATATTGAAAAAATATCTAATCTACTATAAAAATTTGCTATTTTATATGTAGATGTTTCTTCATCTACAAGTGAAATAACACCTCTTTTATAGCTATTTTTTATAAACGCCTCTGAATTTTCATATATAATTTTCTCTATATCCTTCTTAGTAAATGCATGCTTATCCATCTTATCTACAAATTCAATTTCTTCTTTAGTAAATATCTTGTTGATGAACGGATAAGCCACCTCTGGTATTTGAAATTTCCTAATAAAATTTTGTAAATCCATAAAAACATCCCCACAGCCAAATAATTTTTTTGATAGTGCCTATTGCCTAAAATAAAACAAAAAAGACCGCAAAAATCCCTAAGCAGTAAAAGTCCAAAAAGACTTAACCACCCTAAATTTCTACGATCTCTAGTTTTCTAGTCAATCATTTCTTATTTATTTTTATTGAGCACGTATTATACTTAAGTTTATTTTCTTAATTCATACTAATTTTATATGATTACTTTTTTATCAGTATATTCTCTAACCTATATTTTGTCAATAAAAACTTTGGTTAGAATTTACTTTATAAAATAAATATGCCATCTATCTGTACTACATTAACTATATCTATTATGCAACGAAACCCAATCAATCATATTGCTATTTTTACATACTCTTTTTATTTCATTTCTAACTTCCATTAACGCAAATCCGAGTAAATTTTCCCCACGCCATAATTCTGGATTTTTGATATTAACATCCTCCTCAGACATTTGTATTCCCCATACATTATCATATGGACTTGCCTCTACTAATATTTTATCCCCTGTGGAGAGAAGAAATGTTTTTAATCTTTCATTTTGCATGAACTTATTATAATTTCCATTTATGACAATTGAATATTTAGCTTTATTCCAAATTTCTTCATCAAAACCTCTTACTTTACGTCCAAAGCTCTTTATTTCCTTAGGATCATAACTATTCATAATTTTTTCTTCTATTTCTTTGTCTCCAAAAAATCTAGCTTTTTCTGCCATCATATATTGTTCCATAAATAAATATTCAGTATGTCCAATATTTAACCTGCTCTTCCACCACTGGCTAAAGCAAGACTTTGTAATCCCCCCATCTTTTTTAGGATGATGCCCCCAGAAATAAATATATTCCAAGTTCTTTCCATCTTTATAATCTGAAATAAGGTTATTTAAATCATATTCAGGCTTGCCATCTTTTTGCCAAGTGTATGTCCAATAATTATTGTATTCATAAATATTATCTCCTCTTTCCCATCTTTTAGGCTCCGGAAACATTTCTTTATACTTTTTCTTCTCATCCTCTTCTAATTTATTAAACCATAAGTAAAAATCTATAGCATATCCTTCACCATATCCCATTCTCCATCCAATGCTTCCATTTGGAATTTCAGGATACATTAGCCATAGCGGAGCCATTAATAGATTTCCATTTTTATTTTCCATAATATCTTTCTCCTTACATCTCTGCTTTTATATAATAAAACATCACTAACTAATTCCTCATCAATTGCATTAGCGACTTTTCCTCATTGTTCTCCATTATTAGTATATAAATTTATATTATCCTTTATCTCAAAGCTGATAAACTCTCAGTTGGATATCTTTAAATCTTTCTTGATTAATGCTTATCTTATTTATGTATAGAACTAAGAATTCTTTTTAATATAGATCTTTATAGCCTTAATTAATAAGACAAGAGCATATATTCCTAGCACACATAAGATTAATACTAAAATTCTAAATATAATCCCTAAGATTGCTTGTACTATTAGACTACTCATTACACACCTCCTGTAATTAAAATTTGTTTTTCATACAAATCATTTTCTTTTCCGGAGCACCAATATCATTTGCAATCACATCACATTTAGTCATTAACAAAAAATAGATCTTTTTCTTTTCTTCACTCAAGCATTCATAGTTAGCTTGCCCTTTAGCAATTACTACATCCGCCTTTTTATAGACTTCTTTAAACTCACGACTTGTCCTTTTTAAAACAGTCCCAAGAGAGCCATCCCCATTATCAATAACCTCTGCGTATTCATCAATTCCTACAGCATATGCGTCTTCAGCTATAGAGTCATTTACAACTGGTTTACCTCGTACTCCAAAGGATATTTTAACATTAGGATTTAGTTCTTTTATTTTTTTCAAAAGAATCTTGTCCATACATATTTCTCCACAATTATCACCTAAGTATAATAATGTTTTTGAATTTAAAATATCTTCCGCTAGCTCTCTGGAATCATCTATTGCTAGTTCCAACTGTTCCATTTTTTCAAAATAATCAAATATATCCTCTAATAATGTATTGTGAATAGGATTGAAATCTATGATATTACCAACAATGGCATACCTCACTGCTAATTGAAACGAATCTTCAGCTTGCTCAATCTTCTTCTCAAATTCAGGTAACAGTTTTGAAAATAATGTATTATAGTAATTTCTAGTTTCTTTATATGGATCTTGATTATTAGTATGTTCTTTTATCATGCCAAAAATTTCTCCAATAATTTCTGGTGTAGTTGCCTCAAAATCCATTTTACTGAGATATGTAAAAACTTCCTTCAATAACTCTTCCTTATTGTTAACCCCTGTAATATTTGCCACTTTTATAACTTGGTTGACCATACATGGCAAGCATTTATCATGTATTTTCATAATTGCACCTCTTTATTTCTAAATAATTTAGCAGTTTAAACTACCCTACAAATTACAATTTATCTTTTAGCTAATAATAGTAAATCTTATAAATACCATGCTGTTTAATTATAAAAAACTTATTTCATTTATAATTCTAAATCCTATCTTTTCATTATTAACCCAATTGATATATGAATAATTTAAAGTTTAAATTATAACAAACTTCATAATTCATATAAACCAGTTACTTTAAAGAATTCTCTAATATACTAAAAATTATTTTTTGTACCGTTAAGACTTATCTTATATCCTAAATTTACAATCAAGTTATATAGTATATTTGTTTTAGACTTTCTTATTCTCTTGTAAATAGATTTTAAAGAATAAAACTCTCTCCTAAACCACATATAGCCTTCAAACAGCTCTTCTGCACTCATATTTTTAGGAATAAAAGCTACTCTTGTTTTTCCATTGTAATAGCTCCACTCCTCTGTTATTAATCTATTTTCTTCTTTTAGCTTTGAATATACTGGTGTTTTAGGCAGAGGAGTTAATATACTTACAGTTGCTCCATCTATTCCTAGCTCATTGCAGGCATCAAGAGTTTTCTTGAATACATCCTTTTTATCTGTATCAAATCCAAATATTATTCCAGCTTGTACACAAATTCCATTATTATGGATTTTATCTATCATACTTTTATATTTATCTACATCATTTATACCTTTGTTTACGCTTCCTAAACTATCCTGTGAAAAAGATTCTATTCCTACAAAGAAGTATACACAGCCAGCCTCTTTAGCTAATTTTAATAATTCATCATCTTTACATCTCTCTAGCGTTACTTGTGCTGCCCACTTTTTATTAAGTTTTTTCAATTCCAACAGTAATTCTTTCACAAAATTTATATCCCCAAAGAAATTATCATCCCAAAATACAAAAAACTTACTTTTCATGGTCTTTATTTCAGAAATAACTTCTTTAATAGGCCTTGTTCTAAACGGCTCACAATAAATTTGCTTTAAATTGCAATAACTACAATTATAAGGACATCCCCTCGAAGAAATAACTGCCCCTTTTGTAAAGTATCTTTTATGAATTAGATCTCTTCTTGCTATTGGCATATTTTTTAGATTAGGTACTTCTTCGCAAATATATTCTGGTTTTGCTTTATCCTCATAGAAATCTTCTAAAAATTCTGGCCATATAATTTCGCTCTCTCCCACAATTATATAATCACAATGTTTTTTTACCTCTTCTTGTAATAATGTTGCATGAGGTCCACCCATTACAACTTTAATATTCTTATCCCTAAACTTCTTCGATATATCATAACAATGAGCAGCATTTGACGTGTTTACCGTTATTGCAACCAGATGAAATTTTTCTTCAAAAGGAACTCTTTGATTATATTCATCAACTAAAGTTATTTCATATTTATTTTCATCTATGAAAGCTGCTAAGTATGGCATAGTTATCTGAATAAAATTATTAAATTGATTTTTTCTAAATCTATTTATTTCCTCATTCTCAGGTGTTATTAAAAGTATTTTTTTCTTCATACCAAGCCCCCATATCTATCATTAATTGATGCATGTTTCTTTGTTACGATTTTTTTCTAAATGACTTTGAAGTTCATCCCAATTTGGTGTTGAAATATTTGATTTTTGTTTTAATATGTTGAATGCATCACTCAACATGAACATCTCATTAACTGCTGACATAGCATGATCACTTATCGCTAGTCTTCCCATAGGTGTTATCATAGTAATTTTCAATAATAGATAGAACATATATGATTTCTTTCTAACAAAATTTTCTTCGTTTTTAGGTAAAATGGAGTAACCAAGTGATTCTAATACTTTATATCCTTCATCAATTGCTTTAATAATTTGATTTAAAAGTTTTTTGCTTTTAGCAACTTTATGTAAATCTCCATCACATGCATATGAAGCATAACAAAGAGGCATAATTAGAGCAATATGACTTTTAAGCCACGAATCCATATCATCAAAATAAGTTAATTTATATTTTGTGTTTTTAAAAGCTCTATCTATAATGTTTTTCCATGATAAGTTACCATCTAATCCACCTAACTCCATTTGTCCAATTATACGCACACAAATAACTTTTCCATTTTCACGTCTTCCGCCAGTACTTTGGAACCCAAAAGCAATATTTTTTTCATTACAGCTATTTTTTTGCATATAATTCTTAATTGCATGGGGATCTGCATTATTACCAACAAATATAATATTAGAACTTTGATTATTTGAAAGACACGGTAATATTGAATTTAAATGCGTATATTGCATTACCACAAATATTATTTCATACACTTCATTTGAAGGAAGAAAATCTATTACTTTTACTTTGTCAGTAGTAGTTTTACACTGTATATAATGGCGAATAACAAGTCCATTATTCTTCAATTCTTTAAAACGTTCGTTTCTAGCAAGCAATGTAACATCATTTCCTCCGCATATCAATACATGAGCCAAATAACTTCCTAAAACACCAGCTCCATAAACTAATATTTTCATGTAAATTCCCCCATTCGTAATATATTAGCTTCTCACTATAGACGCCGCACTATTAAATCTTCAAATAACATTTAGCTATAACTAACATTACAGTAATCAAAAAAATGACTTTTTTCATTACATGCCATAGAAGCAGATTTTATAATTCCATTGCAATTATATTTCTATTATAGCATTTTTTAACAATATCACATTATCAGACTTCTAAATATTATAATTTCTGTTTAATTTGCCATTATCTATACCTCTTGTTCAACGTAACTTTTAATTGAATATAATCGAGTAGGAGGAAAACAATTATTTTGTTTTCCGACCTCTCACACCACCGTACGTACCGTTCGGTATACGGCGG
>NZ_JBJIAB010000062.1:0-17710 GCF_045310795.1 Candidatus Clostridium helianthi
TTAGTTTGTACAGAAATCGGAGTTTGGTTCATTGTATTTTATGGGATTTCTTTTTAATTACTTGTAAAGTGGTGTTAACCTTTATAAATTTAAAAAAATATATATAATATTAATATAAGTTATAATAAAGATTATATAGGTGGTGTAAATATGGATTATTATATAATAGTATTCAAAAATACATATGATGCAATGTCAGCAGAAAAAAAATTAAAAGAATTAGATCTAGAGTTTAGAATAATGCCAACTCCTACATCTATAACTATGAGTTGTGGGATATGCGTGAGAATAGATAAAAAGGCAGATATAGATAACATAATAAATAATGATTTGATGGAATATAAAAATATATACTATAGAAATGATGAAGGATATATACTAATTGATAAATAGGAAGGGGGATTATGTTTGTATGGTAATTACTTAATAGAGTTAGAGGAAGATTTCCAATTTTTAAAAGAATTGAAATCTAATATTAATAGTACGCTAGTAGATATCATAAGTGTTAAATCAATCGAGCTAATAATAAATAAAGCACTTAAAATAGCAGTTGTAATTATTATAATGTATTTTTCTATAAAAATAGGTAAGCATTTAATAAAAAAGTTTGTTGATAAGCAGATTGAAAGCAATGCAGTGATTTCTTTGGATTCTCAAAGGGCAAAAACTTTGGGGGAAGTATTGAAAAGTGTTTTAAAATATTCAGTATATTTTATGGGGATAACAATAATAATATCAATTGTATTTGGTGGTATGTCATTTACGTTTGCGAGTATAGGTGGAATTGCAGTTGGTCTTGGTGCGCAAAGTCTAATAAAAGATTTAATTAATGGATTTTTTATTTTATTTGAAAATCAATTTGGAGTAGGAGATCATGTAACAATAGGAAGTTTTAACGGAATTGTCAAAAGTATAGGAATTAGAGCCACCGTTATTAAAGATTTTACAGGGGATATACATTCAATTCCAAATGGGTCAATAGGCGGAGTTACAAATCATTCGAGGAATGATATTAGGTTTATGGTAGATATAGATATATCTCCACTGGAAGATATTCAAAAAGTGATTAACGTTATAAGAGCTGCTTGTGACGATTTTAAGAGCAAAAATGAAGAGTATATAGGTGAATCCATAGAAATAACTGGGGTCATAGCTCTTGAAGTATCAAAAGTTACAATAAGAGTAGTAGGTAATGCAAAACCATTAATGCAATGGAAAATGGAAAGAGAGCTTAGAATGGCAATAAAGTTAGCTTTAGATAAAAATAGAATAAATGTATCTTTAGATGAGAAACAATTAGACAATGAAAATATAGATAAGGATGGGGAGTAATGGTAGAAAACTTTAATCTCGGAGATGTGGTTGAAATGAAGAAGCAACATCCATGCGGTTCAAATCAATTTGAAATAATAAGGGTAGGTGCAGATATAAAAATAAAATGTACTGGCTGTGGTAGAATCGTAATGATTCCCAGAGTGAAATTTAAAAAGGAAGCAAAAAAAATAGTAATTGCTGCAGAAAGTTAGCAAAATAACTTGATTCATTCTTTTTTTAATGGTATAATCATTAATTGTAATCCCTGCTATGCAAAGCATAGCCGTTAGGCCGAGGGGAGGAGGTGAAATTAATGAGAAAGTACGAAACTATATTTATATTAAACCCATCATTCGATGAAGAAACTGTAAAAGCTAACATCGAAAAGTTTAAGGGTGTTATAGAAAATGGTGGAGGAACAGTAGAAAATGTTGATTTCTGGGGTAAGAGAAAGCTTGCTTATGAAATCTCAAAAGTTAGTGAAGGTTTTTATACTTTAGTTAACTTTACTGCTAACCCTGAATTACCAAGAGAGTTAGATAGAATATTCAGAATCACTGATGGTGTTATAAGACATATCATTGTTAATGAACAAGTATAAGGTGGCGTTGTAAATGAATAAAGTAGTTCTAATCGGAAGATTAACAAAAGATCCAGAACTAAGATTTACTCCAGGAAGTGGAGCAGCAGTAACAACCTTAACATTAGCAGTTGATAAATATAATACAAAAACTGGCCAAAGAGAAGCAGATTTTGTTCCTGTGGTAGTATGGGGCAAACAAGCTGAAAGTACTGCTAATTACATGAGTAAAGGTAGCCAAGTGGCTATTAGTGGTAGAATCCAAACCAGAAGTTATGATGCGAAAGACGGAACTAAGAGATATGTTACCGAAGTTGTAGCAGATCAATTTGGTGGAGTTGAATTCCTAGGAAGTAAAGGAAGTAATTCATCAGGAAATAGTTTTGGTAATAGCAATGAATATTCAGCACCAGCGAATGATGCATTCAGTGGTGGATTTGAAGAGGATATAACTCCGGTAGATGACGGAGATATGCCTTTCTAAAATTTTAAGTAAGGAGGGAATATGATGAGCAGAGAAGAAGGTAACAACGGTAGAAGACCTGGCGGTAAAATGAGAAGATCTAGAAAAAAAGTTTGTGCTTTTTGTGTAGATAAAGCTGAATTTATCGACTATAAAGATATAAATAAGCTTAGAAAATATGTTACAGAAAGAGGAAAGATTCTTCCAAGAAGAATTTCTGGAACTTGTGCTAAGCACCAAAGAGAATTAACATCTTCAATTAAGAGAGCAAGAAACATAGCATTATTACCATTTACAACAGAATAATGGTAGTAGTAATATCCCCCCTGAGAAATCAGGGGGTTTTTAATATAAAAAAATATTATTATTAAATCAATCTCTCAACTTTGTGGAAAAATATAGCAAATTGTCTATAAATTCTTGCAATACTCACAAAAAAAAATTAAAATAATAATACAAGGGTTTTGAGAGAGGTGATAGACTATGAGAAAAGATAATTTTAATATAATGACTAACATTAAAATTATAGAAGATTTAAAAGCACAACTTCTTTGTATAATAGGAGAGTTTTTCAGACTATTGACAAAAGGTAACAATGTAGCCCGTGATTCTATTTTAGATTGTATTTCAGGAGCTATAATTATACTATATATTCTAGGTGATAAGTTAGGATATTCATTGGTAGATATAGACCATAATATAAAATCAAAATTAGATTTAGGGGTAAGAGCAGAGGATCAAGTTGAAAAAGAAGGCAAAAGCTTAAGTAAGTTGAAGCGTTATATTAGTAACAGAAGAGATTAAATATTCTTAGGAGGCTTTTTATGAATTGGATAACTATGCTTAAACGTTTGCTTAAGCCTGGATTACTAATTACAATTTTAATACTATTATTTGCATATAATTATACAGGTATAGGTATAATTATCCTAGTAATCTATTTTATAGATAATTTCCACCAATTAAATTATTATTTGGAAAAGGAAAATGATTTTAACCAATTTATAAAAAGTATAAATAAAGGTATATCAGAGAATGCATTAAAGTCAATATATCCATTAGTATTGATAAAAGAAGATGGAGAAATAGTTTGGTATAATAATTTATTTAACACTTTAAAATCAGATGAAGAAAATACTGAAAAGAATATTTTAAGTATAGCTAGAGGGATAAATCTAGATGATTTTTTAAAGAATGAAAATAATTTGCATCAAAGATTAAGCATACAAAATAAATTATATGATGTATACGCTACTTTGATTGAAACTAAAAATAAAAAAAATCTATACTTATTATCTTTTAATGACATTACAAAGCTCATAGATTACGAAACCACTCAAGAGAGTGTAATGTTAATAGAAGTAGATAATTTTACAGAAGTAATAGATAAAACCGATGATAATAATAGACCGCTTTTAGTAGCTGAAATAGAAAGAACAATAAACACATATGCCAATAACTTAAAAGC
This sequence comes from Candidatus Clostridium helianthi, assembly GCF_045310795.1. Lineage (NCBI taxonomy): Bacteria > Bacillati > Bacillota > Clostridia > Eubacteriales > Clostridiaceae > Clostridium > Candidatus Clostridium helianthi. The sequence goes on from NZ_JBJIAB010000062.1 coordinate 3,826, forward strand.
AATGATTAAAAGATATGATACCAATAAATATGTATTATCAATTCAAGATAAGTACATTGAAGATGAAATAAAACATAAGTTTAATATAATGGAAGTAATATCAAAAATAGATAAGGGAAATTCAATTGAAATTACTTTATCTATTGGTGTTGGCAAAGGTGGAATGTCTCCGCTTGAAAATCATAACAATGCTAATATAGCTAAAGAGTTAGCGTTGGGCAGAGGTGGAGATCAAGTTGTTGTTAAAACTAATGATGATATAAAGTTTTTTGGTGGAAATTCAAAGGAAATAGAAAAAAGGACTAAAGTAAAAGCGAGAGTTATAGCTAGAGCTTTGAGTGAACTAATTCGAGAGAGTAGCAAGGTTTATATAATGGGGCACAAGAATCCTGATATGGATTGCTTTGGATCTGCAGTCGGATTGGCTAGCGTGGTTAAGCAATTGGGGATGGGCTGTAAAATTATATTAAATAATGATATTACTGCAATCGGATATTTCTTAAATAAATTAAGCAAGGAATCTAAATATGATGATTTATTTATATCAGTAGAAGATGCAAAAAGTGATTTAGATGCCCAAACACTAGTGATCATTGTGGATGTCCATAATAAGAGTTATGTTGCTGATTTATCGCTAGTAGATAAATCTCAAAGAAAAGTAATAATAGATCACCATAGAAGAAGTCCTGATATGATAGAGCATGATATACTTAATTATATAGAAGTATATGCCTCATCTACATCAGAGATGGTCACAGAAATTATTCAGTATATGGTTGATAAGCCTAAATTAACAAGAACAGAAGCAGAAGGTTTGCTTGCAGGTATTTTTATGGATACAAAAGGATTTTCTTTTAAAACTGGTGTCAGAACTTTTGATGCTGCATCATTTTTAAAATCCTTGGGAGCAGATCCTATAGAAATTAAAAAGATGTTTACTGATGACCTAGAAGATTATTTACTTATTGCTGAGACTATAAAATCTGCTGAAGTAAAAGATAATACAGCTATTGCTATAACGCCTAAAAATATTGATACAGTAATTATAGCAAAGGCAGCAGATGAATTGCTAAATATATCTGGAATATCTGTAAGCTTTGTTTTAGGCGAAGTAAATAATGATATATATATAAGTGGAAGGTCAGTGGGCGATATTAATGTTCAAGTAGTGCTAGAAGCACTTGGCGGAGGAGGGCATATGAATATTGCTGGTGTAAAAATATCAAATAAGACAATTGAGGAAGTAATTGTTGAATTAAAAGAAGTAATGAAAAAATACTTAAGGATAGGTGAATAAGTTATGAAAGTTATTTTATTACAAGATGTTAAAAAGATAGGTAAAAAAGGTGATATTATTGAGGCTTCAGATGGGTATGCAAGAAACTTTTTATTTCCAAGGAAATTAGCACAAGAAGCTAGTGCTGCAAATATGCACATTTTGAATAATAAAAAAGAAAATGAGCGAAAACAAAAGTTAGCAGAACTTGAAGCAGCACAAAAATTAGCTGAAGAATTAAAAGGAAAAGAAATAAAAATTAAAGCTAAGACAGGAGAAAATGGAAAGTTATTTGGTGCAATTACTAGTAAAGATGTTGCAGAATTAATTAGAGAACAGTATAAGATTGAAATAGATAAAAAGAAAATTGTTATGGATACAATAAAATTAGCAGGTGGATATGAAATTGATATTAAACTATATCCAGAAGTTAGCACTAAAATGAAGGTGATTATTGTTCCACAAGAATAAGGAGGATTAATTTTGAATTCATATGATGACGCAAGCTTATTGCAGGATATTATTTCAGGAACCTTATCATTAGAATCACAAATCGAGGCTTTATTTTCTATAACTAAGAATGTACTCGACAAAGGAGCTTTTAGGGCTAGAACAGTTAGGTTTAAACTAGATAAATTCATTCAATCATCAAATCTTTGCGATAAAGTTTTCGCACTAAATACTATATTAGCAGAGGGAAAAGATTTAAAAGTTACACCTAAGGAAGAAGAATTGCAAAAAGCCATAAATAGAACAGTTAGGTTAATTTCAAATGAACTAGCAAAAAGATATGTTCAAAATAAAATTGAATCTCAAGTTGAACAATCTATTATGGAAAAGCAGGAAAAGTATATAGATGAAGTTAGACTTTCAGTTATAAACAAGCAAAAGGGTTCTGAAAATAAAAAGACTATCAGCAAGTTAAATAATTTAATAGAATTAGATAGTAGAATTACTAGTAAAAATATTATGAGCTTTTTAAGACCAACGGATTTTAAGCAAGTAGTTGGGCAAGAAAGAGCTATAAGATCATTAATATCAAAGCTTTCATCACCATATCCACAACATATAATATTATATGGACCTCCGGGAGTTGGAAAAACTACAGCAGCGAGATTAGCTTTAGATGAGGTTAAAAAACTTTCATTTACTCCTTTTGATGACAAATCTAAATTCGTTGAAGTTGATGGTACTACATTAAGATGGGATCCTAGAGAAATAACAAACCCATTGCTAGGATCGGTACACGATCCAATATATCAAGGAAGTAAAAGGGATCTGGCTGAGGTTGGGATACCAGAACCTAAACCAGGTTTAGTTACACAGGCGCATGGAGGTATACTATTTATAGATGAGATTGGAGAATTGGACTCTATGCTTCAAAATAAGCTGTTGAAGGTTTTAGAAGATAAAAGAGTAGAATTTTCATCATCATACTATGATCCAGATGATGAAACAATTCCTAAATATATAAAATATCTTTTTGATAATGGAGCGCCAGCAGACTTTGTTTTAATTGGCGCTACAACTAAAAGTCCAAGTGAAATTAACCCAGCCTTAAGGTCTAGATGTACAGAAGTGTATTTTGAACCTCTTTCTTCAAAGGATGTTGTATTTATAGTAGAAGATGCAGCTAAGAAATTAAAGGTAAAATTAGAAGATGGGGTTGCTAAAAAGATAAGTAATTATACATTTGAGGGTAGAAAAGCTGTAAATATTCTGACAGACACATATGGATATGCGTTACACCGATCTAAAAGATTTGTTGATAACTTAGAAATAAAATTATCAGATTTAGATGAGGTAATATCAGTTGGAAGATATACACCATATGAAAGATTAAGCAATGTAGACAAAAGCGAAGTTGGCCATGTATATGGATTAGGTGTTAGTGGTTTTTTAGGATCTACAATTGAAATTGAAGCTACCGTTTTTGCTGCAAAGAAAAAGGGTTCAGGTATAGTAAGATTTAATGATACAGCTGGAAGTATGGCTAAGGATTCCGTATTTAATGCTGCTTCAGTAATTCGAAGCTTAACCGATAAAGACATTAAAGATTATGATATTCATGTTAATATAGTTGGTGGAGGAAAAATAGATGGACCTTCAGCAGGTGCAGCTATCACCATTTGCATAATAAGTTCGTTGTTAAACAAACCCATAAGACAAGATATGGCTATTACAGGAGAGATATCACTCAAAGGAAATGTCAAACCAGTTGGAGGAATATTTGAAAAAATATATGGGGCTAGAAGAATGGGAATAAAAACTGTTTTAATTCCAAGTGATAATAAAAACGAAATTCCTCTAAATACTGATGACATAGATATTAGAGCTGTAGGATCTATAAAAGAGATTATGGATATTGCCTTTATTTAATTTAATGAAATAGGTCTCCTTAATATGAAGGAGACTTTTTTTTGCAACTAAGAAATGATAAAATTAGAATGATGATATACAAAAGATAAAGGGAAAATTAATTGTCAATTGATAATTAGATAGGAGGAATAAAACTTGGATGCATCAGTTATGAGGAGTTTGCCTCAAAGCATAGAAGCGGAACAATCAGTTATAGGATCTATGATCATAGATAAAAATGCTATTGCCAAAGTTCTAGAGAGTTTAGAAGAAGAGGATTTTTATAGAGATGGTCATAAGGTAATATATAAGGCTATACAAGAAATGTTTAGAAATGATATAGCAGTAGATTTATTAACACTATTAGAATATTTGAAGAGTTCTGATATGCTTGAGAGAGCTGGAGGGGTAACCTATATAACAGAAATAAGCTCTTCTGTACCAACTACTGCAAACTTAAGCGCATATATAAAAATTGTTTCTGATAAATCTACGTTGAGAAAACTTATTAAGTCATCAACTGCAATAATAGAAGAAAGTTATAATAATCAAAGTAATGTGGAAGATGTCGTGGATAGTGCCGAAAAGAAAATATTTAATATAGCTGAAAAAAGAACATCAAAGGATTTCGAACCTTTAAGTGATGTATTAGAAAGAGGATTTGCACAAATAGAGAAATTGTTCAACAATAAGGGAACAATTACTGGTGTAGGATCTGGCTTTACTGATCTAGATGCAAAAACATCCGGATTTCAAAGTGGAGATATGATATTAATAGCAGCTAGACCTTCAATGGGTAAAACAACATTTGCACTAAATATTGTGGAACATGCGGCTCTTAGAGAAAATAAAAGTGTTGTAGTCTTTTCTCTGGAAATGTCTAAAGAGCAATTGGCATATAAACTTCTTTGTTCAGAAGCAAACGTAGATATGTTAAGCCTTAGAACTGGAACTTTAGAAGATAAGGATTGGGAAAATATAGCTATGGCTGCAGGTCCGCTTTCAAAGGCGAAAATTTATATAGATGATACTGCTGGCGTAACAGTTATGGAAATGAGATCAAAATGTAGAAGACTCAAAATGGAGTATGGAATAGATCTAATTGTAATAGACTATTTGCAGCTTATGTCTGGAGGATCAGGTAGTGATAATAGACAACAAGAAGTATCTGAGATTTCGAGATCGATTAAAGCATTAGCTAAAGAAATGGAATGCCCAGTAATAGCTTTGTCTCAGCTGTCACGTGCGCCGGAGCAAAGAGCAGATCATAGGCCGATGTTATCTGACTTAAGAGAATCAGGATCTATAGAGCAAGATGCTGATATTGTTATGTTCTTATATAGAGATGAATATTACAATAAGGAAACTGAAGATAAAAATATCGGTGAATGTATAATGGCTAAGCAGAGAAATGGACCGGTTGGAACTGTTAAACTCGCTTGGCTTGGTCAGTATAGTAAATTCGGTAATTTAGATTTAATTCATAAGGAATAAAATTTAAATAATTAGTAATACTAAATAAAAAAGATATAAGAAATTTATATAAATATAAAATTTCTTATATCTTTAAATGATGTTAATAATATGATTATTATTAAACAGCTTTTGGAATTATTAATTTTAAACTGCTTTTATTATCATGGAGTAAAATATTACTTACATCAACTTTTGATAAATAAAAAATTCGCTGAAATAAAAATTCTTTTGAATTATTATTAAACATAATTTTTAATATTAAAAAATGATTTTTATAAGATATTTCTAATATATGTTTACTATCATAGAATGAATCTACATTTATATAATAAAAATCTGAAGATTCTTCAAGTTCACATGTAGGAAGTTGTTCTTCGAGCTCAAGAGATAGCACGGAATTAATGAATTCTTTTGGGCTTATTAAACAATTATTATATACTAAAAAATTATCTTTCATATATATTCCTCCCTTCATATTTAATTATAGTTTGTGAAGTTTTAATACAAGCTATCCTATGATAGTGGTGGTTTATAATTAAGATATTCATATAAAATGATAAAATTTGAATAAATAACAAAAATTTTTTAATGGGGGCTATGATATGAATAAAAAAATTGGTTTCATCGGTTGTGGTAATATGGGAAGTTCTATGGTTGGAGGTCTTATTAAATCTGGATTTATAAAGGCTGATGATATAATAGTATCAACTAAAACTGAATCTTCTTCAAAGCGATTGGAAGAAAGTTTCCAAGTGAAAACAACTTTAGATAGTGCAATTGTTGCAAGAGAATCTGATGTTATTATTTTAGCTATTAAACCTTTTATGTTTAAGGAAATGATAAGTGAAATTAGATCGGAATTAACAACAGATAAATTGATTATTACTATAGCTGCAGGAATTACAATTAGCAATATGGAGGAATGGATTAATACTAGTGCTAAAATAATTAGGACAATGCCAAATACGCCAGCACTTGTAGGGCAAGCAATGTCAGCAGTATGCCCTAATAAGAATGTCACTAAAGATGAGTTGGATTATTGCTTTAAGATATTTGAAAGTTTCGGAGAATGTGTTCAACTAGAAGAAAAAGATTTTCACGCATTTATTGCATTATGTGGATCATCACCTGCATATGTTTTCATGTTTATTGAAGCTATGGCAGATTCAGCGGTAAGATTAGGAATACCTAGGGCTAAAGCTTATAAAATGGCAGCGCAGAGTGTCTTAGGATCATCAAAGATGGTCTTAGAAACAGGAAAACATCCAGGAGAGCTAAAGGATATGGTTTGTTCACCTGCTGGGACTACTATAGATGCAGTAGTTGAATTAGAAAAATTAGGTTTTAGAAATAGTGTTATACAGGCTATGGATAAGTGTGCAGAGAAATCTAAAAATATGTAGTAATTGAAAAGTGGAGGTATGTTAAATAATTATAATTATTTAACATACCGTTTTTTATAAATTTAATATTCCGAATCAGAACTAATTAAGAGGCCAAATGATTTAGATATATTATAGTAAAATTCAAAATCTTCTTGAGTATTAAAAAAGCAAGGAAATTTTAAATTATAATTTCCCCAAATTGTTATAGGTTTATTAGTAAAATAAAAAGTGACGAAGAAAACTTCTCTTGTATTTAAACGAACTAGGAATGGTATAAGTTCTTTATCAACAAGTCTAAAAAATACACCAGTATGTTCATCAAAATTTAAATGGGATGTGAATATATCTCTATCTTCATCTGAAAGAAGATCAAAAAACTTATTTTTGTCTTCAGGTGAAATTTTGTTTATATAAAAATCTATATAAGCATTAGAATCATTGATCTCAAAAATATATTCTATTAATTTGATTAGTTTATTCTCACCATCATAAATATCACTAGCTGCAAGAGTAAAATTTTTGAAAGAATATAAGCCATCAAGTATATTATTAAATCTTATATTAACTTTAGCTTTAAAGTTATCATCACTTATAGGTATTAGTAATTTATTCATGTGATTCACTCCCAATGTAATTAATAATTAATTAAATAGTTTATGGTTGCCTATATTATTGGTTATAGTTAAGTTGGTTTTAAGAGAATAATATATTTATCAACATAATTCTTGAAGATGCTTCTTGTGGATAAGATTTATAATACTATAATGTGGATAATTATATAAAATTTATTCTGTGAATAATTATTGCTTAAGTGAAGTTGTGGATAAAATATTTATTTTTAATATTATATTATTTGGTAGAATCTTAATAGAAAAATAATACAAATAATAAAACCTACAATTGAGTTTATCATTCAATTGTAGGTTTTATTTGAAATAGGAAATCAAAAATTGGAATTCATGAATACTAAATACTAGCAACGCCGCTTCTAATTGCCGCCTCTTTAACAGCTTCAGCAACTAAAGCTTGGACTTTTAAATCAAATGCTTTTGGAATTATATTATCAGGAGACAGCTCACCAGCTGGTATAGCATTTGCTATAGCATAAGCAGCAGCTACTTTCATGTCTTCATTAATTTCTGTAGCTCTTACATCTAAAGCACCTCTAAATATTCCTGGAAAGGCTAATACATTGTTTATTTGGTTAGGATAATCTGAACGGCCAGTTCCCATTACTGCAATTCCAGCTTCTTTTGCATCTTCAGGAAAAATTTCAGGGGTTGGATTAGCCATTGCAAATATTATTCCATCTTTGTTCATAGTTCTAACCATATCTTTAGAAACTATATTTGGGGCAGAAACACCAATAAATACATCTGCACCTTTTATAACATCTTTAAGTGTACCAGTTTCATTATTTGGATTAGTTATATTAGCCAGTTCTTGCATGTAAATATTATGACTTAAATCCTTATCCCTACTTATTACGCCATCTATATCACACATTACTATATTTTTAACCCCAGAAGAAAGTAGTAACTTACATATGGCAGTTCCTGCAGATCCAGCACCATTTATGATTACTTTTAGGCTTTCTAGTTTTTTATTTACTATTTTTAAAGCATTTAACAGACCTGATAAAACAACTATAGCTGTTCCATGTTGATCATCATGAAATACTGGAATACTTAATTTCTCTTTCAGTCTTTTTTCAACTTCGAAGCATCTAGGAGCTGAAATATCTTCTAGATTTATTCCTCCAAGAGTTGGGGCGATATTTACAACTGTATTAACAATTTCATCTATATCTTTAGTATCTAAAACTATAGGGAATGCATCTACATTACCAAATTCCTTAAATAAAATACTCTTACCCTCCATGACAGGTAAAGAAGCAAGTGGACCAATGTCTCCAAGTCCTAAAACCGCGGTTCCATCAGAAATAACAGCAACTGTATTCCATTTACGAGTATATATATAAGCTTTGGCTGGGTCCTTATGTATTTCACGACAAGGTTCTGCAACACCAGGTGTATATGCAAGACTTAGATCCTTAGCAGTCTTAACTTCACAGGTAGGTTTGATTTCATATTTACCTTTTTTTTCTTCATGAAATTTCAAGGCTTCTTCATAAATATTCATTAAAAACACTCCTTAATATGCTAAATATATTCAAATTTACAAAAACATGATCTTTATCATAACAATATAAAACAATTATACGAATTATTTATAAAAAAAGCAAAAAAATATTCGATATGTGGTTGACCATAGAAAAGTACTTTGCTACTATTTAAAAGGAGAGGTTAAAATAAATTTAATGAAACTCCAAATTGATAATAAAAATTAAAGTTATTTATTTAAACTTTATATATTAAGGGAGGCAATATAAATGTCAGCATTTATTGTTTTAGGAGCTCAATGGGGAGATGAAGGAAAAGGAAAGATGACAGATTACTTAGCAGAGGAAGCTAATGTAGTTGTTAGATTTCAAGGTGGAAATAATGCTGGTCACACAGTAGTGGTTGGTGATAAAGAATACAAATTGCGATTAATACCATCTGGAATTTTATACGAAGATAAATTAAATGTTATAGGTAATGGAGTAGTTGTAGATCCAAAGGCTTTATTTGAAGAAATAGAATACTTAGAAGGTGTTGGAGTTAAAATATCGCCTGAAAAGTTAATAGTAAGCGATAGAGCACAGCTTATAATGCCATACCATAAGGTACTAGATAAATTAAAAGAAAAAGCTAGAGGAAAAAATGATATAGGTACTACAGGTAGAGGAATCGGGCCTTGTTATACAGATAAATTTGAAAGATGTGGAATCAGAGTTTGTGATTTACTGCATGAAGATGTTTTTATAGAAAAATTAAGAGAAAATGTTGAAATGAAAAATGCTTATATCACTAAAGTATTAGGTGGAGAAGCATTAAATTTTGATGAGATACTAGCTGAATACTTAGGTTTTGCTAAGAAATTAAGACCATTTGTTCAAGATACATCAGTTAAGGTATATGATGCAATTAAAGCCGATAAGACGGTTTTATTTGAAGGCGCTCAAGGAATGCTATTAGATATTGATTATGGTACATATCCATATGTAACATCATCTAATACAACAGCAGGAGGCGTTTCAAGTGGTTCTGGTATAGGGCCTAATATGATTACTAATGCGGTAGGTATAACAAAAGCATATACTACAAGAGTCGGTAAAGGACCATTCCCAACAGAATTACTTGGTGAAACTGGAGACTGGATTAGAGAAAAGGGACACGAATATGGCGTAAATACAGGAAGATCAAGAAGATGTGGATGGCTTGATTTAGTTATAATTAAAACTGCAGTTAGAGTGAGTGGATTGACATCATTAGCTGTTACTAAGATTGATACTTTAGCTGGTCTAGAAAAAATCAAAGTATGTGTTGGATATAAATTTAATAATACAGTTATAGATTACTTCCCAGCAAGTTTAGAAGACTTAGCTGAGTGTGAACCAATTTATGAAGAATTTGATGGCTGGGATGATAGTGTAGCTGATGTTAGAAGTTATGATGAATTACCTGAGAATGTTAAGAAGTATTTAGCAAGAATATCAGAATTTACAGGGACTAGAATTTCTATTGTTGGAGTTGGGCCAAAGAGAGATCAAACTATGAGAATAGATAATCTATAGTTTAGTATTATGCTCTGGTATTGACTTTATGTTTTGTATAAAATATAATTTTATTGTAGACAATAATTACATAAAGTTGTATTAAAGAAGGTGAAAGTATGATAACTAAAGATATGACAATTGGTGAAGTAGTTAGTGCAGATCAATCTAAAGCTCAAGTTTTAATGAGTTTTGGAATGGGATGTGTTGGATGTCCATCAGCTCAAGCTGAAACTATAGCAGAAGCTGCAACAGTACATGGATTAAATCTAGACGATTTATTAGAAGCATTAAATAGATAAGATAATTATTTTAAAAGGATTTTCTTTTTAGGGAATCCTTTTTTACTTATTAAGAAATATATTTATATCGTTTATGTTTTTTTATGTGTAATTCAATTTTTGTGATTATAATAGATTATAAGATTAAATAATTCATTAACAATATTATTGATAATTTTTTATAATAATAAATATAACATATAGTAAAGGAGGGGAGGAGTTGTAAATCAAAATAGATACTATTTAGCTATAATTTATTCGTTAAATAAAAGTGTTTTAAAGTTAGCTTGAGATTTATTTTTGCATTTTACAATTGTTAATTATGAGTAAGAAGTTTACAAAAAAATATGAAATACATTACTATGAAGTAAATTCTAACTTAAGATGTAAATTGTCATCTATAATAGATTTTGTATGTGATGTAGGTACTCAGCAATCAGAAGCCTTAGGTGGAGGAATTGATTACTGTACGAAAAATAACTGCGCTTGGGTTTTTTATAAATACGATATAAAAATGTATAGATATCCAATGTTTGGTGAGATAATAAGTGTCACAACAGAAGCTATAGGCTTTAAGAAATTCTATGGATTAAGAAAATATACAATTAATGATGAGAATAATAATGTTATAGGGGAAGCACTAGCATTATTTTTCCTAATTAATATAGATAAAAGAAGGCCAATGCGAATACAAGATGAACAATATCATATATATGGAGTAGATGGTGATGTTGATTATGATATAAGCATGGATAAAATAGAAAGAACAAATGATGAACAATATTATAAGCAATTTAGTATAAGATATAGTGATATTGATTCTAATAACCATGTTAATAATGTCAAATATGTTGAGTGGGCAATGGAAGCTGTTCCTCTCGATATTATTAATAATTATACTCTTAAAAGAATTAAAGTAGTATTTGAGAAAGAAACAACATATGGGGATAAGATTTCATCAACTGCTGCTATAAATGTAATTGATGAAAATAATTTAAAATCATATCATACTATAAAAAATAGTGAAGGAACTGAACTAACGCTATTAGAAGCAGATTGGAAAAAATAATAAAGGTAAATATAGGAGATTAGCTGTTGTAAGAATCTAGGTAGCATTAATAATTACGACAGCTAATTTTAGTATTATTTTTATAGATAAGTTAATAATTTTTAGCTATTGGCAGCAGACTTAGCAGCTAAATATCCAGAACTCCATGCCCATTGAAGATTAAAACCTCCACAGTCGCCATGAACATCTAAAATTTCTCCACAGAAATAAAGATTTTTAACTAACTTAGATTCTAAAGAAATATTATTTACTTCAGATGTATTTACACCGCCAACCGTAACTTGTGAATTGTTAAAGCCATTAGTATCAATGCATTTAAAATCCCATCTCTTAAACTTATCAATTAATTTGCTGGTAGTTCTCCAATCAATACTACTGCACGGTAAATGTATATCTTTTATCCCAACATCTTTTAAAATTGTAGAAATTAATTTTTTATTTATAACCCCAATTAGGGCCGTTGATATTTCTCTGTGACCAAACATAGAAATATGTGTGGTAAAGAAATTTTCAATATCATCGTTACTTTCTAGTGGAAACATATCTATTCTTATAGTTATATTTCGATTTTCATAAAGAGCCTTAGAAGCATAAGATGATAATTGCATTATAGGGGGACCTGAAATTCCATAATCAGTAAAAAGTATTTCACCAAACTCTGTTCGAATAACTTTATTATCAACTAAAATAGAAGCAGAGCCATCAAATTTTACTCCTGACAGAGCTTTTAGATAAGGATAATCTAATTTTAATTGAACAATGCCAGGAATAGGCTCTATAATACTATGACCCAATGATTTGCATAGTTTATAGCCAGATCCATCAGAACCTGTTTTGGCAGCGGATTTACCACCACAGCTTAAAATAACCTTTTTACAAGAAAAATGTTTAAAGTCATCATTATTACTTGTTAAAATAAAGTTATTTTTTTTACTTATAGAATTAATTTTACAATTTGTGTATAGAGGTATTTGTCTATCCTCTATTGCCATTCTGAATATATCTATTACAGAAGAAGCCTGAAGAGATTTGGGATACATCTTTCCGTTTTCTAATTCAATTAATGGCAATCCTAGAGATAAAAATGTGCTTTCAGTATCTTTAACAGTAAAGTTATCTAACGCCGCTTTAAAGAAATCTTGATTTTCACTATGGAAACACCCAAATGGGCGAGATATATTCTTATTAGTAATATTACATCTTCCATTGCCAGTTACAAGAATTTTTTTGCCAATTCTATCGTTGCTCTCAATAATGGCCACATCAAGTCCAAAATCCTTGGCTATTATTGCAGCCATTAGGCCAGAGGCACCACCGCCGACAATTATTAAATCGTGATAAATCATTATAACAATCACTCCCTATGTATGTTTTATTGACCATATAAAATTAAATCACATATTTTACCCAGTGCTAAAATAAACTGAATATTTTAAGTATACCATTAATTTATTAATTACTACTAAAATAAAAGGATTCAAATCATATTATTCAATACTTTATAATACTTTTTAATAAATTTTATCATAGTAATATTAAGGTTAAAAGAAAGGAATACTAAAAATGAGGTGATTTTATAATGGAAGTAAAGGTAATTAATATGAATTCAGGAGATTTCGGAAGGGTATTTAAAGTGATAAGAATGAACTTTGATAATATAATGGTCAATTATCCAAATATGAGTGGGGTAAAGAGTTTTTCTTTTAATGATGTGGAATGTATAAGTGAAAATGATATAGATAAATTTTTAATTAATAATAGAAGTTTCTTAAAAATTAAATTAAAAAGAGGGATATCAGTACTTTTTTATAATGCACTATATGAATCGTTGAAGTTAGAAATTAAAGAAGAGGTAAAAGATCTAATTCTTTTAAGAGATAAATATAAAATGTACAAGAGTAAAGTATGGGAAAAGGAAATGCTGTTATTTATAAATAATAAATTTCCTTTAGAAGTTAAAGCTTCAGGAAAAAATTTTAAAAAAAATGGATATAGTATAAATATTAATAAAATAGAGAAAGAAGATTTTTTAGAAATATGTTGTGGGGAAATAAAAATTATTGAAGAGCAAATTAATTTAAAAAAATGTCTTTTATCTAGTCTGAAGGAGGCTAGAGATCATATTGAAGGAACCCATGAAATGTAGATATAATGCCAATTTATTAAAAATAAATAATATAAAAATAAAAAAAATGAAAAAATGTGTTGACAGCGAATCTAATTTTATGTATTATAGTCTATGTGGTCAGCAGCTTGAATAACTCAAGGACATCTAGTTAAGACATTTAAGCGAAAGACAATATAGCATGGCTCCTTGGTCAAGCGGTTAAGACACCACCCTTTCACGGTGGTAACAGGGGTTCGATTCCCCTAGGAGTCACC
>NZ_JBJIAB010000063.1:0-16239 GCF_045310795.1 Candidatus Clostridium helianthi
TATAATCTTATTATAAATAGAAAAACCCTATAGGGTAGACTTTTTTTATAGTGTCTACTCTATAGGGTACATTTTATTTCATACCTAGCTATACTTTTTATTTAATTTCCAAAAAACATAATAATCTTCATCAATCACACTATATTTTCACCGCAAGCAATATATTATTCATATATAAATACCATTTCTCATATGCTACCCTCAATATATTAATACCCATCTAATGTTGAATAGAATTATCCCCTCTAAATTTTTAATATAAGATTATCAAATCAAACTAACAAATACAATTTAACATCATGCTTATGATTATATTTACGCATATTACGCCTATTCATCATATCAAATATGATTTTCTCATCTGTAATGTTTACTTGATTAATATCTTTTACTATACTCTCATTTATTCCATCAATTTCCTCATAAATCGAAGGACAAATTCTACAATTCAAATTTTTTCTTAACTCTTTTTTGTCTTGTTTTAAAATTCCCCACATAATTTTACACCCTCTTATAAATATTCTTTTTTCAACCAAAATAAATCTAATATTTTAAAACTAACGGATTATCATTTTCATTAAATAAAGCTTCATGCATTGAAGCAAACATGACATTCTTTTGATATTGATCAGCAAAAAAATTTATAACTTCAATATCTTCATCTGATAATTTACTTCTAATGACCATCACTTCATTATAGTTAGTTTTCTCTAGTAATTGAACAATATCTCTTGCGTATGTACTTTTCATCTTTATGCCTCCCATAACCCCTCTTTTTTTCTCAATCGTAAATTTCTTAAAATTTGTATAAGCGCCTTCTTTTTTTAACCATTCCCCTTTCTTTCTTAGTACATTTTTACTTAAATCGCTATCTTACTACATGTTTTATTTTTTCATCTTTTTAGTATTACATATCCATTTCTGTGGATATATTATCTTTCGCAAAATCACCAACCCACTTTTAACATTTCCTAATTGAGAAATTAACAATTCTCCTCTAATATATAACCATATGTAAAAATAAATATAAGAACATAGTATAAAAAGTTAATCTCCCTCATATATTGACATTTATCCTTATATTGGATTAGAATTATCTAAATATATAAATTAAATTTAATAAATAAGTTTAATAAAAAATTCAAGGTATAAAAACATATTAAATTTATAATTTAATATTAATTAGTTCAAAGCTTAATTCTACTAAAAATCTTTTTATGTAAACTAGTATTTTTTGCTTATGTAGTACTGATTAATAAGGTGATTCAATTTAATGCTAATGCAAATTATCTCATCATTTCTACAAATATCTCCTTCACCAACTAGTTTGTTTAGATACTCTCTAACAGATTCTATTTTTACTTCCAATTCTTCCATAATACCCTCCTAATAGCATTTTATTGATTTTATACCCTAACTTAATAGTACTATTTTTATAATTCTCTGGCAACATTTTTTTGCAAATAGTTCATAAATTAATTCAAATAGCTACTTTTGTTATATTGCTTAAGAATGTACAGTTATATAAAAAGAGAGATAAATTAAATAATATTGATTTCACAGATATTAAAAAATTATGAAAAACTAAAAGAAAACCTAACGGAATAACTAAAGATTATTTTTAAATAAGCTGATAAATCAGCTTATTAAGATCAACTTAAATTGGGACAACATCATTTAGATTTTCTGCTTCAATTAGAATTTCCCAAGTTAAATATTCCTTTATTCTTTTAATTTCTTTAAAAAGCATATATTTTTAGTTAATGCGCTTAATAGTATTTTTGTGAGAAACTTATATCTTTTAATTTTCATAAACGAACTCAAATAGCTTTTTTTGTTATTTGCCTTTAAAATATAAAGTTATATAAAAAAAGGAATGATAAACTTGAATAATATTAATTATATAGATATTGGAAAACGTATAAAAGCTGAAAGAGAACGCAACGGCTTAACTAGAGAAAAGTTTTCAGAATTGGTTAGTATATCTCCAACTTATTTAAGCCAGATTGAATTGGGGCAACGTCACCCGTCGCTTCCGACTACAATTAAGATTGCTTCAACTCTACATATTTCTTTGGACTTTTTAGTTTACGGCGAAAGAGCCCTTAATGTTAATAAAGATGACTTGATAGATATAATAAATCATGCTCATGAGAAAGATTTATATGTACTAAAAGAGATTCTTACCGCTATCCTTCCATCCGTAAAATATTAATCAAACGTATATTTTTATACTTCTATGCGCAAAAAGTAGACAGTTAGAATTAACTGCCTACTTTTTTGTACTATGTTAAACACTCTCAAAATATAAATTTTAAATCCCCACTTGATAATTTTCTTTTTTAGAATGATATTGATATTTATTTAACAATTCACGTCCTAATTCTAAATGAGCATTTTTATGTATATATAGAGAAGCATCATGTACGCAAAGAATACTTGAATTAAACTTTTCATTATATCGATTCCAATAATCTTCCTGCTGTAAAAAATATTTTTGCAAAGAAGATTGAATTATCCATCTATTTTTCTCATATCCATTATTTTCACTCATTTTTATTTCTTCACTAAAACTAATTGAATTACTCTTATTACGAATAATTTTCTTCATGTCTTCTATACATATAAATTGCACCTTTTCAATAGAAATTCCATTAATTATAAGTAAATTTTTTAATTTCTTGTAGAGATTTTTCTGAATAGAAATATGAACTTTTTCACTATTTCTTATACCTTCTTCTATATAATTATACAAATTAATAAACAAATTGTAGTCCCCATAATAATACACATCTCGTTGCTTGTTATCTACAACAGTATTTCTTCTGCCAACTTTATAAAACTTAAAAGCATTACAATCTATGCACTCAGCTATCAAATCACCAACATATTGATTCAAAGCAATTATCTCATCATCCAAAAAATTGCCTTTCTTTTTAATAATCATAGTATCTAATCTCTGTCTCCATTTTTCTACACGGTTTCTTAAATAACATTCATTACACATTTCTCTCATTCCCCCACCCTATAATAACTTAAATATTTTTATACCTTTTGAAATTTTTAACATTTATTTTTCTTAATTGATAGATATATTGTCTAATTTTAGCTATATACTTCTTTTTCCACATTAGACCTCTTAATACTTTTTTTATATACAATACCTTTATTTAATACTACTATTATTATAGGGCACTTGCAATATTTTTTTCACAAATAGTTCATTTTTTAATTCAATTAGCTTTTTAGGGATTAGTTTCAAAATTTACGAGTTGTTATTAAACCTAAATTAACATGTTAATTGCGAAGAATAAATCCCTTTACAAAAAAACAGCTATATGTAATTAATCAAAATTACATATAGCTAAATTATTTAAAAAATCAATTTTATCTAAAATATTATTCATAAGCGACATTCATACTGATTAAGTATCTCTTAATAGAAACATCAGCTAAATTAAAACAAATTACTAATAGTTTTTTCAATTCTTCTATCACCTTTTTTATTTATTTCTCATTCATTTTCCATTACAAGTTTTTTTAGCGTTTTTTCCATGCTGTGGACCGCTTCCATTAATAAATCTTTATCATCATTTTTTGCAGCATTTTCGGCTTGTAAAGCAAATTCAGCTATATCATTAACTCTTACAGTACCTGCTGACCCTTTTAGTTTATGTAGAAGTTTATATGATTCATTTAAATCATTTCGATCTACACATTCTTTAATTTGGCTCAGAATTTTCTTTGATTGCCCACAAAATTCTTCAAGCAGTTCTGTGCAAAAACGCTCGTCAAATCCTGATTCCTCTATAAGACTTTTTACTATTTCATTAAAATAATCACCTTGATTCATCTCAAAACCACCGTCACTTAAATTACTCAAAATGTTCATATCATCATTATGAATATTTTTCACATGCTTTTCTAACATTTCCATAACTTGATCAACAGTAAAAGGTTTGCTTAAGTAATCGATCATTCCTGCTTCCAAGCACTTACTTTCATCATCTTTCATAGAATAAGCAGTCATAGCTATTATAGGAATATTTTTATAACTTCCTAACAAACGAATTTTTCTTGTTGCTTCATAACCATCCATAACAGGCATCTGACAATCCATAAAAATTATATCGTATTCCTTGTTCTCACATGCTTTTAACGCTTTTGCCCCATCAATAGCAATATCACAAGTCAAACCATTTAATTTTAAACTATTAACAAAAAATTTTATGTTTATATCATTGTCTTCTACTAAAAGGATTTTTATCTTTTTATTATATTTAGCTTCATCAACATTTTGCTTTGTTATAAAAACATCATCATTATATATTTTATAGCCATCTCCTTTAATCACCATTGCAACACAATCAAGTAAATCACCTCTTTTATAAGGTTTTGAAATATATCCCGAAAATTTATTTTCCTTCGCTATCCTTGCTTCAGAATTTGCTGTAACTGAAGTTAATAGTATCAAAGGAATATCATTTATTAAGCCTCTTTCCTTCATTATTTCAACAAGTTCAAAACCAGTTATCTCCTTCATTTGATAATCAATCAAAATAACGTCGTATGCTTTCCGATTATTTATAAGCATATTTAATGCCGACTTTAAACTTTCCGCCTCATCAATCATACACCCAACCTCTTCAAGATAAACTTTTGCTATATAACGATTCATCTCATAATCATCAATAACTAATATTCGTTTACCTTTAAATATAGAATAATCAGGAAGAATTTGAATTACCGATTGTTCTGATTTATCTAGTACTAAATTAAAACAAAAGGTCGTCCCTTTATTTTTTACACTTTTTACACTTATAGTACCACCCATCATCTCAACTAATTTTTTACATATCGCAAGACCTAACCCAGTCCCTCCATATTTTCTAGTTGATGAAGAATCAGCCTGGCTAAATGGTTTAAAAAGCTTACTTATCTCTTTCTCATCCATACCAATTCCTGTATCTCTTATTTCAAAATAAAGCTGTACTTCAGTGTTCATTTCTTTTATAACTGAAACTTCTATAAATACTTCTCCATTGTGTGTAAATTTGACTGCATTGCTAACTAAATTGCTTATAATTTGTCTAATTTTAGTAGGATCTCCTATTAAACAACTTGGTATGGCCGAATTTATAAGCATATTAAGTTCAAGCCCCTTCTCTCTTGCTTTTGCATCATAAAGAAATATAGTGCTTTCAATTACAGAACGAATATCAAAAGCGACTTTCTCTATTTCCATTCTCCCTGCTTCAATTTTAGAAATATCAAGTATATCATTTATAACTACAAGCAATGTTTCAGAAGAAGTTTGAATTGTTCCAACATAATCTTGCTGAGTACTATCTAGGTCAGTTTTTTCTAAGATACTTAAAAATCCAACAATTCCATTAAGAGGAGTTCTTATTTCATGACTCATATTAGCTAAGAATTGACTTTTTGCCATATTAGCTTGTTCAGCTGCTTCTTTTGCAATAATCAGTTCATTTGTCCTTTCTTTAACTTTTTTTTCAAGATTGTTTATAAACGAACATAGTTCTTCTGCCATGCTATTAAAAGCCTTAGACAAACTTCCTATTTCATCATTTCTAAAAACCTTGGCCCTCTCTGATAAATTACCCTTAGAAAATTTATCAGATATCTCTATCAAATGATTTATTGGTTTTAATATGATTTTAGTACTCTTCATATGAATAATAACAGCTATAATAAGAGCAATCAGAGTAAGTTCTATAGCTATATTAATATTGTTCCTTATTTCTTTTGTAAAAACAGCCTCTGGAATAGATGTTATTATAAGCCAATCTAAACCATCTTTATTATACTCAAATATTTTAGTATGGTAATTCTCATTATTAACTTCCGAAATAAAGTTTGTACTAGAGGTATTAATATAGTTTTCATATGCATCATTAATTGATTTATCCGTAATATTCTTAACCAAAGTTCTATTAATATTTCCATCAGAAAGTATTTCAAAATTAGTTTTGTTTAACGAATTCGCAACTAGAAATCCAGAACTCTTTTCAACTATATATATTGAAGCCGAATTCTCATTAGCGATTTTTTCCAAAGATTCATTAAGAGTAGAAAGAACTATATGTGTTCCCATTACCCCTTGAATACTCCCATCTTTATTATAAATAGGATATGACGCTGACAAAGCCAAATCATCTTTTGTAAAATGTTTATAAACGGAAGAAAATACCGGTTTTCCATTTTCTTTAGCGCTTATATACCAATCTCTTGTTCTAGGATCGAAATCACCATAGTCATTAACCAAATCCCCTTGTTTTAAATTTTCATCTACATTATAATATAAAGAATGACCTTTTGTTTCAGGTGTACTTCTATATATTTCTATCTCGTCATTTCCATCTTTTCTAGCACCATAGTATTCACCATCTTCTGTGCCAAAACTAAAACTATAAATCTCATCGCTACTATATTTAACTATTCCTGCAAAAAAAGCATCTCTCTGATCTTTGTTATGCATGTCTATAACTTTGTTTTCAATCAAAGTGTGGTTAACCTCATTGTTATATAGAGGTATGCTAAATATCGATTGTATTTCGCTAAAAACATCCTGATTGGAATCGTCTTCAACCTTCACAATAGTATTATTCACCGAACTTTTCCAATTATTAAATATAATACAGGTTATAATACCAACAGTTGCAGCCATAAGTGTAATAAACAATACACTAATTAAAAGCCTTAATGAACCCTTTCTTCCTATCACTGTATTTCTAATTCTATTAATTATAAATATCACCGCCCCAATATCTTACATAAATATGCAGAATTTTAATGGAAATAAATGAAAACTTATATAAATTATTCTTTGAATCTTATTATATCATCGCGCTAATATTTATACAATATTTTTAATATTTCATTATTTTTCATTGTAAAAGTTTATTTTATTAATTTATTGCCATCTTTTAAATAAATAACCTTAAAAACTTATGTATTTTTTTGACGAAATAGGTAACATTGAATTTAAGCAAGGTTGGATTTTTGGTTTAATTTATTCTTATAATTCCCACAGGATAACGATTAATAAATCATAACTATATGAATAAGTATAATTTAATACTCTACATCAAATTTGTACACCTTTTCTATCTCAGCGCATATATTATTTAACCAATATGTTATTAATGCCAATTAAATTTTGATATTTAATTCTAAGTATCAATAAGTTTTTATAAAAGAATAAAACGAGATATGTATATTTTCTAATTTCAACACATCCCGTTTTAATTTTAATGATTTATATTTAATTTAAGCATCGATTATTATTTATTTTACTAATTGTCTACTAAAAACTAAAGTATCTATTTCTCAAATCTTTTATAACCTCTATATTAGTGCTACAAGTTGCCCCCTCATCTCTAATGTCCTTAGAATTCTCGTCATATTCTCCCGAGAAAGATAATAAATTAAAACTTGTCTCCATATAATATTGCTCATCGCAGATTAAAAGCTTATTATGGGAATTCACCTTTTTTATTTTAAAATTCCCTCCATAATATTTAAATCTATCCTTTAGTCTTTCAGCTATCATATCGCTATTTCTATTCTTACTTCTATTATTACTATCCTTTTTAATGTGATAAATAGAGCTATTTTCTTCTATACCATATATAATTTTGATAGCTCCGCCTCTTGAAAGTAAATTCTCCATCATATTTATTAAATTATTATTAACCACATAGTTATTCATCCATGGGCTAGCAATATTTAGTTCATACTTGGCATCAGAAAAAGCTTTAATAAATTTATCTCTTATTTCTTTATTTTGTAAGTGATACTCTTCATATTTGTTTGTGATCTCATTCAATGTTCCATATATTTCCTTGTCTAAAGGTTCTATATTTTTTATTACATATTTATTTTCTTCATAACTTATATATAAATCACATATATTCTTAATCCTAAATTTACTTAACTTATATGTTTTTTCTATTGAGATTTCTTCCTTATTTAACTGGCCTATAGTTTCTTCTATCTGAATAATACTTTCTTTCCCAAAAAACATTAATGCATTTATTGCTTTACTATCAATATTCAGATTCTCATATTTAAAGAACCTTCGAGATAGACTCTCTTTTTTACAGCTGATTACAGAGTTTAAATCATTAGATTTTATTAGACAATAATCCATTTCTTTTAATTGATCATCATACTCAAGAAATTCATTTTCATACTTTTCCAATTCTTCTTTCTTAGCTTTAAGCTCTTCAAACTGTTTTTTTGCAGATTCTAATGTTAGCTTCTCTGCTTTTTCAGATTTTTTAAATTTATATTTAATTAAATTTTTAAATTTAATAGTGTTTTTTGTAAATATATCTAATAATGATATTCTATTATCTTTTTTATTTTCAGAATATAATAAATCCTCCTTCATTCAAACACCTCATTTCCTTACTATTATGGATTGCATTCTTTATTTATCCTAATTTTACATACTCAAATTATGTACGTCAATCTATATTTTAAAGAAAAATATTTTTAAGTTTTTTTTCAATTTTAGGAGGATTTTAACCAATTATGTCAAATTAATAACATTGAGAACATTTACTTAGTATATGTTTTAATAATCTAATGGTATGATTAAAGGGAGGAATAATTATGAAGAAATTATTTAAATGTAGTGTGTGCGGATTTATATGTGAAGGAGTAGAAGCTCCAGAGAAGTGTCCAAAATGTGGAGTTCCTAGAGAAAAATTTGTCGAATTAACTAGTGAAGAAGCTGATAAAATCTATCACTCTGATAGAACTAATGACATTCATTTAGAGATCATTAACTTAGCTGATAAAATTTTCAAACTTTCTAGAGAAGGAATAGACTTAAATTTAGATCCTACTTGTGTAACAGCTTTTGAAAAAGCTAAAAATAGTGCTTGGACTATTAAGCAAATATCAAAAGCAGAATTAGCAGCGCATATGAGCAAAGGAAAATGGTAAAATATTAAAACTAAAATTTTCTGTTAATTAAACTATTGTTTAAAAAGCTGAAAATCCTCAGATTTGAAGGATTTTCAGCTTTATTAAATATCTATCTAGAATTCCAACAGCTTTGTGATTATTTATTTTCTACAAATTGAATCTTCAATCCATTAGGATCTAAAACATAAAAAAACTTAGTATTAGGATTTGGCTGAAATGGTCCACTATGAATTTCTATTCCTTTTTCCTTAATAAAGTTTATTTTCTCATCCATGCAGTCAACTTCAAATCCAAGAGAAATATGCTCCCCATAACTTACTTCTTTTACTTCCTCATCACATATTAGTTCTATTTTAGTTTCTCCATCTCCTAAAAATGCAATTTCCCTTCCAGGTCCTGCATTAAATCTTTTATTAGTCTTAAGACCAACAATCTCATGATAAAACTTCAATGATTCTTCTAAATTTTTAACTTTTAAAGTACTCCAACAAAATTTCATAACTTATTCCTCCTAATATATATCACTTATGTATGAATGTTATATTTTGCATTTATTTTAACATTTATCAACTTATCTATAAATAGCTTTTTTATTACTTATGTATTAAAGTATGTTTCCCATATATTTAATCACTAGAAATATATTACCCATTAATTTAGCAAATTTGTAAATCCAAGTTCAGTAAACATGTTTTTCATTCCCTCTTCATCTATTTGAAGTTTCAATTGATCTATTGTTATATTATTAAGTTCTTCTATATCACACTTTATAGTGGCCAATTGTTTGCAAAGCAAAGCTGCTTTTTTCCCGACTATTTTTTCATTTGATTCCTCAACTAACTTTGCTAACGGGGAACGTAATATACCAAGATCTTTGAACATTTTTTTTATTTCTTTTTCAGGTGAATTTTCTATAAAATCATATATACCTTCCACTGTTTCAAATTCTTGAAGTAATGGTATAACAGACTTTTCTCCAACTCCATTTATTCCCGGAATATTGTCAGAAGCATCGCCTTCTATAGCTTTTCTATCAATAATTTGGATAGGATCCACACCATAAAAATGATTCACATACTGTGTAGTAAATTCAAAAACTCCGCTAGGTATATTAAGTTCTTTAATATTTATTCCAAGACTTTCGTACATATCGGTACACTTTGAAGTTATAAGCCATACCCTTACATTATCATCAACAAGTTGAAGACAATCTTGATCTTTAGTCCAAATGCTAACTCTCATAGATCTTCCAAATTTCTTTGCCAAGGTACCTATTATATCATCTGCTTCATACTCTTTAAACACAAACTCTGGAACATTCATTTCTTTTAGAACTTTTTGAGCTAATGCAAACTGGCTTCCCAGCTCACTTCTCATATTCTTTCTAGTACCTTTATACTCTGAATATATTTTTTTTCTAAAGGTAAATTCTTTAGTTAAATCCCAAGCCACAGCAATATGAGTGGGATTTTGATTTTTAATCATTTTAAGCATTGATGCCATCATTGTAAAGACACCATTAGTAAACTCGCCTTTAGGTGACTGACGTAATTTTTCAATATATTTATCCTTCTCTTCATCAGTTTTAGCAAATCTATATTCTCTTGGAAGATTACCAAAAAAACAGCAAGATAAAAGAGATGAACCGTCTATTAATAATAAATTGTCATGCATAAATAAAAACTCCTAGCTTTTCTTAAGTTTATTCTGATTAATACCTTTTTATATTAAAACGACTAACCATAATTATTATACCACTATTAATTTGCATAAAAAATACAGCCAAACTAATGACTGCATTTTTTAGTTCCATATTATTGCTATAAAGGCTTATACATAATTACATATCTATATTACCATATTTTAATACTATATTAAACATCATTGCATATATTTGTTAAACATTACAAACACATCAATTAATTTATCTATAAATTATTAATTTACAATTTTTCTTTACTGTTATTTATTAGATTCCTTATTATATAATTGCTTACTTTCTCTTAAAATTCATATATTGCTAGCTGAAATATTGCATTTTTGTTATTTCTTCTAAAAACCACAATTAATATTTTGATTGTTTTCCTTTTACTCTCAATAAGTTATCTCAAATGTACATATCTATAAATACCTTTTGTCTTTTGTAAATATTTTACATTTATGTTATAATTTATTAGAGCCTATTATGTCTCATTAAAAAGCACCAACAAAGGGGAGTGGACAAATGCTAAGAGTAAAGAGGCTAGTGTGCTTATTAAGCATTATTTTAATACTTGATACATATGATGTAAGCACAATAACACCATTTAACGCTTTAGCAACAGATGTTGTAGAAGATAATAATATAGAAATAACACATAATGAAAAAACAGAATTTAAGGAAAATTCTATAGATGAAATAAATAATGAAAAAATTGAGCAAAGAGAATTGATTAAAAAGAAGGAAGCTGAAGAAAAAGAACAAGAAAAGAGTGTTACACCTGAATGGAGAGATTTTATATTAACTTTTTATACATCTCTTGATTCAGAAAATAGTAGTGCTGGTCCAGTAACTTGTCAAAATAAGCCATTAACTCCAGGAGGTGTTGCAAATAACGTAATACCTCTAAATACCCAAATATATTTGGATGGTTATGGACAAGTTACTGTTAATGATAAAGGTTCAGATAAGTATTTTGGAGTAGATAATAGATTAGATGTATTTGTACAACGAGAACCTGGTGAAAACGATCATGACTACCTTCGAAGGGTGAATAGCTACGGAGTACAAAGAGTTCGAGGTTATATAGTTAAATAAATTACATTGGTAACCACAACCTTTAAATCCTAGTAATGTATAGATAAGCCAACTATAATCTATACTTATGCGCATACCTCACCGAAATGAGTACTATACTTTTGTTCCAGTTTCTAGGTAATTCTGATGGGTGATTCTAAGGCTATAAAGTTGCACCCAAAGTGCTAGCCTCAAAGAACAAGCTTTGAACTAGCACATTTGGAACAACTCATAGCCAAAGAATCACATCCATCAAAATTACCAATGAAACATTCCACAAAAGTATAGTACTCATTTCTGGTTGGAAGATATTTCATAGTCTAAGTATAGTTTATGATTTTGTTATCTATATAGATAAACAATATACAACTTATGCTTATGCAATAATCTCCGAAAGTAAAAACATTGTTATTTCACATGACTATGAAAATTTCGCTGAGAGTTCTAAATTGCAGGTTGCACCATTAATGCTTGCTCCCAATTTCATTGTGACAAGCGTTAACGGAACAACCTACAATTAAGAGCTTTTAACAGCTCATTTTCAATGCCTGCTGCATAAAAATGTTTTTACTTTCTGGTATGGTATCTATATACCAATACAATTCATAAATATAAAGTTTTGTTTTCGACTTTTTTCATAATAATCAGACTCAAAAAAATTATCTTTATCTAGCACACCAATCAGCACTTAAGAAATCATATTTTTCTGTTTAACTTTTTCTTTCTTAATCTTATATAAGTCACTATTACTCCAACAAAACAAATGATGGCTGAGCAAACATATACATACCTCATTCCATACATAAAGACATCATCTCTACCCTCTATATATCCAAGTACTTTCTCTCCCATTTTCATACTCATAAATGAATATAAAAGCATTGTAGCCATAGCAACACCAGATGATTGTCCTAAATTTCTTACAAAAGCGTTTATACTTCCTGCGATACCCAATTTATCACTAGATGCTGAAGACATAACTAAGGAATTATTAGGAGGTAAAAACAATCCATTTCCAATTGCAATAAAGACTATATATATAATTAATTGGTATATATTGGAGTTTTCATTTAAAGTTGCCATTAAACCCATTCCAATTCCTATTAGTATCAAGCCTAAAAATGTTAGAAATTCTGACCCTATTTTATCTGATAAATAACCACTAAAAGGAGAAATAACCGTTATTAATACAGGAGAGATCATCATTATCATTCCCGCAAAGCTTGGAGTCATTTTTAAAACATTTTCGAGGTAAAAAGGCTGTACAATATTATTACTGTTAATTGATGCATAACATATGAATGTGCATAATATTCCAACCGTAAAAAGTGAATTTCTAAATAATGATAAATCTAGAAGTGGATATTTTAATTTTCCTTCTATTCGTATGAATATTATAAATAGAATGATAGCTGCAATAAAGCTAATTCTAATCATGTTATTATCGTAGCCAACAGTTTGTCCATTTATAAGAGAATAAAATAATAATACGACACTTATACCAAAAATTATTGCACCAATAAAATCAATGTCTTCTTTCTTTTCATTTGACTTACGAGGCAATACTTTAAAACCAATTGCTGTTCCAATTATTCCCACTGGAATATTTATTAGAAATATATAATGCCAACTTAAGTAAGAAATTAAAATACCTCCCAATGGCGGACCAATCATTGTGCCAAGAGCTAGAAATGTTCCCGATATTCCAAGAGCTCTCCCCCTTTCATTTGCTGGAAATACTTGCGTTATTATCCCTTGGTTGTTTGCCATAGCTGCCGATGCTCCTATCGCCTGAACTATTCTAAAAAATAATAGGTACGTAAAATTTTTTGATAACGCACAAAATAAAGAACCTATGGTAAATACCAATAAACCTAAATTAAATACTATAGATTTTCCTTTTATGTCACCGAGCCTTCCAAACAGTAATATTGTACTAACTATTGTTATAAGATAGCAGATTACGATTAACTGAATGGAAGACATCGTTACTGAAAATATATTCACCATAACAGGAAGTGCTACATTAACTATTGTACTATCAAGGGTCCCCATAAATGGAAGTAAAACCACAACAGCCAATATTATCCATCTATTCTTATATACATTTTTATTGTATATTTCCATTATTAAAATCATCCCTTTTCATTAATTCTGTTATAAATATACTTTATTATAATTCTGAGAGTTTCTAATATACTCAATGAAATACAAAAACTTTACTAAGTATATTCTTTAGAATATGTTATATTTATATATTATACAGAAGCTATAAAATAGACATTATTTATAGGAATAATCCAGCTTAATAAAATTACATTAATTTACTCTCTTACTGTTACTCTTTAGTTTTTTTATATTAAGTTTTTTAACTGCCAGCTCCGCCCTCTCTCTTACTTTCTCATTTCCCTCATTAATATACATCCCAAATACTATCCTCAACCTAAATTTTAACTTTAACATGTATATACATATATTTTAAAATAATATAGTTTATCAATAATAGATTTAGGTTACTATTACTTGTTTTCAACTATATCTATAAATCTATTACTTTTATATTAAATGACTTTTTATCATTAAACAAACTATTTCTATAAATGATAATACGTAAAATAATATATGGTTACAACTAAGTCATGAATATGAATTAAATCATTACTTAGGTACTTTATTTGGAAGAGTTATTAATAAAATTTTGTATTTGCGCTAACGTTTTTAAGAATTCTTCAAATTTCTCAGCGCCTATCTCCTTCTCTATTGGCGATTGTACTTCATTCCATACAGGAATTGCCTCATCGAGCTTCTTAATTCCGACATCACTTATTGAAATGCACTTTCTTCTTGAATCATTATCATCTGTTCGCACATCTACATATCCCTTTTTTCTTAAAATTTCAATATTGCGAGTTACTGTTGTCTGATCCATTAGCAAAGCCTCTGCCAACTCACTTACAGCAACATTTTCACGAGATGCTATGTCTGCTAATAATGAAAACTGTGGCGCTGTTAATCCAACCGCTTGAAAAACTTGATCAAAATGCTGAGTAGTGACCCTTGTTGTCATACGCAAATTTCTACAAACACAACTTCCAATTTTCTTTAAATCATCTAAATTAGACATAAATAAATTACCTCCGTCAAAACCTCTGAATATACATATAGTAATCTATAGCAATTCTTATTGTCAATATACTCACAAGCAGATTTCAAAAAACCAGCTTTATTGAAGAATATATTATTTTTATCTCATGATATCATTAATTTTTAAGTTTAAGATATTATTTCCTATTAAAAACACAGATTGTTTTGCCAAATCCTGAACACTTACCGCATGATATACATTTTGATGGCTCAGTATTCCCCTCGCTCCAACGTTTAATAAGATTACTTTCACATATTAATGGTCTGGACAATGCAAAATAATCAATGGAGCTTTCATTAAGAATTTTTGTTAGAGCTGAAATGTCACGTATTCCGCCTACAGAAATAACTGGAATATTAACTTCTTCCTTTATCCTTTCAGCATAAAATGTATAGTAAGGAGCTTGTCCTTTCACTATTTTTCTTGAATAGCTCTCATTTGGGCGTGAAGATAAACTCCCCCCACTAATTTCAACAGCATCTACGCCAAGCTCTTCAAGTTTTTTGCATACATATTTACATTCTTCGAAAGTCATACCTTGATCCATAAAATCTTCGCAATTTATTTTAATTAAAACAGGATAATTTTTTCCTACTTTATCACGTATTTTTTTATACGTTTCTATAAGCATTCTAGATCTATTCTCAATATTACCACCATACTCATCTGTTCTTCTGTTATAATAAGGCGTTAAGAACTTACTGAGTAAATATCCATGAGCTGCATGTATCTGAATACCATCATAACCTGCTTTTTGTGCTCTAAGTGCTGCATTGGCAAAATCTATCTGAATTGAAACAATTTCTTCTAAAGTCATTTCTTTAGGGGTATTTTTATATCCCAAATCTGTTATATTACTTGGGCCTAAAATCACCTTTTCTTCATTTCTTATGGTTTGTGTTCCTGCTGCTCCAAGTTGCAATATTATATTAGCATTGTACTTATGAGTTACCTCAATAATTTTTTTATGATTATCAATAAATGAATCATTATAAATTCCCATTTGGCCTGGAATAAATTCCTCTAAATCAGTCACAGCCGTTATTCCAGTGATTATAGTTCCTACACCTCCTTTAGCTAAATCTTCGTAAACTTTAAATAGTTCATCATTTATATTTCCTTTTTCCTCTGCCATTCCTTCATATGTTGCAGATCTTATAAATCTGTTCTTTAATTTAAGTGGACCAACTTGCGTTTGATCGAATAGTGATTTCATAATTAATCAACTCCATTCTAAATATATGCATATACATATATTTTGTTAAAATTTTTTATTTATTTAATAAAACACCACTTTACAAGTAATTAAAAAGAAATCCCATAAAATACAATGAACCAAACTCCGATTTCTGTACAAACT